>NZ_CP090423.1:3721685-4078371 GCF_023518235.1 Stenotrophomonas maltophilia
CCCTCGCAGCCGCACCTGCTGGTGAAGGGCAGTGCCGAGCGCCAGGTCATGCCGGATCGCTTCGGTGTCTTGGTCCGGCTCGACTCGGTGGACATGAAGACCGAAGCGGCCCGCAGGCGCGTCCAGGAAAATGGCCGCCAGGTCATGGCGCTGTTCAAGCGCCATGGTGCAGTGGCCGACAGCATCAAGGCCGAGAACCTGCAGGTCAGTCCGCAGAGCCGGTACAAGGATGGAGAGAGCGTCTTCATCGGCGTCTCGGTCAGCCAGTCGTTGAGCGCCAGTTTCGCTGATGGCGAAAGCCTGCAGCGCTTCCTCGGCGCACTGCAGGCAAGCAGGGAAGTACAGGTTTCCACGCAGAGCCCTACCTATTCCGCAGCATCGAAGCTGCGCGCCGAACTGAAGGCTGAGGCCGCCCAGCAGACCCGCGAATCGGCAGCGGGCCTGGCCGGTGCCTATGGCGCGAAGGTCATCGGCCTGTACAGCATTTCCGACGTCGCCCCTGACTTTGCCTATGGCGTGCAGGCCGGCGATTGGCCACGCGGCCAGAACGGGCCGAGTGCGCTCAAGAACCTCTCCCCGCCCAAGCCAGGCCCGGTGTCGGCGCCGCCGCAGGGCGGCTTCAATTACAGCGGCGAAGTCATTGCCTCCGGCCCCATCACCTACACCGAAAACGTATACGCCATTTTCCTGATAAGCGACGGAACCTGACATGTTGTGGATGATCGACAACTACGACAGCTTCACCTACAACCTCGTGCAGTACCTGCAGACGCTGGGCGCCGAGGTCAAGGTGGTGCGCAACGATGCGATGAGCGTGGACGAGATCGCCGCGCAGAAGCCTGAGCGCATCGTCATCTCGCCCGGCCCGTGCACGCCTAACGAAGCGGGCGTGTCGCTGGAACTGATCCAGCGGCTGGGCCCGACCACGCCGATTCTCGGCGTCTGTCTGGGCCACCAGGGCATCGGCCAGGTCTACGGCGGCACGGTGATCCGTGCCGGCAACATCATGCACGGCAAGACCTCGCCGATCCGCCATGAAGGCAAGGGCGTGTTCGCCGGCCTGCCGGACCGCTATCAGGCCACCCGCTACCACTCGCTGGTGGTGGACAAGAACAGCCTGCCGGACGTGCTGGAAGTGACCGCCTGGACCGAGAACGACGACGGTTCGATCGAAGAGATCATGGGCCTGCGCCACCGCCAGTTCCCGGTGGAAGGCGTGCAGTTCCACCCCGAATCCATCCTCACCGAACACGGCCACGCCCTGCTGCGCAATTTCCTGCAGCGCCCGGCGGCCTGATCCAAGGAGCATTCCCATGAGCTTCTCCCCCCAGGAAGCCCTGCACCGCACCATCGAGCACCGCGAAATCTTCTTCGACGAAATGGTCGACCTGATGCGGCAGATCATGCGCGGCGATGTCTCGCCGATGATGACCGCGGCGATCCTCACCGGCCTGCGCGTGAAGAAGGAGACCGTGGACGAAATCGCCGCGGCGGCCACCGTGATGCGTGAATTCGCCCGGCCAGTGCCGGTGGCCGACACCACGAACCTGGTTGATATCGTCGGTACCGGTGGCGATGGCTCGCACACCTTCAACATCTCCACCTGCGCGATGTTCGTCGCCGCCGCCGCAGGCGCGCGCGTGGCCAAGCACGGCAACCGCAGCGTGTCGTCCAAGTCCGGCAGCGCCGATGCGCTCGAAGCGCTGGGCGCGGTGATCGAGCTGCAGCCGGCGCAGGTGGCGCAGGCCATCGACCGGACCGGCATCGGCTTCATGTTCGCGCCGATCCATCACCCGTCGATGAAGGTGGTGGCCCCGGTCCGCCGCGAAATGGGTGTGCGCACCATCTTCAACATCCTCGGCCCGCTGACCAACCCGGCCAGCGCACCGGCGGTGCTGATGGGCGTGTTCCATCCCGATCTGGTAGGCATCCAGGCGCGCGTGCTGCGCGAACTGGGCACCGAGCGCGCCATGGTGGTCTGGGGCCGCGACAACATGGACGAGATCTCGCTGGGCGCCGGCACCCTGGTGGGCGAACTGCGCGACGGCAAGGTGCGCGAGTACGAGATCCATCCGGAAGACTTCGGCATCGCCATGTCGGCCAGCCGCAACCTGCGCGTGGATGGCCCGGAGCAGTCCATTGCCCTGCTGCGCGCGGTGCTGGACAACGAGCCGGGCCCGGCGCTGGATATCGTTGCCCTCAACGCGGGCGCGGCGCTGTACGTGGCCGGCGTGGCCAGCGACATCGGCGACGGCCTGGCCCGCGCCCGTGCCGCCATCGCCAACGGCAGCGCCCGCCAGCGCCTGCAGCAGTACGTTGACACCACCCGCGCGCTGATTGCCTGAGCGCGCGGTTCAGCCTGACCCATCCGATGGCCGATAATGGCCGTCCTCACCGCCCCAGTACCGAAGCGACGACGATGAGCGACATCCTGCAGACGATCCTGGCCCGCAAGGCCGAAGAAGTAGCCCAGCGCCGCGCCCAGCGCCCGCTCGAGGAGCTGCAGGCCGCCCTGGCCAGCGCCCCGCCGGTCCGTGGCTTCGTGCGCGCGCTG
Organism: Stenotrophomonas maltophilia; assembly: GCF_023518235.1. Classification (NCBI taxonomy): domain Bacteria; kingdom Pseudomonadati; phylum Pseudomonadota; class Gammaproteobacteria; order Lysobacterales; family Lysobacteraceae; genus Stenotrophomonas; species Stenotrophomonas maltophilia. Next base: position 3,724,240 of record NZ_CP090423.1, read on the forward strand.
CAGGCGGCGGTGGCCAACGGCGACCCGGCTGTGATCGCCGAGGTGAAGAAGGCCAGCCCGTCCAAGGGCGTGATCCGCCCGGATTTCCGCCCGGCCGACATTGCCGTCAGCTACGAATTCGGCGGTGCCAGCTGCCTGTCGGTGCTGACCGACGTCGATTTCTTCCAGGGCGCCGACGCCTACCTGCAGCAGGCCCGCGAGGCCTGCACGCTGCCGGTGCTGCGCAAGGACTTCGTGATCGACGCCTACCAGGTGTACGAAGCGCGCGTGCTTGGCGCCGACTGCATCCTGCTGATCGTCGCCGCGCTGGACGACACCCAGCTGGCCACCCTGTCCGAACTGGCGCTTTCGCTGGGCATGGACGTGCTGGTGGAAGTGCATGACATCGATGAGCTGGAGCGCGCGCTGCAGGTGCCGGCGCCGATGATCGGCATCAACAACCGCAATCTGCGCACCTTCGAGGTGTCGCTGCAGACCACCCTGGACATGCAGAAGGCGGTGCCGCGTGATCGCCTGCTGGTCACCGAAAGCGGCATCCTCGGCCCGCAGGACGTGGCCCTGATGCGCGACGCCGGCATCCACGCGTTCCTGGTCGGCGAGGCCTTCATGCGCGTGGAAGAGCCGGGCGAGGGCCTGCGTCAGCTATTCTTCGCGGCATGACAACGCACTATCCAACGCCGCGCGGGGATGCGCCGCTGGTGGTCTTCGACTTCGACCACACCCTCTACGATGGCGATTCGGGCACGCACCTGTTCGCCTCGCTGATCAAGCGCAACCCGTTGCGCATGCTGGCCGCGCTGCTGGTCACGCCGATTGCCGGGCCGATGGTGGCGATGCTGCCCACGCGCCGTGCCGGCATTTCGGTCTACGTGTGGATCGGCAGTTTCGGCCTGCATCGCGCGCGTGATTTCAACCGCGTGATCGACGCCTATGTGCTGCGCAACGAGGCACAGATGCGCGCCAAGTTGCTGCCGCAGGCGCTGGAGGTGTTCGCCGCGCACCGCGCCAAGGGCGACCGGGTGGTGGTGGCCACCGGCGCGCCACCGGAGCTGGCGCGGGCGATCCTGGCGTTCGTCGCCCATCAGGACGTGCCGGTGATCGGCACCGAGGTCGGCCCGCGACTGGGCGGCGTCGGCCCGACCCGCCACTGCCACAACGAAGAAAAGATGCGCATGCTGCGCGAGCGCGGCTACGGCGATATCGATATCGCGTATTCGGACAGCACCGCCGATCTGCCGCTGCTGCTGGCGGCCAAGGCGCCGGTGGTGGTGAACCCGAAGCGCTCCAAGGTGGATTTCTTCCGCAGCGTGTTGCCGGCCGGCACCCGCATCCTCAACTGGGGCTGCGTCGAGCGCGGCGGCGAGAAGGCGTAGACCGCGCCTGTTGTAGAGCCGAGCCATGCTCGGCTGCTCTTCGTTGCGGCATCCGTGCGCCATCAGCCGAGCATGGCCCGGCTCTACAAGGGATGCCTCAGCGGTACAGGTGCCCGTACACCGCGTGGCCGATCTGGAACAGGCTGATGCCCAGCACCAGCACGCCCACCGCTACCAGCACCCAGCGCTCCTTCACCCGCTTTACCAGGATCGCCGCCACCGGCGCGGCCATCATGCCGCCGATCAGCAGCCCGGCGACGATCTGCAGGTGCTGCACGCCCATCGAAAGCAGGAAGGTGGCCGAGATGGTCAGGGTGACGATGAACTCGGCGGCATTGACCGTGCCGATGGTGGTGCGTGCCTGGCCGCCACGGGCGAGCAGGGTGGAGGTCGCCACCGGACCCCAGCCGCCGCCGCCGCTGGCGTCCAGCAGGCCGGCGAAGAAGCCCAGCACCGGCACCCGGCGGATCTCGCCCTGTGGCATCCAGCGGCCCGCGGCGCGGGCCAGGATGATGATGGCCAGCACCAGCAGGTACAGGTAGATCAGCGGCCGGATGATGTCGCCGGGGATCTGGGTGAGCACGTACGCGCCCAGAGCGCCACCGACCGCACCGGGCAGGGCCAGACGCAGGAACAGGCGTTTGTCGACATTGCCGGCGGCCAGGTGCGACACGCCGGAAGCGCCTGTGGTGAAGACTTCAGCGGTGTGGATGCTGGCACTGACCTGCGCAGGCGGCAACCCCATGCTCAGCATCACCGAGGAGGACACCAGGCCGAAGGCCATGCCCAGCGCGCCGTCCACCAGTTGTGCGCCGAGACCGATGAGGATGAACCACCAGAATTCGCTGCTCAGTTCCATGCACCGAGCCTAGCGGATGCACATGTGCGGGGCGTGCGATGGTGTGTCGCACGTACGACGATCCGCCGGGCATGGCCCGGCGGACATCTGTCGATCAACGGGTGCCGTACAGCACCACGGTCTTGCCGCGGGCATGCAGCAGGCCATCGGTCTGCAGCTTCTTCAGCACACGGCCGGCCATTTCGCGCGAGCAGCCGACCAGGCGCGCCAGTTCCTGGCGCGAAACGCGCAGCTGGCTGCCCTGCGGATGGCTCATCGCCTCCGGTTCCTGGGCCAGGTCGTGCAGAGTGCGCACAATCCGGTCGGTAACGTCCAGGAATGCCAGGCGGCTGGCCTTGCGGCTGGTGTCGAGCAGGCGCTTGGAGATCTGCTGGCCCAGCGCGTACAGCAGGCGCGGGGCATCGGCCGACAGCGGGCCGAGGAACAGCTGATGCAGGCGTTCGTAGCTGATTTCGGCTAGCTCGCAGGCGGTACGGGTCCGCAGGATCACCTCGCGGCGGTCCGATTCGACGAACAGACCCATTTCACCGACGAACTCGCCGGCACCGAAGTAGCCCAGCACCAGCTCGCGATCGTCATCTTCCTCGGCCATGATCGAAACCGAGCCGCTGATGACGTAATACAGGGTTCCCGCCGGGTCACCGGGTCGGAAGACGTCGGTACGGGTGGGATATCGCCGCCGGTGGCTGTGCGCCAGGAAACGATCGATGGTGGCGATATCCAGGGCCAGTGGACTGCTAGCTAGGCGCACGGTTGACACGATAGGGGCGCTCCCTCTGCGCATGAACGGATTCACGGGGTCGATAGCGGAGCTTAACCAGCGCAATTGTTAAGGGCAAACAGTGTGCCAGAACTCTTGCGTCTTCACGTTCCCCCCGGGGGCAGTTTGCCCCATAATTCACCCTTTCCCCTTCTTACACAGGAATCGACCGCCGTGGTCAAGCCGTTGCCTCGCCTGAGGCTGCAGGGTTTCAACAACCTCACCAAGGCGCTGAGCTTCAACATCTATGACGTGTGTTACGCGCGCACCGAAGAGGAGCGTCAGCGTTACATTGAATACATCGATGAAGAGTACAACGCCGACAGGCTGACTCAAATCTTGACCGATGTCGCCGAGATCATCGGCGCCAACATCCTGAACGTGGCCCGCCAGGACTACGACCCGCAGGGTGCCTCGGTGACCATCCTGATCTCCGAAGAACCGGTGATCGACAAGAAGCTGGCCGGCAAGGAGCTGATCTCCGACGCCGTGGTCGCGCACATGGACAAGAGCCACATCACCGTCCATACCTACCCGGAAACCCATCCGCAGGAAGGTATCGCGACGTTCCGCGCGGACATCGACGTGGCCACCTGTGGCGTCATTTCGCCGCTGAAGGCCCTGAACTACCTGATCGAGAGCCTTGAGTCGGACATCGTGATCATGGACTACCGCGTCCGTGGCTTCACCCGCGATGTGAAGGGCAAGAAGCACTTCATCGACCACAAGATCAACTCGATCCAGAACTTCCTGGCCAAGAACATCAAGTCGCGTTACGAGATGTTCGACGTCAACGTCTACCAGGAAAACATCTTCCACACGAAGATGCACCTGAAGGACTTCGACCTGGACCAGTACCTGTTCGAGGAAAAGGCCAAGAACCTGTCGTTCAAGGAACGCATGAAGATCGAAGCGCTGCTCAAGCGCGAGATCGAAGAGCTGTTCCACGGCCGTAACCTGTCCGAGTAAGCCCCATGCGCGATGCCCGCAGGCATCGCCACCTAGGCGGGACGACCCGCCCCGTGGAACCTGTGTTGCGCAAGCGGTATAGTTCCACGGTGATGTACCGACCCACGGCCCGGTGTGAAAACACCGGGCCGTTTCGTTTTTGTCAAAAAAGGTAAGGAGCCCCCACCCATGCCCTGGATCTACCTGTTGCTGGCCGGTCTGTTCGAGATCGGTTTCGCGCTTGGAATGAAGTACTCCGAAGGCTTCAGCAAGCCCCTGCCCACCGTTGCCACGGTGGTGTCCGCACTGATCAGCCTGTACCTGATGAGCCAGGCGATGAAGAGCATCCCGGTCGGTACGGCCTATGCGATCTGGACCGGTATCGGCGCCCTGGGCGTAGCCGTGCTGGGCATCTACCTGTTCAACGACAGCGCATCGCCGGCCCGCCTGGCCTGCGTGGGCCTGATCGTGGCCGGTGTGATCGGCCTGAAGCTGGTCTCGCCCAACTGACATGATGGGGTCGGATCCCTTTTCCCGTGAAGAGGGATCCGACCCCGTGTCGCGGTTACAGCCGGTAGGCGATGGTCTTCATCACCTTGGAGGCCAGCGCCATCGCGCCCGGAATCGGGAACGGCAGGCGGCGTGCGCCGGCCTGCTCGGCATGATCCGCATGGCGGGCCTCGTCTTCCTTCATCACGGCGATGACCGCGCGGCTGCGCAGGTCGCCGGCCGGCAGGTCGACCAGGTGCTCGTCCAGATGGGCCTCCACCTGGCGTTCGGTCTCGACCACGAAGCCCAGGTTCCAGCCGTCGCCGCGCAGCCCGGCCAGGGTGCCGATGGTGTAGCTGCCGGCATACCACAACGGGTTGAACAGGCTGGGACGGCTGTCCAGTTCGCCCAGGCGGGTGGCGCACCAGGCCAGGTGGTCGGTCTCCTCCTGGGCCGCTTCCAGCAGGTGTTCACGCGTGGCCGGGTCGCGGGCCACGGCGGCCTGGCCGAAATACAGGCCCTGCGCGCAGACCTCGCCGACGTGGTTGATCCGCATCAGGCCCGCGGCGTGGCGACGCTCGGCGCGGTCCATGCCCGGCTCGTCGGTGTCCGCCGCCGGGTAGGGGCGGGCCGCCGGTGGGTTGCCAAAAACCGTGTCCAGGGCGCGCTGCGCCTCGGTCAGCAGGTGGTCCAGCGGGGTGGTCTGGCGGAGCACGGTCATGGCGGTACGCGGTGGGGCGGAAGACCCCTCGATTCTCGCCCGGCCCCGCGCCCCTGCCAACCCGGTGTAGCGGGCGGCTTGCACCCGCCGGCCAAGGTGAGTACAATCCCGCCTCTTACGCTTCACCTTTTCACAACGCGTGGCAGAGTTCCGGCGAGCCTTTCGCCGCAATGAGCCCGACCTAACCTAGAGTTCTTCATGAGCACTTTCACTGCCAAGAACGAGACCGTCCAGCGCGACTGGTACCTCGTCGACGCCGAGGGCAAGACCCTGGGCCGTCTCGCCACCGAGCTGGCCCGCCGTCTGCGCGGCAAGCACAAGCCGGTCTACACCCCGCACGTTGATACCGGCGACTACCTGGTCGTCATCAATGCAGAAAAGATTGCCGTCACCGGCAAGAAGCTGCAGGACAAGATGTATCACCGTTTCACCGGCTACATCGGCAACCTGAAGACCGAATCGCTGGCACAGGCGCTGGAGCGCCACCCGGAGCGCGTGATCGAGATCGCCGTGAAGGGCATGCTGCCGAAGGGTCCGCTGGGTCGCCAGATGTACCGCAAGCTCAAGGTCTACGCCGGCACTGAGCATCCGCACGCCGCACAGCAGCCGCAGGTTCTGGATATCTAATCATGGCTATCACTCAAAACTACGGCACTGGCCGCCGCAAGTCCTCCACCGCTCGCGTGTTCCTGCGCAAGGGTTCGGGCAACATCACCGTCAATGGCCGTCCGCTGGACGAGTTCTTCGGTCGTGAGACCGCGCGCATGATCGTGCGCCAGCCGCTCGAGCTGACCAAGAACACCGAAAGCTTCGACATCCTGGTCACCGCCGCTGGCGGCGGCACCACCGGCCAGGCCGGTGCGATCCGTCTGGGCATCGCCCGTGCACTGGTCGAGTACGACGAAACCCTGAAGTCCGAGCTGCGCAAGGCTGGCTTCATGACCCGTGACGCCCGTGAAGTCGAGCGTAAGAAGGTCGGTCTGCACAAGGCCCGTCGCGCCACCCAGTTCTCCAAGCGCTGATCTACCGCGCCTGGTTGGGCTCCTTCGGGAGCCCGCTGGATGGAAACGCAAAAGCCCGGCTTCGGCCGGGCTTTTGTCGTTCTGGGGTTGCGCATTTCGAGGTTGCCGGCCAGCGGCCGGCACTACCCTTGGTTCCGCATCAAAGGATCCGACCCCGGAGTTCTGTCTGGAGAAAAGCCCCCTTGATGTTCAAGGGGGTGCGCCGACAGGCGCGGGGATAAGGAAGGATGCGTGACCAAACAAAAAAGAAAAAAGCCTGATCTTTCGATCAGGCTTTTTTCTTTTTTGTTTGGCTGCCCCGGATGGATTCGAACCACCGAATGCCTGAGTCAGAGTCAGGTGCCTTACCGCTTGGCGACGGGGCAAAACGTGCAACTATTTTCTCACTTTTCACATTGAAAAACAACTTCATTTTCAATGTGGTGGCTATGGGTGGACTCGAACCACCGACCCCAGCATTATGAGTGCTGTGCTCTAACCGGCTGAGCTACATAGCCTTGGTGAGCCCGCTATTCTGCGGATGTGTAACGGGCATGTCAACACTTTTGTGCCGAGCTTGTGGGCCGGCAGAGGGCATGGGATAGTCCCGGACAGTAGATTTTTTAGGAGTCCGCATCGTGATCGATCCGGACGGCTATCGACCGAACGTCGGCATTGTGCTGATGCGGCAGGACGGCCAGGTGTTCTGGGCACGACGCGTGCGCCGGGACGGCTGGCAGTTCCCGCAGGGTGGCATGAACACCGACGAGACGCCTGTCGAGGCCATGTATCGTGAACTGCAGGAAGAGACCGGCCTGCTGCCTGAGCATGTGGAAGTGCTTGGGGCAACGCCCGGCTGGCTGCGCTACAAGCTGCCGGCGCGGGCCATCCGCCGCAACGAGCGGCAGGTCTGCATCGGCCAGAAGCAGGTCTGGTTCCTGCTGCGGCTGACCGGCGACGAATGCCATGTGAAGCTGGACCACACCGACTCGCCCGAGTTCGATCACTGGCGCTGGGTGGATTTCTGGTACCCGGTGGAGCATGTGGTGATGTTCAAGCGCGGCGTCTATGCCCGCGCATTGCGACATCTGGCGCCACTGGCCCGCGGGGTCGCAGGTCAGGGGGTCACCGCCATGCCCAAGAGCGCTGCCGAGGCCTGGATGCCGGGGCACAACGCCGGTCACGACCGCCCACGCAAGCGCCCCCGTACCCGCGGTTACTGGCCCAAGAAGGCCCAGGGTGACGGCCCGGCGAGCTGATCGGCTGAACGGTATCGAGAATGGTTCATGTCCTTGATTGACAACCATTCTCGTTTCCATTGGAATAGGCAACAGGCCGCTTCTGGCCTGTCAGCCCGGTTCCTGCCTGTGTACGTCTGCATCTGCAACGGAGTCACCGACCACCAGATCCGTGAAGCGGCCTCACAGGGCGTCACCTCAGTGGGCGAGCTGACCATGCGTACCGGTTGCGGCGCAACCTGCGGTTCCTGCCTGGACATGGCCGGTGATCTGCTGGCCAAGGCGTTGAACACCCACGACCTGCCGCTGCCGGTGCTGGGCCTGCAGGCGGCCTGATCCGCCCTTCGCGCGGCGCCCACGCCACGCCCACATCCGGCTCACCGCTGGCCGTACTGGCCAATGCGCACGATTCGCGTTCCTTCACGCCTGCGCGCAAGGGGTTAAAGTGCCCGCGTTTTCAGCGCGCAGGAGCACCGCCATGAAGGGCGACACCAAGGTCATCGAATTCCTCAACAAGGTCCTCTACAACGAGCTGACCGCGATCAACCAGTACTTCCTGCACGCCAAGATGCTCAAGAACTGGGGCATCAAGGAACTGGCCGAGCATGAGTACAAAGAATCGATCGACGAGATGAAGCATGCCGACATGCTTGCCGACCGCATCCTGTTCCTCGAAGGCCTGCCGAACTTCCAGGCGCTGGGCAAGCTGCGCATCGGCGAGAACCCGACCGAGATCCTGCAGTGCGATCTGTCGCTGGAACGCGACGGTGTGGTCACCCTGCGCGAGGCCGTGGCGTATGCCGATTCGGTGGGCGATTACGTCAGCCGCCAGCTGTTCGTGAAGATCCTCGATTCGGAAGAGGAGCACATCGACTGGCTGGAAACCCAGCTTGACCTGATCGAGCGCATCGGCGAGCCGAAGTACCTGCTGAGCAAGCTGGAAGAGTGACCTGACGCCGGATCCGCGTAGCGTCGAGCTTGCTCGACCGATGATTCCCTGGCGTCGAGCAAGCTCGACGCTACCGGTTACCGGTGCTGCGCCAGATAGCCCGTCAGCGCCACCCGCGCACGGGCGAATTCGGCCACCAGCAGCGCGACCGCCACGGCGGGGCGCTTCAGGCTGCCACTGCGTGCTTCATGCTCGATGCGTGCAGCAACCGCCGACAGCGACAGCGCACCCACATTCGCACTGGATGATTTCAGGCTGTGCGCGACGGCCTGCAGGCGCGATTCATCGCCGTTCTGGGCGGCCAGCTGCAACTGCTGCACCATCGCCGGCGCATCTTCAAGAAAGACCGTAACGATCCGGATGGCCGCCTCGCCGATCACCGCGTGCAGTTCGTCCAGCACATCGCGGTCGAGCACCGGTTGGGGCGCCGCGCTGGGTGGCTTGGTCTGTAGCGTCGAGCTTGCTCGACGATCGCCAGGCTGATCGCAGTCGAGCTCCGTCAGCCGAGCATGGCTCGGCTCTACAGCAGGCAGGGGCAGTGACGCAGGTTTGCCCCCGGCCCAGCGCTGCAGCAGCGCATGCAACGCGGTGCGCGCGATCGGCTTGGACAGGTAGTCGTCCATGCCGGCCTGCAGGCAGCGCTCCCTGTCGCCGGCCATGGCATTGGCGGTCATCGCGATGATCGGCAGGCGCGTGCGCCCGGCCTCGGCTTCCTCGGCGCGCCAGCGGCGTGTGGCGGCATAGCCGTCAAGTACCGGCATCTGGCAATCCATCAGGACCACGTCCGTGCCGCCTTCGCGCAGCACAGCAAGCGCCTGCTCACCATGGGCGGCATGGCGGACATCGCACTGGAACACGCGCAGCAGTTGCTCGGCGACCATCCGGTTGACCGTGTTGTCCTCCACCAGCAGCACGCGCAGATGCAGCGGCGCCAGCGCCGCCGCCGCCGGCAGGGCTTCGGCACTGGCCAGCAGGGCCGAGGGCCGTGCGTGGGCTACCGGAGCGCCCAGCAGTGCATGCAGGGCGGCGTCTTCGAAGTCGGTGGGCAGCCGGTGCTGGCGCGCGCGCGCCGGCATGGCCTCGTCCTGCAGCCACAGTAGTTGCAGGGTGTCATCCTCGCCACGTTCGGCCACGACCTGCTGCAGCGTGGCCCCGCCATTGCGACGGGCACGTGCATCGGCCAGCAGCCAGGCCGGTGCCAGCTGCCCGGGGCCGGGGGCTGCCCGCAGGCGCTCGACCACGGCATCCAGCTGCGCGAGCACCTGCACCTGCAGACCGTGATGGGCCGCGATGCGCTGCACGCGCGCCTGCAGCATCGCATCGGTACTGAACAGCAGCAGCGGGGCCGGGGCGCGTGCCATCGCAGGCAGGTCGCCGGGCACCTTCAGCAGCGGAATCTCGAACCAGAACGTGGCACCCTGGCCGGGCGTGGACTGCACGCCGATGCGGCCCTGCATCAGGTCGATGATGCGCTTGCAGATGGCCAGGCCCAGGCCGGTTCCGCCATAGATGCGGGTGGTCGAGGCGTCGGCCTGGCTGAAGGACTGGAACAGGCGGGCCTGCAATGCCGCATCGATGCCGATGCCGGTGTCGATGATCTCGAAGCGCAGCTGATGCTGCGCGGCCGCTTCGCCCAGGCGCAGCACGCGCAGCTGCACCTGGCCGCGTGCGGTGAACTTGATGGCGTTGGCCAGCAGATTGCTCAGCACCTGGCGTAGACGCACCGGATCACCGCGCACCGGCAGGCGTACCGACGGGTCCAGCTGCAACGCCAGTACCAGGCCCTTGTTGTCGGCGGCCCGCTGCATCAGCTGCACCACGCCGTCGAGCAGATCGCGCAGGTTGAAGCTGGTGATCTCCAGTTCCAGTGCCTGTGCTTCCAGCCGTGAGTAATCGAGGATGTCGTCGACGATGCGCAGCAGCTGTTGCGAGCTGGCCGACGCGGTGGCCAGCATCTGCCGCTGGTCATCGCCCAGCGGCCCGCGTGCGATCAGCTCCAGCATCGGCAGGATGCCGTTGAGCGGAGTGCGGATTTCGTGGCTCATCGTGGCCAGGAATTCGCCCTTGGCCAGCACCGCCGCCTCGGCTGCCTGCTTGGCCTGCAGCAGCTGCTGCTCCAGCTGGCCCTGGCGCTCGGTGGTCCGCCGCAGCTGGTCGCGCTCGCCGAGCAGTGCGTCATGCCCGCGCTGCAGCGCGCTCAGCGCATGCCGTTGCGCACGCAGGCGCAGGCTCGACAGCAGCAGCGCGCAGGCCACCACCGCCAGAGCCACCAGCAGCGCCGCCCACAGCGGCACCTCAGAGCACCGCGTTGTGGAAGTCGAAGTTCAGATCGCTGCCGGCCGACTGCACCATGTTGCCCTGGATGTAGTCGACACCGCCGACCCACATCGCCGCGGCGGCCTGCGGGTCTTCGATCTGCTGGCCGATGATCTGCAACCCGGCAGCGTGCGCCTGTTCGATCGCCCGGCGCAGTTCCTCGCGCGTGGCCGGGTTGGAATGGCTGCTGGAAAAGCGCGCGGCCATGCGCACGAACGACAGCGGCAGCTGGGTCAGCAGCGCGTCGGCGTCGGCGCCGGGCTCGAACTGGCTCAGGCAGAAACGTACGCCGGCACTGGCCATGCGCTGGCAGAACTGCTGCAACGGCACGGTGTGGATCAGCGCGTCGGGCAGGCGCACGTCGATCACCAGCGCGCTGCCGGGCAGATCGCGCTGCTGCAGCGATTCCAGCAGCCAGTCGCCGAAGGCATCGCGCTGCAGGGTGCGCAGCGACTGCGAAACGAACAGGTTCAGCGGCTGGGTGGCATGCCGGTACAGGTCCAGCAGGCCCAGCGCATGGTCCATCACCTGCTGGTCGAGGTCGGCGATGCGGCCGGCCGCTTCGGCCGCCGGAATCACCTGGCCGGCGGCCAGCACCGTGCCATCGGCCTGGCGCAGGCGCAGCAGCAGCTGGTACTGCGCGGTATTGCCACCGGCCACGGCGACGATCGGCTGGTAGGCCAGTTCCAGCTGGCCTTCCAGCAGGGCCAGGTGCTCCTGCTCGGTCACGGCCTGGCGATGCACGTGGCCGGCCACGCCTGCGCTGAGCAGGCGCGCCTGCAGGGTGGTTCTTTCCACCGCTTCCAGCGCGCTGCTGGCGTCGTCGAAGCCCGGCGACAACGGCGCATATCCGACCACGCCACGCAGGTGCACCGACTCGTCATCGCGGATCACGAAGGCGCGCGCCGAGAGCTGTTCGCGAAGGGTCGCGGCGATGCCTTCCAGCGAGTCTTCGCCGGCATTGCGGGCCAGCAGCAGGAAGCTGTTGTCGTTCAGGCGGGCCAGCAGATGCGGTTCGCCGGCCTCGGCCAGACGTTGCCCGGCCTGCACCATCAGCCGCTCGAAGGCGGCGTAGCCGTAGCGCTCGCGCAGCCCGAGGGCGCTGGCCACCTCGATGAAGAACACACCGCCCGCGTCGCGGTGGGCGAGCGCGGCATTGAGCTGCTGCAGCACATGGTGGCGCGTCGGCAGGCCGGTTTCCGGATTGCTGGTGGCCGGCGCACCGCCCACCCCCGGCAGCGTCGCGGCCTGCGCACGCGCACGGCGGATGCGGTTGGCCACGGCCGCGATCAGGTGACGGGGCCGGATCGGCTTGCTCAGGTAATCATCGGCGCCGCTGTCGAGCACTTCGAACTGGCGCTCCGGATCCGGGTCGCCGCTGAGGAACACGATCGGCAGCAGTTGCAGGCCAGGTTGCTGGCGGATCAGGGCGGTCAGCCGCATGCCATCCAGCCCCGGCAGGTGCAGGTCCATCAGGATCAGGTCGGGATGGTGTTCCTTGATGGCCTGCAGCGCGCCGTCGGCATCGCTGTGCACGATCGCCTGCATGCCGGCGCCGTGCAGCACGCTCTGCGCGAACAGGGCCTGGGCACGGTCGTCCTCGACGATCAGCACGCGATAGGGCGAGTCCGCAGGTGGCGGAGCCGGGTCCGAGTTGCCGGCGTCGGCCAGCACCGCCGCGCCAGGCAGCGCCGGGGGCGCGAGCGGGGGCGGTGCTGTTGCCGCCGCCGGGCTGGCCGGAGGCGGCGGTGTTGCCATCACCGGAGCTGTCACCGGGTGTGCCCAGCGCTGCCAGTGGTCGGCCGGCGGGGTTTCAGCGCGTCCCGGGCGGGCGCCCGCGGGGGATTCGTTTGCGGCCATCGGTGCTCCTGGTGTTCGCGTCCATTATGCGACAAGCCTGGTGATCAACCGCTGCCGGATGGCCTTGTGACCGACGCCGAGCCGCCACGTGCCAGCCAGCGCACGCCTTTCCACAGGGCGCGCCAGACCAGCCACACCGCCAGTGCACCGGCCAGGCTGCAGGCCAGCACCACCACCAGCGCGATCCACGGGTGCGCCAGTGCCAGCGCCAGGCCGCCGATCACCACGGTGTCCTCGGCGGCCGAGGCGACCCAGTTGCTGGCCGGCTCCGGCGAGGTGTTGAGCAGGGCGCGGGTGCCGGCCTTCAGGCCGTGGCTGGCCAGGGCGACACCGGCGCCAGCGGCGAGTGCGCCGGTTCCCAGCTGGCCGTCCGGCGACAGCGTGGCGGCGGCGAGGAAGGCTCCGGCGGGCACGCGCGCCAGGGTCTGTACCAGGTCCCAGGCCGAGTCCACGCCAGGGATCTTGTCGGCAAAGAATTCGGTGATCGCCAGTGCCGCGGACGTGCCCAGCACCCACCACGATTCGGTCGCCTGCAGGGCGGGCGGCAGGTCGACCCAGCCGAGCAGGCCGGCCAGGCCGACGCCGAACACGGTGAGGTAGACGCGGATGCCGGCCAGCCAGGCCAGCAGGATGCCGATCACGAACAGGTGGGCTTCGGTCATGGCGGTGCTCCGGCGACGGAACTGTGCAGGGGGCCACACTATCGGCGATGGCGTGGCTGAACGCCACAGACCGTGGCGGGCCACTGCGCAGGAAACCCACCCGTCCTGTCATACACTAGCCCGTCGTTTGCCACAGGGGCCGTACCGGTATCGCCCTGGCGATGCCCCGGAATCCACCCATGAACAACCGCCCACCCATGCGCGTGCAGGTGCGCCTGCCGGGTGCCTCGCAGCCCCCCACCGACCGTCGCCGGCTGCTGGTGATCGGCGGCATCTGGCTGCTCAGCCTGGTGCTGGCGGTCCTCGGTGGCTGCTGGCTGGCCACCCCGCGCGATGCCCAGGGCCAGCGCCTGCAGGCTGCCGAGAAGCGCGCCGAGACGCTGCAAGGGCAACTGACCGAGCTGCGCCAGAAGCAGGCCACGCTGGAAGCCTCCGACCGCATCAGCCGCGCCGCCAATACCGAGGTGCAGTCCTCGCTGGCCGAGCGTGATGAGGAAATCGCCGGCCTGCGTGCCGACGTCGCCTTCTACGAGCGCCTGGTCGGCTCGACCAGCCAGCGCAAGGGGTTGAATACCCATTCCATCGAGTTCAGCCCGGAGACCGCCGGCACCTGGCAGTACACCGCTGTGCTGACCCAGAACCTCAACCGCGGTGCCATCAGCCAGGGGCAGATGCGCTTCACCGTGGAAGGCGTGAAGAACGGCAAGCTGGCCACGATCAGCTGGGATGATCTGCACCAGCGCAGCAAGGTACCGGGGCAGGATTACTCGTTCCGGTACTTCCAGCAGATCACCGGCAGCGTCATGCTGCCGGCTGACTTCACCCCGCAACGCGTGCGGGTGACATTGGGGAGTGGTACGGGGGGTACCACCCAGGTATTCGACTGGAAACAGGCCGGTGCGCCGGCCAGCAAAGGGGAGTAGGCAGATGTTCGGGAACAGCAAATCCAACCGTGATGGCCAGCTGGTGGTCGACGCCCTGATCGGCAACCAGGTGGTGATCCGCGGCGATGTGGAATTCAGTGGTGGCCTGTACGTGGAAGGCCGCATCCACGGCAAGGTGATCGCCGCCGAGGGCGCCAGTGGCGCGACCCTGACGGTGGCCGAGCACGGCGTGATCGAAGGCGAGATCCGTGCCCAGGTGGTGGTCATCAGTGGCCGCCTGGACGGCGATGTGCACGCCACCGAGAAGGTTGAACTGACGCCGAGCGCGCGGGTCAACGGCAACGTCCATTACCAGGTGGTGGAAATGAATGCGGGCGCCCAGCTGAACGGCCGCCTGATCCATGCCAGCGCCCCGATGGCGGCGCTGCCGGCCCCGGACGGCGATGAGGCCAATGCGGGCAAGGGCGACACCGCCGCGCGCCGCAAGCTGGCCGAGGCGATGGCTTGAAAGCCATCGTCGGCGCCCCCATGCTGACACCATGAGCACGCTAGTCTCCCTGCCCGGCGCCACCCCGGCCGCCGCGCCCGATTACCAGTCGCTGGAGCGCCCGCTGAACTTCACCGAGTCGGCGGCCGCCAAGGTCAGATCCCTGATCCAGGAAGAGGGCAACCCCGACCTGGCCCTGCGCGTGTACATCGAAGGGGGCGGCTGTTCGGGCTTCCAGTACGGGTTCGAGTTCGACGAGAACCGGGCCGACGATGATCTGGCGGTGCAGACCAGCGGGGTGACCCTGCTGGTGGACCCGCTGAGCCTGCAGTACCTGATGGGCGCCGAGGTGGACTACACCGAGAGCCTGACCGGTGCCCAGTTCGTGATCCGCAACCCGAATGCCAAGACCACCTGCGGCTGCGGCAGCAGCTTCAGCATGTAGGCGGGGCGCGGGGCCTGCGTCCTGCGCAACAAGGTGTGTGGAGCAAGCTCCACACCCACGCAAAGCCTGCGGCTTGCCACCTGCAGCGATTGGCGGCACGCTTGGCGGATGCCCAATACTCCTTCGCCGCTTTCCGGTTTCGCCTTCGTGGGCGAACCGCTGGAGCGCGCCGATGCCCTGCGCGACGATGCCGAAGCACTGGCGCGCCTGTGGCCGGGCGCGCGCATCCTTGTTCTCGACCATGACGGCAGCGCCTTCACCGACGATGACGATCAACCGCTGGCGGTGACCGGCGCCGATATCGGCGGTGGCCCCGGTGCCGCGATCTTCCTCGGCCTGCGCGGCGAACAGGCCTGGTTTTCGGTCGAAGCCGCCAATGTAACCGTCACTGCACCGCGTCGCCTCGACCTGCGGCAGGCCGCGTTGCTGTGGCCGATGGCCGATGCAACCGCCTTCAGCTACGCGCGCGGCATGTCCTACTGGCACGCGCGCACCCGCTTCTGTGGTGTGTGCGGCGGCGCCGTGGCGTTTGCACGCGGCGGTTTCGTGGGCCGTTGCGCGCAGTGCTCCACCGAGCACTACCCGCGTGTCGATCCCGCCGTGATCGTGGCGGTGGAAAACCAGGGCCGCCTGCTGCTCGGCCGCCAGTCGAACTGGGCGCCGCGCCGCTACTCAGTGCTGGCCGGCTTCGTCGAACCGGGCGAGACCTTCGAGCAGACCGTGGTGCGCGAAGTCCACGAGGAGAGCAAGGTGCGGGTGACCGCCTGCCAGTACCTCGGTTCGCAGCCGTGGCCGTTCCCCGGCGCGCTGATGGTCGGCTTCCGTGCACAGGCCCAGGACGACCTGCCAACGGTGGATGGTGAGCTGGAAGATGCGCGCTGGTTCAGTGCCGAAGAGGTGGGCGCTGCGCTGGCGCGTGATGCCCATGACGACGGACAGGGCATCCGCCTGTCACCGCCGATCTCGATTTCGCGTGGTCTGATCGAGCACTGGTACCACCAGCAGAAGGCGTGACGGCAGGCGGCCAGCGGGCGTGCAACGGCCCGGTATTGCCGCCACCTGAACACGGCCCGGGTTACAGTGCGGGCCATCCGTGAAGCGGCGGCTGCGACAGGTAAGGTAGCGGCGCCACGCGTTCTGTTTTGTAGGGAGACCTGCCATGTTCACCACTCTGGCCGCCGTGCTGGTTGCACTGGCCCTGGGCCATGTCGCTCCGGCCGCTGCCGCTTCGCTGCGTCGCTTCGATGGCTTCCGGCGTTGGCTGGGCTGGCTGGACGGGCGCGGTGGCAAGGCCTGGCATGGACCGGCAGGTGTCGCCCTTGCCTTGCTGCCGCCACTGCTGTTGATGGCGTTGCTGGCATGGCTGCTGCGCGGGGTGCTGTTCGGGCTGCCGTCGCTGCTGCTGGGGGTGGTGGTGCTGGCGTGGTGCTGGGGCCCGCGCGACCTGGATCGCGATATCGAGGCGGTCATCGATGCCGATGATGCGGCGACCCGGCAGGCGGCCATGCGCAACCTGCAGGCCGCCGGCGGCAGCCTGCGCGAGGACGTACCGTCGCTGGTGGAAGCCACCGTGCTCAACGCACTGCGGCGCTGGTTTGCGGTGCTGTTCTGGTTCCTGTTGCTTGGCCCGGCCGGTGCCCTGGGCTATCGATTGCTGGCGCTGATGGCGGAAAGCCCGATGCGCGCTCGTGTTCCGGCCGAGCCGCTGGCAGTGGCGCAGCGGCTGCTGGGCTGGATCGAGTGGCCGGTGGCGCAGCTGATGGCGTTCTCGATGGCGCTGGTCGGCAATTTCGATACGGCGTGGAAAGCGTGGCGGCAGGCGCACGGCGAGCGTCTGGCCGGAGGCATCGCCTTCCTCGGCGCGGTGGCACGCGCCAGCGTCAACGCCGAACTGCGCGAGGACGCGCACGATTACACCGAAGCGGGCTTGTTGCCGGTGTGGCAGCGCCTGCCGGAACTGCGTGATGCGATGAGTCTGGTGTGGCGGATGCTGCTGCTGTGGCTGGCCGTGCTGGCCCTGCTGGTGATTGCAGGCTGGGTGACGTAGGTACTTTGCAGGGCTTGCAGCCCTGCACCTGCAGAAGCAACAGCAACAGCAACAGCAACAGCCGGATTACCGCGAGATGGCGGGGTGGGTCGGATGGCGGGGGACGCCGTAAACCCGTCCATGGGGGCTTGGTCGCCGCATCCATGCGGTTCACACCCCCGCCATCCGACCCACCCCGCCTTCGACAGTTTCCCGGTGACGGTGGGTCAACTGCGATTGCCGGTGGGTGTCGACCTTGGTCGACACGGTAGATCCACGCCATGCGTGGATGCAGAGCGAAGCGATCCGCTTCTGATCTTCTCTTTCTTTTCCGTGGTGGACGCGCACGGAAACTGTCCGTGGCCGGGCGCGATGGGTTTGCGGGGGTGTCCGCGGCGTGGGCCCGAGGCATGCCTCGGGCGGGTTGGGCAGGAGGCCCAACCCCGGTCTTGCCGTGTGCGCAGGACAGCGCACACGAGCAAGCCGCGGCCAAGCCTCCAGGGATGGATTCACGGCGTCCCCCGCAAACCCATCGCGCCCGGCCAACCCCCAGGCTTCCACCTTCAGATGTCGCGCCACCACGAGGGGCCGCGCCGTTGGCCGGAAACCTAGATCGGTGCCAGCGCGGTGAACGGCGCCCACGGCAGGTTGCGCAGCAGCGCATAGCCGGGCAGCAGCCACAGCCAGAAGGTGGGGTTGGCCAGCACCCGCATCAGCGGGTCGAGCAGGCGAGGGCGGAAGCCAGCGGCATTGAGCAGCATCAGCAGCAGGAAGGGCAGGCTGACGACCAGCAGCGGGTTCATCGCCATTGCGCCAGGCAGGTCGAAGTGGACCAGTGAATACAGGCAGCGGGTGCTGCCACAGCCCGGGCAATACAGGCCGGTCAGCGCGTACACCGGGCAGCTCGGCAACGGGTTGCCGGCAACATATGGATTGACGTGGCGCAGCACGACCGCAGCACCTGCGGCCAGACCGGTGGCGGCCAGCAGCGGCGCCCAGCGGGCGAAGCGGAAATGGGCAGGACGGGCTGACATGTGGCAACGGATCCGGCGCGGGCGCCGGATCCGTCCGGAGGCATCAGTAGCTGCTGCCGCCGCTCATGGCGCCCATGCCGCCGACAGCCACGATGAGGATGCCGTACAGCACGCCCACCACGACGGCGGCGATGGCCGACCAGATGGCCCACTTCTTGGCCTTGGCGGCCGAATCCTGGGCACCGGCGACGTCGCCTGCGGCCAGCTTGCCGTTGACCTGGGCGGCGTAGACGATCGACACGATGCCCGCCGGCAGGCAGCAGAACAGGGTGGACAGGATTGCCCAGACCAGATTGTTCGGGACCTGCGGAGTAGCGGTGTTCATGGGTTCAAGCTCCTTGATGGGTGGTGGTGGTGAATCAATGGTCGGAAAGAGCGCCCAGCACAGCCAAGCCGCCGAACAGCCCGAACCACAACAGCAACAGGACCGGCAGCGCCACGGCCGAAGCCACGGCCCACCAGCCTGCCTTGCGCGACGCATCGTAGGCGCCGGGAAGATCGCCGGCCGCGCGGCGGCCATCGACCTGGGAGGCATAGACGATCGACACCACGCCCAGCGGCAGGCAACAGAACAGCGTCGTCAGGATCGCCCAGACCAGATGGTTGGGGATGTAGACCGGACGGCTGAGCGGTGGTGGTTGATTCAAAGCAAGACTCCATTCCTTGGTGGCTGGACCCCGGTGAACGTGGCCAACCTCCCCCCTGTGGGTGCGTAATCTACCGCAACCGGCGTTGCATGTATGCGTTTACATCGGCGACATGGCGCCACCTGCACTTGACGGTGGCGTATGCCAGGGGCTTGTGTGAGCCCGGACTGCTGCGTCAGGCGTGATCGCCACGCAGGGCGCGGACCTGGGCTTCCAGGGTGGCGGCGTCAGTGCGATGGCCGTCCACGGCCGGCGCGGCCACCACGTCGATGGTGGCGCGGAAGCGGCGTGGCACGCGCATGCGGCCCAGGCGGCTGTCGCGCCGGCTCCACATGCTCGACCACATGCCCTGCAGCGCCATCGGCACCACCGGCACCGGCCGCCGTTCGAGGATCTTCTCGACGCCGGACTTGAACGGCGCCATCGCGCCATCCCTGGTCAACGCGCCTTCCGGGAAGATGCAGACCAGCTCGCCCTCGGCCAGCGCCGCATCGATCTCGTCGAACGCGCGCTGCATCAGTGCCGGGTCTTCGCGCGCACCGGCAATCGGGATCGCCTTGGCGGTGCGGAAGATCCAGCGCATCACCGGGATGTTGAAGATCCGGTAGTACATGACGAACCGTACCGGGCGCGGGATCGTCGCCGACAGGATCAACGCATCCATGTAGCTGACGTGGTTGCAGACCAGCAGTGCAGCGCCTTCGTCGGGCACGTTGGCCTCGATGCCGTGCGGGCGCAGCCGGTACAGGGTGCGCACCATCAACCAGCTGAGGAAGCGCATCAGGAATTCGGGGACGATGGTGAAGATGTAGATCGCCACCACGGCATTGGCGATGGCCAGTGCCAGGAACTGCTGCGGAATGGTCCAGTGCAGCAGCTTATGCGCGGCCAGCGACAACAGCGCGGCGGCCACGATGAAGCCGGAGTTCTGGATGTTCAGCGCGGCGAACACGCGCGACATCTGTGCCTTCGGCGTGCGGCTCTGGATCAGCGCGAACAGCGGCACCACGAAGATGCCGGTGAACAGGCCGATTCCGACAAGATCGATGACGATGCGCAGGCTCCCCGGCTGCTGCAGGAACGTGCCGATGGTCAACCCGTGCGCAGTCGCCTCGCCGCTGCGGGCGAAGTACAGATCCAGCAGGAACGCGGTCATGCCGAACGCGCCCAGCGGCACCAGGCCGATTTCCACGGTGCGCGCCGACAGCTTCTCGCACAGCAGCGAGCCGACCCCGGTGCCGACCGAGAACAGGGCCAGTGCGAAGATGTACAGGGTCGGTTCGCCACCAAGGTTGGCGACCGCGTACGCCGGCAGCTGCGAGGTCAGCACGGTGCCGACGAACCAGAACCAGGACACGCCCAGGATCGCGTTGCGCACGGCCTTCTGCTGGCGCGCCATGCGCAGGACCGCCAGCGATTCGGGCAGCGGGTTCCAGTTGATCTTCAGATTCGGGTCGCCGGCATCGACCTTGGGAATCAGCCGCGCGGCGATGTTGCCGCAGACCGCCAGCGCGATGATCGCGCATGCCGCCACCACCGTGCCGTGGCTGCCGGCCACCGTGAACACCAGGCCGCCGACGATCATGCCGGAGAGGATCGACATCGAGGTGCCCATCTCGACCAGGCCGTTGCCGCCGGTCAGTTCTTCAGGCTTGAGCACCGAGGGCAGCACCGAGTACTTCACCGGGCCGAACAGGGTCGACTGCATGCCGGTGCAGAACAGCGCGACCAGCAACACCGGCAGGCTCTGGATCAGGAAGCCGGTGGCGGCCAGCGACATGATCACGATCTCCATGGTGGTGGTGATCACGATCAGCCGCGATTTTTCCAGCTTGTCGGCGATCTGCCCGGCCAGAGCCGAGAACAGGAAGTACGGCAGGATGAAGATGGCCGGTGCCAGCGTGGCGTACAGGCCCAGTTCCTCTTCCGGAACGGCCATGAACAGCAGCATGCTGATGATGGCCTGCCGGTACACATTGTCGTTGAACGCCCCAAGCGCCTGTACGACGAAGAACGGCAGGAAACGGCGCTGGCGCAGCAGGGCAAACTGGTTGTGACCGGACATGGAGCCTCCTTGACCGGCGCAGCCTAGCATTCCTGCCCATCCGCTGTGGGTGCGGACCGTTGGTCCGCACACCTGGAAACCTCAGACGATATCGTCGACCACGCCGCCGTCCACGCGCAGCGCCGCACCGGAGGTGGCCGAGGCCTGCACCGAAGCCAGGTACACCACCATGTTGGCCACCTCCTCGACCGTGGTGGCCCGCTGCAGGACCGAGGTCGGGCGATGTTCCATCACGAACTCGCGGCCGATCTGCTCCAGCGGCTTGCCACTGCGCTGGCGTTCATCTTCGAACATCGCGGCGAAACCATCGGAAAGGGTCGGGCCGGGCAGTACCGCGTTGACGGTGACGCCACTGCCGGCCACGCGTTTGGCCAGGCCGCGCGACAGCGACAGCTGCGCAGTCTTGCTGACGCCGTAGTGGATCATGTCGGCCGGGATGTTGCGTGCCGATTCGGAGGAAATGAACAGCACGCGGCCCCAGCCGGCCGCGACCATCGCGGGCAGCAGGGCACGCGACAGGCGCACGCCGGACATCACGTTGGTCTGCCAGTAGCGGTCCCAGGTGGCGTCGTCGGTCTCGAAGAAATCCTCCGGCCCGAAGATGCCGGCATTGTTGACCAGGATATCGACCCTGGGCAGGCCGGCCAGCAGCGTGTCGACGCCGGCCGCATCGGACAGGTCCGCGGCGACGCCGATCACCTCGGCCCCCGCAACAGCGGCGAGCAGCTGCAGGCGTGCGCGTTCGACGCTGTCGGCGCTGCGGCCGTTGAGGATGATCCGCGCACCGGCGCCGGCCAGGCCCTGCGCGATGGCCAGCCCGATGCCGGCGGTGGAGGCGGTGACCAGCGCGGTGCGGCCGCTGAGTTCGATCTTCATGGCGGGAATCCGTGAGCAGGGGTCACCCAGTATCCGCGCGGCTGCGTGATCGGGCTGCAGCGTCAGGCGCAACGCGCTGTTGCGTCGCTGGTAGCGCCGGGCCATGCCCGGCGGCACGTTGTCAGGTGAGCGTACGCACCGCCTCATTGGCCGCTGCCCGCAGCTTCGTCAGCAGGCGCAGCACCAGCGCCATCTGCGTGCGGATCAGCTGCAGCTTCGGCGGCATCGCGTCGTCGATCTGTTCCAGTTCGGCGGCCACCGCGCGGTCGGCATCATTGTCATCCTCGGTCACCGGCTGGCGTGCAGTGAGGGCGCCCGCCAGCTGCTGCAGCGCCTTGCGCACGCGTTCGCCGGCGGCCAGCGCCAGCGGATCACCGGCATAGCTGTCGACCTGGTCGCGGTGTGCGCCGAGGGCCGACAGGTGGCCGAGCAAGGTGTTGGACAAGGCCAGGAAATGGAAGCCGGCATCCAGATTGCGACGCACATGCCCAGGCTCGCGCAGCATGTTCGACAACGCGGTGGACAGCGCGGCGTCGGCATTGTGCATGTCGCGGCGGGCGACGCGGTAGGCGAGGTCGTCGCGCATGCCGCTGCGGTACTGGCCCAGCACTGATTCGAGATAGCGGGCGGCGGTCTCCAGCACGCGTGCCAGCACCCGATGCAGCTGGCGGCCTTGCCAGTCGGGCAGGACCAGGAACGCGGCGGCGGCGGCGATCGCACAGCCCAGCAGGGTATCGACCATGCGCGGCACGATCAGCACGAAGCCGTCGCCGATCAGGTTGAAGCAGGTCAGTGCCATCACCGTGATCGCCGCCGACGCCACCAGGTAGCGGTCGGTCCGGGTGAAGAAGAACAGCAACGCCGACAGCAGCGCGATCAGCAACTGCACATGCAGCTGTGGGAACAGTTGCAGCAACGCCCAGGTGAGCACCAGGCCGGCCAGGGTGCCGACGATGCGCTGGGCCAGGCGCTGCCGCGTGGCGCCGAAGTTGGGCCGGCACACGAACACGATGGTCAGCAGCACCCACGAGCCGTTCTGTGCATTGAACAGGCGGATCGCTGCGAAACCGACGATCAGCGCCAGCGCCATGCGCAGGCCGTGGCGGAACAGCACCGACCCGGGCGTGAGCTGCTGGCGCAGGCGCACGCCCATCTCTCGCAGCGTGTGCGGGTTGCTGTCGCGCAGCCGCGTATCGACGTTGTCGAGGCTGGCCTCGGAGCGCTCGGCATCGAGCAGGCGGCGCTCGATGCTGCGCAGGTTGTGCACCAGCAGGTCCAGCGAACCGAGCAGGCGTTGCCACTGCGGGCGCTGCTGGTCACGCAGGTAAGCCAGCGCATCGGCCAGATCGCGCCCGGCCTGCTGGTTGCTCTGGCCATACACGAACGGACGGCGCAGCCGGATCGCTTCGCCCAGCCGCGTGCAGGCCTGGCCCTGCAGGTCGAGCAGGCGCTGGCAGCGGTACAGCACGTCGCTGTGGAAGAAGGCATCGACCAGCGCGCCATACGGGTAGTGCGAGGAGCTGGCGCGCTCGTGGAAATCCTGCGCCATGTAATACAGCCGCAGGTACAGGCCGGAGTTCACGCCGGGTCGGCCGGAGCGGCCGAAGCGGGCCAGGATCGCAGCTTTCGCTTCGTTCAATGCACCGACCACGCGCCGGTTCTGCTCCGCCAGGTCGAGCTGGCGGCGCTGCAGGTCCGTCTCGCGCACCGGCTCGAACAGGGCGGCCTTCAACTGCAGGTAGCGACCCAGTTCCTGGTACAGCCGCGCCACGCGTTCGCGCACCGGTCGGTTGGCAAACAGCGCGGTCCACAGGATCGACAGCAGGCCGTACCAGAGCGCACCGGCCAGCAGGTGGCTGACCGCCTCCAGCGCAGTGTGCAGGTCGCTGGCACCATGCTGCTCCAGGCCGATCATGGTGTAGATGGCCAGCGTCACCGTGGCCTGGGCAATGGACGCATAGCGCTCGCCGAGCGCACCCAGCAGGGTCAGGCCGAAGGTGGACAGCGCCAGCGCGCCGATGAAGATCCACGGCCACGGGAACAGCCAGATGACCGAGGCCGCGGCGATGCAGAAGCACAGCAGTGACAGTGCCACGGCCTTGGTCCTGCCCCACGCGTTGTCGTCGGTTTCGGCGATGGCGCTGGCGATGATGCCGAGGAACACGCCGGGCAGCGCCGTGAGCGCATCCAGCTGCCAGCACACCGCCATCGCCGCGCTCAGGGCGATGAACACGCGCAGGCCATAACTGGCCTTTTCGTGGGCCCACAGGCGGCTGAGGCGGGATTGGCGGGTGGACATGCAGACTCGGCGGAAGGATCTCCCACCATTATTGCGGGGGGCGCGTGAAATGGGGGGGCGTGCGGATTGATATACCGACCGATGTGCGGACCAACGATCCCCACCCACCGAATCCGGTAGCGCCGCGCCATGCGCGGCGGACAGGCAAAACCGTCGGGCACGGCCCGGCGCTACCGAGGTTGGGTTACATCTCCCAGCGCACGCTCAGAGCCAGGGTGCGTGGCAGGCCGATGCCGGCGTTGGACCAGTAGCGGCGGTTGGCCAGGTTCTCCACGCTGGCGCGAAGCACGACCGGATGGCCGGAGGCCAGCAGGCGATAGCCCACGCCCGCGTTGACCAGGGTGTAGTCGGGCAGATTGAGGGTGTTGTCGGCGTCGTACCAGACATCGCCGTAGTAACGCGCCACCGCGTAGGTTTCCAGTCCATCCAGCCACGGCAGCTGGTAGGTGGCATGCAGCACGCCGTTCCAGCGGGCAGCGCCGGCGGTGCGGTTGCCTTCCTGCGACGCGCTGTCCGGTGACAGGCGATCGTAGGTCGGGTCCAGCCAGGTCACGCCGCCGCCGACGGTCAGTGTGTCGGTCAGGTGCAGGTCGGCGCTGGCCTCGACGCCTTCGTACAGGGTGATGCCGTCCTGCACCAGGCGCTTGCCGGCCGGGGTGAGCGCATCGATGGTGGCGCCACGCTCCAGCCGGAACGCGGCCACGTTGGCGTTCCAGCGCGACGCCTCCACCTTGGCGCCGATCTCGTACTGCTTGCTGAGGGTCGGGTCCAGCACGTCGCCGGCATTGATGTAGCCGGTGCCGACGCGGCTGCCGGCTTCAAGCGATTCGATGTAGCTGGCGTACAAGGTCACGTCCTCGCGCGGCTTGAACATCAGCGCGTAGGTCGGGGTCACCGGATAGGTGTGGTAGCGGCCCTTGGTTTCGTAGTCGTTGTAGCGCCAGCCGGCCAGCAGCGACCAACCGCCGCCGAGGTCGACGGTGTCGCTGGCGAACAGGGCCGTCTGCACGGTTTCATCGCCACGGCTCATCACCCGCGAGCCCACTGCATCGTGGCGCAGTGGCGAACGCTGGTAGAGGTTGGCGCGGCCGATCAGGTTCCATTCGTACGGGCGGTCCCAGCCCAGCCCGGTCTGGTGACTGAGCCCTGCCACCAGCTGGTGCGCGAGCCTGCCGGTGCGGAAGCTGCCCTGGACCTGCGCCTGTGCCAGCTTCCACTCGCTCTTGCCGCCCAGCTCGTAGACATTGACGTCGTAGTCACCGTTGGGCGAGTCGATGTAGGCGAAGATCTTGTTGACGTCATTCCAGGAGGTGGTGACGCCATAGCTGAGACTGGCCTTCCAGGCGCAGTTGATCTGCCAGTCCAGCGCGGTCGAGAGCAGGCTGGAGCGGGTGTCGTAGTAGGTGCCGGGAACGCCGTTGTCGATGTCGCCGGCGATCGGCCGCGGTACCGAGGTCAGGCCGCGGAAGTAATACTGCGGCGCTTCGCCGCTGAGGTCACGGGCCTGGAACACGCCGTCGAAGGTCCAGGTGAGCGCATCGCTCAGGCGCGCGTCCAGCGACAGCGCACCGACCTTGCGGTCGACCTGGCCACCGTTGAAGGTTTCGCCCTTTTCCCGGTACGCATTGAAGCGGTAGCCGAACATCTGCTCGTTGCCGAAGCGGCCGCCGGCATCGATGCCGCCACTGATGATGCCCTGCTCGCGCCAGCCCAGCTGCGCCGAGAACGTGGGGCTGTCGGTCGGCTTCCTGGTCACGTAGTTGACGAGGCCGCCGGGGGCACCGAAGCCGTACAGGAAGCCGGCGGGTCCCTTCAGCAGCTCGACCTGTTCCATCACTTCCAGCGGCCACTCGGTGCCCCACGAAGACACCTGCAGGCCGTTGACCCGATAGCTGTCAAAGTTCAGGTCGATGCCACGGTTGCGGATCGGCGAGCTCCAGCCACTGGCGTAGGCACTGACCTGGGTGGTCACCGACGGGTCGAGCGCGAACGCTTCGCCCAACGACACCACCTGGCGTTGCTCGATCTGCTCACGGCCCACTGCGGTGATGGCGAACGGCGTATCGCGCAGGGCGCGATCGCCGAGGGCGCCGGTTTCGGCATGGGTGCGTTCGGCGGTGACCTTGACCGCATCCAGCTCGGTGGCGCTGCGGCTGCGGGCGCTGCGTTCGGGAGCGGACTGGGCCTGTGCGGCGCAGGCCACGGACAGGGAAACGGCAAGCAGGGCCGGGCGGCACAGCGGATGCAGGGACATGGTGGGCTGATCCTCGGCGGACGGCCACGGGCCATCCGCCCACACGTGGGGGAAAGGTCGGTGGCTGGGATCACGCAGGCTGGCCGGAGGTGGCAGCGGGGCGCCGCTCGCGGGCGCAGGACCATGGCTGGGTGCGGATTGTTCTCTTTTCGCTGGGGCGCGTCAAACCTGTCGGCGTGCAGAGTGCGGACCAGCGGTCCGCACCCACCACTCTCACCGATCACATCCACCAACCACATCCACCGACCGTATCCACCGACCGTATCCACCGACCGTATCCACGGTAGTGCCGGCCGCTGGCCCCCAGATCAACCCCATGGCGTGGGCGTCGGCAAAGCCGGCCAGCGGCCGGCGCTACCGAAGCTGCGCGCGCTTGAGCAGCTTCGCTTCGCGCCTGCGCGCGCGCCGTGCCCGCCAGCGCTCGGCCAGGCAGGAGAAGATCACGTACAGCGCCGGCGTGCTGAGCAGGGTCAGGCTCTGCGAGAACAGCAGGCCACCGATCATCGCGATGCCCAGTGGGCGCCGCAGCTCAGAGCCTTCGCCCAGGCCGATCGCCAACGGCACCGCCGCCAGGATCGCCACCATCGTGGTCATCATGATCGGGCGGAAGCGCACGATGCTCGCTTCGCGCGCGGCATCGCGTGGTGCTAGGCCGTGCTCGCGCTGTGCCACCAGCGCGAAGTCGATCATCATGATCGCGTTCTTCTTGACGATGCCGATCAGCAGCACCAGCGCGATCATCGAGATCACCGACAGCTCGGTGTTGGTACCGAACAGGGCCAGCAGCGCGCCCACCCCCGCCGCCGGCAGCGTCGACAGGATGGTGACCGGGTGGATCAGGCTCTCGTAGAGCATGCCCAGCACCAGGTACACGGTCAGGATCGCCGCCAGCACCAGGATCAGCATGTCGCTGGGGTCGGAGTTGAAGCCGAAGCCGGCATCGTCGGCCAGGCGGATGTCGCCCGGCATGCGCATGCCGGCCACGGTCGCATCGATGATCGCCTTGGCCTCGCCCATGCTCACGTCGGGGGCCAGGTTGTAGCTCAGGTCCATCGTCGTGTACTGGTTTTCGTGGGTGATCTGCGACGGTGCCAGGCCCGGAACCTGGGTGGCCACCGCGGTGATCGGCACCATGTCGCCGTTGCGCGCACGCACGTACACCTCGTCCAGCGCTGCCGGGGTGGCGGTCTGCGAGGGCAGGGCGTTGACCACCACGCTGTACTGGTTGATATCCGAGTAGATGGTCGAGATCTGGCGCTGGCCGAACGCGCCGTACAGTGCGCCGTCGATGGCGCCGACGGTGATGCCCAGCCGCGCGGCCTTGGCGCGGTCGATCTGGATGTTCTGGCGCAGGCCGGCGTTGTCCACATCGGTGCCGACGTCGCGCAGCTTCGGGTTCTTCTTCAGTTCCGCCTGCAGCTTGGGCAGCCATTCCTGCAATGCGGCCAGGTCGTTGCCCTGCAGGGAAATACGGTACTGCGCGCCCTGGCTGGAACCGCCGCCATCGTTGCTGGGCAGATCCTGGATCGCGCGCAGGCGCAGCTGCAGGTCGGGGTAGCGGTCGGCCTTGGCACTGAGCCGCGCCAGCGCATGCGCGGTGGTTTCGCGGCGGCCGTCGCTGCGCGACTTCAGCTCGATGTTGAACTGCGCGCTGGAGCCCTGGCGGCCACTGCCCAGGCGCACGCCCACGGTCTTCACCGCCGGGTCGGCCATCAGCATGTCGGTGATGCGGCGCTGGCGGGCGACCATGTCTTCGAAAGACACGGTGGCGCTGGAGTTGGCGCGGCCCCAGATCAGGCCGGTGTCCTGCGGCGGGAATGCCCCCTTCTTCACCGCACCGAACAGGAACACGGTGACGCCGATCAGGATCAGCGGGGTCAGCGACATCAGCAGCGCATGGCGCAGCGAGAAGTCCAGGAACACGGTGTACACGCGCAGCATGCGTTCGTGGCCGGCATCGAGCCAGCGGCCGAAGCGCGACGGCGGTGCAGCGTGATCGTGGGCGCTGAGGAAGCGGCTGCACAGCGCCGGGGTCAATGTCAGCGAGACGATCATCGACACCACGATCGCCGCCACCAGGGTGACGGTGAATTCGCGGAAGAACGCGCCCATCATGCCGCTGGCGAACAGCAGCGGGATGAACACCGCCACCAGCGAGGCGGTGATCGAAACGATGGTGAAGCCGATCTCGCGTGCACCGGTCAGCGCCGCCTGCATGCGCGGCATGCCCTCGTCGAGGTGGCGCATGATGTTCTCGATCACCACGATCGCATCGTCGACCACAAACCCAATCGCGATCACCAGCGCCAGCAGGCTCAGGTTGTTCAGGGTGAAACCCATCACGTACATCACCAGCGCGGCACCGGCCAGCGACAGCGGTACGGTCACCGCGGCGATCAGCGTCGGTGCCAGCCGGCGCAGGAACAGCGCCATGGTCAGCACCACCATCGCCAGGCTGATCAGCAAGGTGATCTGCACTTCATGCAGCGACGAACGGATGGTCGGCGTACGGTCGAAGTACGGCGTCATCGTGGTGCCCGGCTGCAGGTAGTCGCGCAGGGTCGGAATCTGCGCCTTGACCCGGTCCACGGTCTCCACGATGTTGGCGCCGGCACGGGTGAACACGTACATCACCACCGCCGGTTTGTCGTCGAACCACGCTGCCTGGTAGGCGTCCTGCTGGCCGTCGTAGACGTTGGCGATGTCCTTCAGGCGGATCACCCGGCCATCGCCCTGGGTCTTGACCACCAGCTCGGCGAAGTCGGCGGCGCGCGCCACCGAGTCGTTGGCGATGATCGCGGTGGTGGTGTTGCCGTCGCTGAGGAAGCCGGTGGGCGAGGTGACGTTGGCCGCGCGCACTGCATTGCGCAGATCGTCGGCGGTCAGCCCCAGCGCGTTCATCAGGCGCAGGTTGACGTCCACGCGCACGGCCGGCGTCGAGGCGCCGGCGATGTCGACCGAGGCGACGCCGCTGATCTGGCGGATACGCTGGGCCAGCAGCGAATCGGCCACGTTGTACAGCTCGTCGGCCGACTGCGTCTGCGAGGTCAGCGCGATGGCGATCACCGGGTCGTCGTTCGGGTTCGCCTTCTGGTACATCGGCGAGCCCATGCCCGAAGGCAGGTCGGCCTGCGCCGAGTTGATCGCGGTCTGTACGTCCAGTGCGGCCGAATCGATGTTGTGGCCGCTCTGGAAGATCATGAATACCAGCGAGCTGCCTTCCGAGCTCGACGAGCGCATGCGGTCGATGCCCGGCAGCTGGCCGAGGTGGCGTTCCAGCGGCGCGGTGACCGTGCTGGCCATGGTCGCCGCGTCCGCGCCGGACTGGCTGGCGTGCACGAAGATCACCGGGATCTCGATGTTCGGCAGCGCCGACACGCCCAGGCGCAGATAGCAGATCAGGCCAACCATGAACAGGCCGATGGCCAGCAGCGCGGTGCCGATCGGGCGGCGGATGAAGGGACCGGACAGGTTCATCGTGCGGCCCCCCGCAGCAGCGGGGCGTGGATCATGCCTGCGGCTCCTGCAGTGAACCGTTGCGCAGCGCACGCTGTTCGCGGCGGCGCGCCAGCCACTCGGAGAAGCGCTCCATGTACAGGTAGATCACCGGCGTGGTGTACAGCGTGACCAGCTGCGACAACAGCAGGCCGCCGACGATGGCGATGCCGAGCGGGCGGCGCAGTTCCGAACCGATGCCGGTACCCAGTGCCAGCGGCAGTGCGCCGAGCATGGCTGCGGCGGTGGTCATCATGATCGGGCGGAAGCGCAGCAGGCAGGCGCGGCGGATCGCTTCTTGCGCGTTGGCACCGGCACGGCGCGCCTCGATCGCGAAGTCCACCATCATGATGCCGTTCTTCTTGACGATACCGATCAACAGCACGATGCCGACAATGCCGTCCACCGACAGGCTCAGGCCGCACAGCATCAGCGCCAGCAGCGCGCCGACGCCGGCCGGCGGCAGCGTGGAGATGATCGTGATCGGGTGGATGTAGCTCTCGTACAGCACGCCCAGCACGATGTAGATCACCACCAGCGAGGCCAGCAGCAGCCACACCACGTCGGTCTGGCTGCCGGTGAACTCGGCGGCCTTGCCGATGAACTCGGCATGCAGATGGGTCGGCATATCCAGGCTGTCCTTGGTCTCCTGGATCGCACGCACCGCTTCGGACAGCGAATAGCCCGGCGCCACGTTGAACGAGACCGTCACCGCCGGCAGCTGCTGCTGGTGGCTGACCACCAGCGGCGCACTGCTGACCTTGCCTTCGGCCAGCGCCGACAGCGGGATGATGTTGCCGGCGCCGACGGTGATGCCGGTGTTCTGCGCGCCGATGCCGGTGGCGGTGGACGAGTTGGACGAGGTGACCTGGCCAAAGCTGGTGGCGTTGGTGCCGGTCAATGCGCCGGCGCCGTTGGAGGCGACCGCCAGCTGCTCCATCAGTGCGGTGCTGGTGCGGAACTCCGGTGCCACTTCCAGCACCACGCGATACTGGTTGAGCTCGGTGAAGATGGTCGAAATCTGGCGCTGGCCGAACGCATCGTAGAGCGTGTCGTCGATGGTCTGCATCGGCACGCCGAGCACGCTGGCCTTGTCGCGGTCGATGTTCAGTTCAAGCGCGCGACCCTGGTTGGACAGGTTGTTGTCGACGTCAGCCAGCTCCGGGCGCTTGCGCAGCGCTTCGGTCAGTCGCGTGGCCTGGGTCGCGACCGTCGCCGAATCCACGTCCGACAGCGAGTACTGGTACTCGGTGGCGGCCACGCGGGTATCCAGGGTCACGTCCTGCACCGGCTTCAGGTACAGCGCCACGCCCGGAATACCGGCCACCGCCTTCTGCAGACGCGGCAGGATCTCCTCCAGGCCATCGCGCTGGCTGCGTTCCTTCAGCACGATCGACAGCTGGCCCTGGTTGAGGGTGGGGTTCATGCTGCCGGCGCCGATGAAGGCCGATACGCCGGTGACGTCCGGGTCCTGGCGCAGCGCTTCGGCCACCTGTTTGGTGCGCTGTTCCATCTGCGGGAAGGCGATGTTCTGGTCGGCCTGCACCACGCCGGTGATCAGGCCCGTGTCCTGTTCGGGCAGCAGGCCCTTGGGAATCAGCACGTACAGCAGCACGGTCAGCACCAGCGCACCGCCCGCCACGGCCAGAGTGGCGCGCTGGTGGTCCAGCACCCAGTCCAGGCTGCGTTCGTACAGGCCGACGGTGCGCGTCCACAGGTTCTGCTTGCCGGCCGCCGCTGCGCGCTCGTGCGCGTCTTCGCCCTCGGGAAGCGCGTCGGGCTTGAGCAGGTAGGCGCACATCATCGGGGTGAGCGTCAGCGAGATCAGCATCGACAGCACCACGGCGATGCTCAGCACCCAGGCGAACTCGTGGAACAGGCGACCGGTGACACCGGGCATCAGCAGCAGTGGCAGGAACACCGCCACCAGCGACACGGTCAGTGACAGCACGGTGAAGCCGATCTGGCGCGCGCCGATCTCGGCCGCTTCCTTGCCACTCTTGCCCTGCTCGATGTAACGCACGATGTTCTCGATCATCACGATCGCATCGTCGACCACGAAGCCGGTGGCCACCACCAGCGCCATCAGCGAGAGGTTGTCCAGCGACATGCCGGCGAAGGCCATCACCGCGAAGGTGCCGGCCAGCGACAGCGGTACTGCCACCGAGGGAATGATCGTGGCCCACAGCCGGCGCAGGAACACGAAGATCACCGCCACCACCAGGCCGATGGTCAGGATCAGGGTGAACTGCACTTCATGCACCGAGGCGCGGATGGTCTCGGTGCGGTCGTTGAAGATCTCCAGGTGCACGTCGGCCGGCAGCACGCCCTGCAGCTGCGGCAGGATGGCGCGGATGCGCTCGACGGTCTGCACGATGTTGGCGCCCGGCTGGCGGCGCACTTCCAGCAGCACCGCCGGCTTGCCATCGGCCCACGCGGCCAGCTGGTCGTTCTCCACGCCATCGACCACCTGCGCTACGTCGGACAGCCGCACCGGGCGGCCGTTCTTGTAGCTGATGATGGTGTCGCGGTACTCGGCGGCGCTGGCCAGCTGGTCGTTGGTGCCGATGCTGTAGGACTGGGTCTTGCCGTTCAACGAACCCTTCGGCGCATTGACGTTGGCCTGGGTCAGCGCGCTGCGCAGTTCCTCCAGGGTCAGGCCCATGTTCGACAGCTGTGCCGGATTGACCTGGATGCGCACGGCCGGGCGCACGTTGCCGGCAATCGAGACCAGGCCCACGCCCTGCACCTGCGACAGGCGCTGGGCCAGGATCGAATCGGCGTAATTGTTGACGTCGCGCAGCGGGCGCGTGTCAGAGGTCAGCTTCAGGGTGACGATGGCCGCGTCGGCCGGGTTCACCCGGTTGTAGACCGGCTGGTAGGGCAGCGACGAGGGCAGGGTGGCCTGGCGGATCGCCGCCTGCACGTCCTGCGCGGCGATGTCGATGTTCCGGTCCATCGAGAACTGCAGGATGATCGTGGACAACCCGGCCGACGAGTCCGACGTCATCAGCTCCAGCCCGGAAATCTGCCCGAACTGGCGCTCCAGCGGGGTGGTGACCAGCGAGGCCATGGTGGTGGCGTTCGCACCGGGGTACTGGGTGGTGACCACCAGACTGGGCGCATCGATTTCCGGCAGCGCCGACACCGGCAGCTTGCGGTAACCGAGGATGCCCAGCAGCAACAGGCCCGCCATCAACAGCGAGGTGGCGATCGGGCGGCGGATGAAGATCGTCGAAAAGCCCACGGACTGATCCTTGCTGGCACTTCAATGTCGGCGCCGGCAGGTTCGCCGGCGCGAGGGAGATCAGTGGCCTGCGCTCAGCGCGGGCCACCACCGCGACGGCCACCGCCGCCTGCGTTCTTCTGCTCGGCCGCCTTCAGTTCGGCCTCGGTCGGTGCGGCCGGGGTCTCGCCCGGCTTCAGTGCGGTGACCTTGCTGCCCGGCTTCAGGCGGAACTGGCCTTCACTGACCACCCGCTCGCCGCCCTTCAGGCCTTCTGCGATCTGCACCTGGCTGTCGCCCACTTCCACGCCGCTGCGCACAGTCTGCATCTTTACCGTGTTGTCGCCCTGCACGATGTAGACGTACTCGCCGTCCGGGCCACGCAGCACCGCCTGGGTGGGGATGACCACGCCACCGCTGATCGTGCGCAGCTGCATGCGCACGTTGACGAACTGGCCCGGCCACAGGCCGTTGTCGGTGTTGTCGAACAGGGCCCGCGCCTTGAACGTGCCGCTGTCGGCACTGATCAGGTTGTCGACCACGTCGAGCTTGCCGTCGCCGGACAATACGTGCGAATCGGCGCGGTCCAGCGCGGCCACCGGTACCGTGCCGGCGGCCTGCGCCTGGCGCACATCGCCGAGCTGGCGCTCGGGCAGGTTGAACAGCACGTGGATCGGATGGATCTGGGTCAGCGTGACCAGTGCGGTGCCGGCGTTGACCACGTTGCCGGCGTCGACCGCGCGGATGCCGGCGATGCCGGTGATCGGTGCGGTGACCTTGGTGTACTGCAGCTGCACCTGTGCCGAGCGCATGCTGGCCTCGTTGGCGGCCACCGCGCTTTCGTACTGTGCCACTTGGTTACGCTGTGTATCCAGATCGGTCTTGGCCACGAACTGGCGATACTCCGGCGCGTTCGAGCGCTGGTAGTTGGAGCGCGCGGTGGCCAGCAGCGCATCGTTCTGGCGCTTGGCGGCCGCGGCCTGGTCGTAGCTGGCCTGTGCGGTGCGCGGGTCGATCACCGCCAGCACGTCACCCTGCTTCACCTCCTGGCCTTCGCGGAAATTGAGGCTCATCAGCTGGCCGCCGACCTGTGGGCTGACCGTGACGGTGTTCATCGCGGTCACCGTGCCCAGTGCGCTGGCATACACCGGCACGTCCTGGCGCGTGGCATCGACCACGGTGACCGGCACCGGGCCGGCATCCGGGTCTTCACCGCCCTGGCGCGCACCCGCTGCGGGTTTTCCAGCCTTGTCCTTGCCGCCGCCCATGACGCGCAGGCCGACCACGGCCAGCACCAGCACCGCCACGACCAGCAGCACGATCTTCCAAACACGTGACATTACGAGGACTCCGAGAGGACTGGACCGGGCGGGGCGCCGGCGGCAATGCGCAAAGCATACCTGTGCCACATCGCGTTTCCTGCATGACGGATGGGACGGGCGCTAAGACCGGATCCAGCGCCGGAGGTTCCCGTGGCCGCGGTGTTGCCCTACATTCAGCTGGAACCCCCTTGCTGTGGAGATCGCGATGCGCCGTTCGTTGCTGCTGTCCGCCCTGCTGCTGGCCCTGCCGGCCCTTGCCCACGCCCAGGACGGGCAGCGCCCGGAGGTGACCGCCACCGCACAGCGGCTGCAGGCCCAGGTGGTCGAATGGCGCCGTGACTTCCACCAGCACCCGGAGCTGTCCAACCGCGAGGCGCGCACTTCGGCAGAGGTCGCCAAGCGCCTGCGTGCGATGGGCCTGAAGCCGAAGACCGGCATTGCCCATCACGGCGTGGTGGCGATCATCGAGGGCGGCAAGCCGGGCCCGAAGATCGCCCTGCGTGCGGACATGGACGCGCTGCCGGTGACCGAGCAGACCGGACTGCCGTTCGCGTCAAAGGCGACCGACCAGTACCGCGGCCAGACCGTGGGCGTGATGCATGCCTGCGGCCATGACGCGCACACCGCCACGCTGCTGGGCGTGGCCCAGGCGCTGGTATCGATGAAGAAGGATCTGCCCGGCCAGGTGATGCTGATCTTCCAGCCGGCCGAGGAAGGCGCGCCGCCGCCGGAAGAGGGCGGTGCGGCGCTGATGCTGAAGGAAGGCCTGTTCGCCGACTTCAAGCCGGAGGCGGTGTTCGGCCTGCATGTGTTCTCCAGCGTGCAGGCCGGGCAGATCGCGGTGCGCGGTGGCCCGTTGATGGCCGCCTCCGACCGCTTCGGGATCAAGGTGATCGGCCGCCAGACCCATGGCTCGGCACCGTGGAACGGCGTTGATCCGATCGTGGCCACCGCCGATCTGGTGGGTACCGCACAGACCATCGTCAGCCGTCGCGCCAACCTGTCCAAGCAGCCGGCGGTGCTGACCTTCGGCGCGATCAACGGTGGCATCCGCTACAACATCATTCCCGATGAGGTGGAGATGGTCGGCACCATCCGCACCTTCGATGAAGGCATGCGCCAGCAGATCTTCGCCGACCTGCGCAACGTGGCCGAACACACCGCCGCCGCGCACGGTGCGAAGGCGGTGACCGACATCTACGAATCGGAAGGCAACCCGGCCACGGTGAACGACCCGGCATTGACCGCGAAGATGCTGCCGAGCCTGCAGGCGGTGGTCGGCAAGGACAACGTGTATGAGCCGCCGCTGCAGATGGGGGCGGAGGATTTCTCGCTGTACGCCAAGGAAGTGCCGGGCATGTTCTTCTTCGTCGGTTCCACCAGTGTGGGCATCGACCCGGCGACGGCGCCGGCGAACCATTCGCCGAAGTTCCTGCTGGACGAGAAGGCGTTGGATGTCGGGTTCCGCGCGCTGCTGCAGGTGAGCCTGGATTACCTGCACGGAGTCGGCACCCCGGCGGGGTGAGGGGTGTTGGCAGGGCTTGCAGCCCTGCGCCCGCTGCAGATCAACGTCAACGTCCAAGGCAGAAGCTGGTTTCCTGAGGGTAGGCGGGGTGGGTCCGGTTGAGGGGGACGCCGTAAATACGTCCATGTAGGCTTGGTCGCGGCATCCATGCCGCTCACACCCCCTCAACCGGACCCACCCCGCCTTCGACAGTTTCCCGCGGCTGTCGGAACGACATCCTGCTTTGGTGGGTGTCGACCTTGGTCGACACGGCGGACGTCATGAACGTCTGAAGGAACGGCTTCTGCTTTTGATCTTGATTTTCCTGATCTTTCCCGTGGTGACGCGGAAAACTGTCCGTGGCCGGGAGGGCGGGTTGGCTGGGGGCGTGAGCCGCATGGATGCGGCGACCGAGCTTACATGGACGTACTTGCAGCGTCCCCCAGCCAACCCGCCCTCCCGGCCAACCCCGATATCCTGCTGTTAACCACGGAGGGGCTCCGCCGTGGGCCGGCCCGGCCGAAGGCCCGCCCCCGCCGCGATACAATGGCACCCATGAACACCCCCCAGGACTCCAGCCTCGGTCGCGAGGTCAGTTACCCGTCGCAGTACGATCCCGGCCTGCTGTTTCCCATCCCCCGCAGCGGCGCCCGCGCCGAGATCGGCCTCGATGACACCGCGCTGCCGTTCGTCGGCCATGACCGCTGGCATGCCTTCGAGCTGAGCTGGCTCGATCCGCGCGGCAAGCCGCAGGTCGCCGTCGCCACCGTGCAGGTGCCATGCACCTCGCCGCGGCTGATCGAATCGAAGTCGTTCAAGCTGTACCTGAATTCCCTCAACAGCACCCGCATCGACAGCGCCGAAGCACTGCGCGCGCGCATCGCTGCCGATCTGTCAGCCTGTGCCGGTGCGCCGGTGCAGGTGGCATTCGGCCTGCCGGAACTGCGCGAGGCGCCGCTGGGCGAATCCATCGATGGTCTGGAACTGGAGATCGACTGCTACGGCCCACCGCAGGCCGATTTCCTTGCCGCCGCTGCGGGCGAGGTGGTGGAGGAGACCCTGGTCTCGGCGTTGCTGAAGTCCAACTGCCCGGTCACCGGCCAGCCGGACTGGGCCACGGTCAGCCTGCGTTACCGCGGGCCGAAGATCGACCGTGCCGGCCTGCTGCGCTATCTGGTCAGTTATCGCGAGCACGCCGAGTTCCACGAGCAGTGCGTTGAGCGCATCTTCAGCGAGGTGTCCGCGCGCTGCCAGCCGCAATGGCTGGAAGTGGAGGCCCGCTACACCCGCCGTGGTGGCCTGGATATCAATCCCTGGCGTGCCAGCCCCGGCATCGCCGTCCCGGCCGCGACCTACCGCGAACTGCGCCAGTAACCGCTAGTGCCGGTCGCTGGCCGGCAACCGCAAGGAGCCCGCGTCCAGGGCAGGGGCAAACCGGCCAGCGGCCGGCACTACCGGGCATCCGGCTCTCCCGATTGTTCAGCCGCCCCCGGGGGCGGCTTCACATCTGCACCATCCCCATTTAACAGCCGCCATGGCACCGTGCAAGCCACGTAGTCATGCAGACGGGAGTTGTGGATGAGTACCGAGAAGAAAGCCGATTTCTCCGGCGTCAGTGGCAGCGTCGACAGCACCGCCCAGCAGGTACCGAAGGCGGACTTCTCCGGCGTCAGCGCTTCGGTGGACAGTACCGCCGACGTTGTGAGCGGCGGCACCTACACCGTGCAGAAGGGCGATTCGCTGTCAAAGATCGCCAAGCAGCACCTGGGTGATGCCAATGCCTGGAAGAAGATCTTCGAAGCCAACCGCGATGTGCTCGATGACCCGGACAAGATTTTCCCGGGCCAGACCCTGAAGCTGCCGCCGAAGTAAGCCGGCGATCGAACGCCGTCCGACAATCCCTGGGAGGAACCCCGAATGATCAAGACCACCCCGCTCCAGACCGCCCTGATCGCCGCCCTGCTGGGCAGCGTTGCCCTGGTTGGTTGCAAGAAGAAGGAAGAGTCCACCGACAGCAACGCGGCACCGGCTGCGACCGCCCCGGCCGAGCCGGCGCCGGCACCGATGACCGGTGCGCCGCCGCCGATGGCTGCAGCCGTCACCGTCTCCACCGTGACCGTTGGCAAGACTGCTGCGGCCGACAAGTCGGTGGCACCGGTTGCCCTGTTCGCGCCGAAGGACGACGTGGTCGTGTCCGTGCGGACCGACGGCAGTGCAAACAATGTCGCGGTTGGCGCCAAGCTGACCTTCCAGGACGGCCAGGTGGCCGGCGAGCAGAACGCCACGCTGAACACCAGTGGTGCCGAGACCACCAACATCACCTTCAAGAATGCCAATGGCTGGCCGGCGGGCAAGTACCGTGCTGAAGTCATGGTTGATGGTAAGGCGGCCGGAACGCCGCAGGAGTTCGAGGTCAAGTAAGTTCTGCCGACTCTCTCCCGGCAGGGCTCACGATGGACGCAGCCGCGAGGCTGCGTCCTTTTTATTGGGCGATGGCCAGGCCCATCCACGCATGGCGTGGATCTACCCGGGCATGGCAGGTGGATGCACACCAGGCCGCCTGCGTAGATCCGCGCCACGCGTGGATGGATCACAGCGTTGCCGCCGTGCAGTACCGCCGCGTATGGCGCGGCTTTGCCCCGCGCGGCTGAAAACGCGACAATGCAGGGGTTTCCCCGCCGCGCGCCCACCCTGACCGCGGCGGGGGAAAGCGACACGGTTGCACGTGGCCCGGCGCTGGCGCCGGCCTTCCCCTGAGCATTGCTACAGAGTCCAAGTCCCCCATGTCCAAGATTCTCTACACGCTGACCGACGAAGCCCCGTTCCTGGCGACCCAGTCGCTGCTGCCGATCGTCGACGCCTACACCGCCACCGCCGGCATCGTGGTGGAAACCCGTGACATCTCGCTGTCCGGCCGCATCCTCTCGCAGTTCCCGGAACTGCTGTCCGATGCACAGAAGGTCAGCGACGACCTGGCCGAGCTGGGCCAGCTGGCGACCACGCCGGACGCCAACATCATCAAGCTGCCGAACATCTCCGCCTCGGTGCCGCAGCTGAAGGCGGCCATCAAGGAACTGCAGGACCAGGGTTACCCGCTGCCGGATTACCCGGAAACCCCGGCCGACGACCAGCAGCGCGACTACAAGGCGCGCTACGACAAGGTCAAGGGCAGCGCGGTGAACCCGGTGCTGCGCGAAGGCAACTCCGACCGCCGCGCACCGCTGTCGGTGAAGAACTACGCGCGCAAGCACCCGCACCGCATGGGCGCCTGGGCGTCGGATTCGAAGTCGCACGTCGCGCACATGGCCGCCGGTGATTTCTACGGCAGCGAGAAGTCGGCCACCCTGGCCAATGCCGGTTCGCTGAAGATCACCTTCCACGGCAACGACGGCAGCACCGTCGTGCTGAAGGAAAAGACCGCGGTCAAGGCCGGTGAGATCGTCGATGCCGCGGTGATGAGCCGCAAGGCGCTGGCCGCGTTCATCGGTGAGCAGATCGCCGATGCCAAGGCGCAGGGCGTGCTGTTCTCGCTGCACCTGAAGGCGACCATGATGAAGGTCTCCGACCCGATCATGTTCGGTGTGGCGGTCAACGAGTTCTACAAGGACGTGCTGACCAAGCACGCCGACGTGCTCAAGCAGGCCGGTTTCGATGCCAACAACGGCATCGGTGACCTGGCCGCACGCCTGCCGTCGCTGCCCGAAGCCACCCGCGCCGCGATCGAAGCCGATCTGGCCGCCGAGTACGCACAGCGTCCGGGCGTGGCCATGGTCAATTCGGACAAGGGCATCACCAACCTGCACGTGCCGAGCGACGTGATCGTTGACGCCTCGATGCCGGCGATGATCCGCGACTCCGGCAAGATGTGGAATGCCGAAGGCAAGCTGCAGGACACCAAGGCGGTCATTCCGGACCGCTGCTACGCCGGTGTGTACCAGGCTGTCATCGACGACTGCAAGGCGCACGGTGCCTTCGACCCGGCCACCATGGGCTCGGTGCCGAACGTCGGACTGATGGCGCAGAAGGCCGAGGAATATGGCTCGCACGACAAGACCTTCCAGATCGCCGCCGACGGCGTGGTCAAGGTCACCGACGATGCCGGCAACGTGGTGTTCGAACACGCAGTGGAAGCCGGTGACATCTGGCGCATGTGCCAGACCAAGGACGCGCCGATCCAGGACTGGGTGAAGCTGGCCGTCGAACGTGCGCGCCTGAGCAGCACCCCGGCGGTGTTCTGGCTGGATGCCGCCCGCGCCCACGACGCGCAGGTCATCGCCAAGGTCGAGACCTACCTGAAGAACCACGACACCACCGGCCTGGACATCCGCATCCTGCCGCCGGTGGAAGCGACCGCGTTCTCGCTGGCCCGCATCCGCAAGGGCGAGGACACCATCTCGGTGACCGGCAACGTGCTGCGCGACTACCTGACCGACCTGTTCCCGATCATGGAGCTGGGCACCAGCGCCAAAATGCTGTCGATCGTGCCGCTGATGGCCGGTGGTGGCCTGTTCGAGACCGGCGCCGGTGGTTCGGCCCCGAAGCACGTGCAGCAGTTCGTGGAAGAGGACTACCTGCGCTGGGATTCGCTGGGTGAGTTCCTGGCCCTGGCCGCGTCGCTGGAACACCTGGGCAACCGCTACGACAACGCCGCCGCCCGCGTGCTGGCCAAGGCGCTGGACGAAGCCAACGGCCAGTTCCTGGACAACGACAAGTCGCCGTCGCGCAAGCTCGGTGGCATCGACAACCGCGGCAGCCACTTCTACATCGCGCTGTACTGGGCGCAGGCGCTGGCCGCGCAGGACGAAGATGCTGCCCTGAAGGCACGCTTCGCGCCGCTGGCCAAGGCACTGACCGACAACGAGCAGAAGATCGTTGAAGAGCTGATCGCGGTGCAGGGCAAGGCCGTGGACATCGGTGGCTACTACCGTCCGGACGTGGCCAAGGCGAGCAAGGCGATGCGTCCGAGCGCGACCTTCAGCGCCGCGCTGGAGCAGCTGCGCGGCTGATCCATCGCCGTCCGCGTGTGACTTCGGAACCCGCGCTTCGGCGCGGGTTTCTTTTTGCCTCCGGGGTCAGATCCCTTCTGCGCGCAGAGGAATCTGACCCCATTCCCCAGTGGCCAGAACCGTGACATCGGTCGGCTGTCGCAGTCTCGTCAAGACGGCATGAAACTTGCCCATGATGGCTGTCGCAGAACGGATATGAGTGGGTTCGCAATGGCCCTCAATCTGAGCAGTCGATCACGACGAAATTCGCCGGCAATGCCCTAGCCTTGGCGACGCGAGACCACCGGGGAGGTGGTCGCTCGGGGAACACGGATGGCACGCGTGCTGGTAGTGGGAACCGACATCCAGGGCGAGCACGCCCTGCTGCAGCGGCTGCGCCTGGCCTCGGCCCTGCCGGATGGCCAGATCCGTCGCAGCCAGGATCTGGATGACTGCGATCTGCTGGTCATCCGCGATACGCCCGCGCTGCGCAATGCGGCCCAGCGCATGCGCCAGCAGCGCCCGCGCCTGCACTGCTGGATCGAGGACATCGGCGGCCAGCTGCGCGACGGCGATGGCCACCAGGATGTACTCGACGATGGCGCCATCGGCCGCGCGCTGCGTGGCATGCAGCTGGCACCGGAGCCCTTGCCCATGCACACGCCTGCACCGATCCGCCTGGCCGATGGCGCGCACGCCATCACCCGCCTGCTGCGTGAGCGGCTGCCGCTGCGCCAGGGCCAGGTGCTGCTCAGCGATGCCGGTGAACCTCTGCTGCTGATGGACCTGGAGCACGACCACGGCGTGCTGCTGCAGGAACCGGCGGCGGCGCTGGTGGAGCGCCTGGCCGATGCGTTCGAGCGACTGCAGCTGGACGCGCTGACGCCGCAGCGCCAGCAGATGCTGGCGGGCAACCGGCCACGCCAGCCGCTGCGGCCGCTGTTGTGGCAGTGGGCGCAACGCAGCCGCCACTGGCAGGCGCTGGACGAACGCCTGCGCGGTGCCCCGGTGAAGCTGCTGCGCTGGCCCGACTTCCGCGTGCTCGGCCACGATCACGATGGCTTCCGCCTGTGCTCGCTGCTGCTCAAGCGTGCCTGCACGGTTGAAGAATGCGCGACGCTGCTGGAACTTCCTGCGGCGGCGGTCCGCGATTTCATCCATGCCGCCTACCTGTGCGGCTACGCCCAACTGCAGGCGGCCCCGGCCACGCCCCGCCTGATGACAGGTGGGGCTGGCACCGGTACCGACAGCGGCCTGCTCGCCCGTCTGTGGCGGCACCTGCGCGGGAGCGAGCGCAATGCGTGAGCACAAGGTGGTGGTGCTGGGCGGAATGGGCAGTGGCAAATCAACGCTGGTGCGCAGCATCGCGGCCGGTGCGGTGATCGACACCGATGTGGCCAACAGTGACCGCCTCGGCGCTGACAAGGCATCGACGACCGTCGCACTGGACTATGCCGACATCGATCTACCCAACGGCGAGCGGCTGCGTCTGTATGGCACGCCGGGCCAGCAGCGCTTCGATTTCCTGTGGCCGATCCTGCTGCAGGGCGCGCGTGGCGCCGTGCTGCTGCTGGATGCGCGCCGCGCGGGCGTGGCGGCCGAACTGGAGGACTACCTGCAGGTGCTGCGCCCCTTCGCGCCGGCGCTGGCACTGGTGGTGGCCGTCACCCACCTCGACCAGGCGCCGCACGCCGCACCCGACGACTGGGCCGCACGCGCCTGCCTGGATGGGCAACCACTGCCGCTGCTGGCCGTGGACGCCCGTGACCGCGAACAGGGGTTGCTGCTGATGGATGTGCTGATGGGTGAGATGGAAGCGCACGCGCTGGTGGCTGCGCATGGCTGACGGGCAGGTGGCGG
This sequence comes from Stenotrophomonas maltophilia, assembly GCF_023518235.1. Classification (NCBI taxonomy): domain Bacteria; kingdom Pseudomonadati; phylum Pseudomonadota; class Gammaproteobacteria; order Lysobacterales; family Lysobacteraceae; genus Stenotrophomonas; species Stenotrophomonas maltophilia. The sequence goes on from NZ_CP090423.1 coordinate 3,766,825, forward strand.
TGCTGCCCGATGCCGGTCAGCGCGAGCGCCTGCAACCGCTGTTGCAGGATCTGCGGCAGCGGGTGGAGGGGGTACGCACGGTGGTGCTGGCCAGCGTGGATGGCTTCGCCCTGGTCAGCGCCGGCGCCGAAGGACGCGGCGAACGGCTGGCGGCGATGACCAGCGCGATGCTGGCGCTGGCCGCAGCAGTGGGGCGGGAACTGGTGCTGGGTGATCTGCAGACGCTGATGCTGGAGGCCGCCGGCGGCAAGGTGTTGATGCTGGCCATCCAGGCCGAAGGGCGCGCACCGCTGCTGCTGATGGCGGCCTGCGACCAGCGCAGCGTGATCGGCCAGGTGCTGTGGCAGAGCAGGGAATGTGGCCAGGCGATCCTGGCCGAACTCGGCGGAGCGTGAGCCCATCCGCAGGGGACCGAGGGGCTCGAACCAACATTGAGAGGGGAGCGACGTGGCTGGATTGACTGAATCGTTGAACGCACTGATGGGCATCGACGGCGCGCAGGCAGTGGCGCTGGTCGACTACGAAAGTGGCATGCTGCTGGGCGAAGCCGGCACCGGCATGGACATGGAAGTGGCCGCCGCCGGCAACACCGAAGTGATCCGCGCCAAGATGAAGACCGCCGCATCGCTGAACCTCAACGACACCATCGAGGACATCCTCATTTCGCTGGGCAAGGCGTATCACATCATGCGCCCAGTGGCGAAGAAGAAGGGCCTGTTCTTCTACATCGTGCTGGACCGGACCAAGTCCAACCTGGCGCTTGCGCGGCGCAAGGTGCAGGACGTCGAGGCGGAACTGGCGATCTGAATCACCGACGTCTGTAGCGTCGAGCTCGCTCGACGGCTTTGGCTCCCCGTAGAGTCGAGCTTGCTCGACTGCTTCCACATGGCGCAGTCGAGCAAGCTCGACTCTACGGGAGCGTCAGCGGCTGCTGGGCCCGCGCGACGCCACCCTCACGGTGCCGGAAGCAGCAGCGTGGTCACGAATGAAAGCGCCTTGCTGTCGCGCGCGGCAAAATAGGCAGGCGCTTTTTCCGGCAGCCATACTTCGTTGAAGTGGCGGCGGAAGTCCTCGTAGAACTCGTTGGGATACAGCTTGGCCGGCACCGTGCGCCCATCCGGGTAGGTGTGGTCATAGGTGGGCAGTGCGTTGGTGTCGACGCCCCGCTGGTCCCTCAGCCACTTGCAGAACAGGCGTCCTTCGGAGATGTCCGGCACCAGCGCCTGCGGCAGGGTGTAACCGGCGTCTTCAAGCGGCGCGATCAGATTCAACGTCAGCTCATTGAGCATCGAGAAATGGGTGTACGGCACCTTGGCCCGGTTCTGCAGGTAGCGCTCGATATGCGCGGGCATCACCGCGTTGGCACGCCCCTGCTGCCATTCCACCACCCACTGCGCAACCTTCACCGAGAACTTGCGCGACAGCCACTGGCCCAGGTTGATGGCCAGGTAGGGATGGATCCAGGTGCCCTGCAGGGTCGGTTTGCCACCGGAGACCACGTGGATCAGTTCGTGCTCGGCCAACCCGGTCTGGACGGTCAGCTCGTGCAGGAACTCCTCCGTCGATTTCAATGCCCGGTAGTCCGACCAGCGCTTGTTGACGGACTGGCACAGCGCGGTGGCGCTGATGTAGCCGTCACGGGCGCGCTGCGGGATCACGGTGCCTTCCTCCATGCGTGGGATCAGGGTCATTTGCTGCATGCGTCACCTCGTGCCGTTGTGGGCCTGAAAGGGTAGGCAACGCCGTGGCCCCGGGTCTGTAGGAATCGTTGTGTTTTTCATGGCAAGCCGGCGTAGCGTCGAGCAAGCTCGACGCTACGGGAGGCCAAGAAGCCGTCGAGCAAGCTCGACGCTACACAAGCCACCCCACGGCGGCGTATGGTGGATGCCCGTCCTCCTGCCGAGCCGTGCATGTCCCAGCCTGACATTGCCGCCGACCTGGCACCGCGCATTGCGGTGGCCATCGCCGATGGATTCGAGGATTACCACGCCCGCTTCGCAACCATTACCGCGCGTGCACGCCAGCGCTTCGAACAGCGTGACTGGGCCGGCGCGCGCCAGGACGCGGTCGAGCGCATCGCGTTGTACGACCTGTGCATCGCCGGACAGATGGATGCCCTGCGCCGCCTGGCCGGCGAGCGGGTGGGTGAGCGCGCGCTGTGGCTGCAGGTGCATGCACGTTACAGCGCGCTGCTGCAGGGGCTGATCGACGCCGAGTTGTACAAGACCTACTACAACACGCTGTCGCGTCGCCTGTTCGCCACCCGCGGCGTGGACCCGGCGCTGGAGTTCATCGCCTTCGATGTCGAGCCGTCCGATGCGATCACCCACCCGGTTGCGCGGCATACCTATGCCGTTTCGCCAACGCGTCCAGTGGAAGCCCTGCAGCGGGTGCTGGCCGACTACCGCTTCGACATCCCCTATGTGCACCAGCTGCGCTGCGCAGCGGCGATCGTGGTGCGTCTGCAGGATGATCTCGCACACTGGGGCGATACACCGGTGCGCAGCATTGAACTGCTCGACACGGTGTTCTATCGCGAGCGTCGCGCCTACCTGGTCGGTCGTGTGTTTGGCGAGCACCGCTTCTCGCCCTGCGTGATCGCCCTGGTCAACGATGAGCGTGGCCTGCGTGCCGACGCGGTGCTGACCCGACGCCGCGATGTCGCCCACCTGTTCGGTGTGTCACGCAGCTACTTCCAGGCCGACCTGGCCACGGTCGGTGACGCGGTGGTGTTCCTGCGCAGCCTGCTGCCGGGCAAGCCCATCGACGAGATCTACACGGTGCTGGGGCGTGCCAAGCAGGGCAAGACCGAGCGCTACCGCACCTTCTTCCGCCACTTCAACGAGCATCCGCAGGAGCGCCTGGTGCCTGCCGAAGGCACCCCGGGCATGGTCATGGCAGTGTTCACCCTGCCCAGCTACCCGCTGGTGTTCAAGCTGATCCGTGACCGTTTCGCGTGGCCAAAGGCCATGTCGCGCCAGCAAGTGGAAGAGAAGTACGCACTGGTGTTCAACCTGGATCGCGTCGGCCGCCTGCTCGACGCGCAGCCGTACCGGCATCTGCGCTTCCCGCGTGCGCGCTTCGCGCCGGCGCTGCTGGATGAACTGCTGCAGCAATGCGCGCAGAGCGTCCGCCTCGATGGCGATGAGGTGGAGATCGCGCTGTGCTACGTGCAGCGCCGGTTCCGTCCGTTGAACCTGTACCTGCGCGAGCAGGGGGCGGAGGCGGTGCGGGCGGCGGTGCTCGACTACGCGCAGGCGATCACCGACATGGCGCGTAACAACATCTTCCCCGGCGACATGCTGCCGAAGAACTTCGGTGTGTCGCGGCATGGCCGTGCCGTGTTCTACGACTACGATGAACTGTGCCTGGTCAGTGACTGCGTGTTCCGCGCCTGGCCACAGCCGCGCACGCCCGAAGAGGCGCTGGCCGACGAACCCTGGTTCCACGTGGGCGCGCGCGATGTGTTCCCCGAGCGCTTCGGCCCGTTCATGGGCCTGCCTGCCGGCGAGCTGGCCGCCGTGCGCGAGCACTATCGGCATCTGTTCGATCCGGCGTGGTGGCAAGGGCTGCAGGAACGCTTCGCGCGGGGCGATTATCCCGACACGCCGCCCTATGCGGCCAGCCACCGCCTGGCGTGATCGCCGTCGGCGCAGACCGCCGTCGTCGTTTCAGTCCGCGTACGGGTACACCACCACCCGGTTGCGGCCCTGCTCCTTGGCCATGTACAGGGCCTTGTCGGCCAGCCGCAGCGCCTGCTCGGCATCGACGTGGAAGCTGGGGAAATGGGCCACGCCCAGCGAGACCGTGATGCTGCCGACCGCTGCGAACGGATGATCGGCAATATGCTGGCGCAGGCGTTCGGCGGCCTGCCGTGCCTGCTCGACCCCGATGCCGGGCAGCAGCAGCAGGAATTCCTCGCCGCCGGCGCGGCACAGGAAATCGCTGTCGCGCGAATAGCGGCGCATCTGGTCGGCGATGTGGACGATGGCCGCATCGCCGACGTCGTGGCCATGGCCATCGTTGATCGCCTTGAAGCGGTCGATGTCCAGCGCCAGGATCGCGAAGGGGATGCCCTGCACCTGCAACGCATCCAGTGCCTGCTGCAGGCCGCGGCGGTTAAGCAGCCCGGTCAGCGGGTCGGTGCGGTTGGCGCGGTTGAGCGTGCCGATGCGATCCTGCAGCGCATTGAAGCTGTGCAGCACCGCGTGCTTGAGCTGGGCCACCTCGAAGTACCAGGCGCGGATGCCACTGACGTGGTTGATCGCGTTGCCGGTGTCCTCGCCCTCCTGCACATTGCGCGCCAGTTGCCACAACGGCAGCGAGATGCGGCGGGCAAACCACCAGGTGATCAGCAGCGACAGAAGTCCCAGCGGGATCGCGTTCCAGATCACCGCGGTCATCAGCCGCGACAGCGGCTGCAGCGTCGCCTCGGTCGGGCGCTGGGCAATGATGCCCCAGCCGGTGGCGGTGACCGGCGCGTAGCCGGCCAGCATCGCCACGCCCAGATGATTGCGTACCTGCTGCGCGCCGCGCTCGCCGCGCATCACCGCTTTCACTGCCGGGTTGCCGACCACGTAGTCGCCCACCCGCTTGCCATCGGCGTGGTACAGCAGGCGCCCGTGGCGGTCGACCACGTACAGGTAGGACCCATCGCGGTAGTAGTGCTTGCCCAGCAGCGTGTGCAGCGCACTGCGCTGGCGCAGGTACAGCGTGCCGCTGACATAGCCGCGGTAGCGTCCCTGGCGGTCGAAGATCGGATGTGACAGGGAAACCAGCAGCTTGCCGGTGGCCGACTGGTACGGATCGCTGATCATCGGCTGGCGCGCCGCCAGGGCCGCATTGTTGCCGACGCTGTGCAGGATTTCGCCCTGCAACTGCAGCGTCTGCGGCGAGGTGGCGATCACCAGGCCATCGTCATCGACCACCAGCGAGGAGTTGAAGCTGTTGGTCTGCAGCTGCAGGCGGCTGGCCTCGTCCTGGGCCTGGGCCGGGTCGAGATCGCTCTGGCCCAGCCGGGTCGCGGCGTAGGCCAGTTCCTGCTGGGCCCCCAGCAGGAAGTTCTGGGTGGTCTCGGCCAGCTTGGTGGCGTAGACGCGGTTGGCTTCCAGGGTATTGCCGACCAGCTGGTCGCGCTGCACGCGGTAGCTGGCCAGCAACGTGTTGGCCAGGGCGATGATGGCGCTGAGCAGGGCCAGGGCAAGGATCAGCTTGCCCAGGTTGAGGCGGGGCGAAATCAGGCGCATGCAGAGCTACATGAAGCGAAGGGCGTGCAGCGCCGGCGGGCGCCGCCGGGTGCGGGGCTGCATTATCGCCACAAACGCAACCGCTGCGGGTGAAGCAGAGGCCGCTGCCCGGCTCAGCGCTGCAGGCGTTGGCGCAGGGTCTGCCGGATCTGCGTGGCACTGTCGGCTGTCAGCGGGGCCAGCACGCCCTGTACCTGCGCTGGAATGTGTGCGCTGGTCGACAGATCGGCATCGAACACGTAGTGATTGAACAGGACGCGCCACTGCGCGCGCTGGGCCTCGGGGAGGTCGCGCAGCGCCAGGATCGACAGCATCAACGCGTTCATCGGCGAATCCATCCATGCCGGTACCGGCCGCCACCAGCTGTTGACCAGCACGTTGAACGCCTCCAGCCCCTCCATGTGGTGCCACCACAGCGAGGGGATGTAGACGGCGTCGCCCGGCGCCAGTTCGGCCACCTGCGCCTGCGCCAACGCCTGGCGGAAGCGTGGAAAGCGCTCGAAGTCCGGTGCGTGGAAGTCAACCAGGCTGATCGGCTGCCCCGCCGGGGTGAAGTCCAGTGGACCGATGTACAGGTTGCGCACCTGTTCGGGAGCGAACAGGGTGACGCGGCGGCGTCCGGCCGCCACGCAGGCCAGGTTGTCCGGCACATCCTGATGGGCGGCAATGCGCGAGCGGTTTCCGATCCAGATGCTGGTGAGCGGGTCGGTCACCCCCAGCTGCAGCCCGTTGCTGGCGGAGAAGCCGGGCAGGAAGCTGTCCAGCGTGGTCGAGGCCACGTAGATGGACGGCGGCGAGGCCACCGCGGCGTACTTCAGCAGGGTCGCCAGCAGCACTTTCAGCGGGACCTGCTCGCGGCGGAAATTGAAACCGCTCATGTCTTCGTTGTAGAACAGCCGGCCGCCCGCCTCGGGCGCCGCGGTGGTCGCCGTGACCGGCATCTGGCCGTGGTCGAAGTGGGCCAGGTGGGCCGCCACGGCGGCAGGAGACACGCGCGCGGCCGCCACCACCGGCCAGTGCGAGACCAGCCCGCGTATCACCCGGGGCGTGGTCCACCCGGGCAGCTGCGCGGCCAGATCCGCCGGATCTAGGCCGGTCACTTCTTCGATGGGACGGGGAGCAGGAAGCATGCGTGGACATCCAGCAGGGCAGGGAGCGCCGGGCCCACGCCCGGCCGCTGTCGGTGCCGCCATCATGCACCTGCGCCGGCCGCGCCGCGTGTGCGCGCGGCGCGGCAGGGCCCGCAGCGGGATCAGAACTTGTAGCGCACGCCGAACATGTAGCGCGGCCCGGTCTGGGTGGCATAGCGCAGCATGTTGGTATGCCGCGAGTACGTGCGCATGGTCTCATCGGTCAGGTTGATCGCTTCCAGGCTCAGTGTCAGCTGATCGTTCACCGCGTAGCTGATGTTCAGATCCAGCTGGCCGTACGCGGCGGTGTAGTTCGGGTTCGGGCCCTGGCCGCCGATGCCGTTGAGGAACTTGTCGCGCCAGTTGTAGGCGGCGCGGATCTGCCAGGCGTTGCGGTCATAGAAGGCCACCACGTTGGCCGAGTCGCTCAGGCCGATCATCGGGTACTGGTCACCCAGGCTGAGGTTGTTGAAGGTCAGCCCCGACTTGACCTTGGTGTAGTTGGCGGCCACGCCGAACCCGGATTGCCCGAACAGGTGCTGCACCGCCACCTCCCAGCCATCGAGGTGATCCGAATGCTGGTTGGCAGGCACGGTGATGTCGAAGCCGGCCACCGGGTCGCCCGGCTGGCCGACGATGGTGCCGGTCTTCTGCCCGGCCGAGTTGGTTCCGGTATAGGTCACACCCGGGGCACCGGCGTGGTTGGTGAAGATGTAATCGCGGATGCAGGGCATGTCGGTGGTGCCGCAGCCGGAAGCCAGCGCTTCGTTCCAGTAGGCACCACCCACCGGCGTATGCAGCGTGCCGGCGTTCTCGCGCACGATGGTATCGCTGATGAAATTCTTGATGTTCTTGCGGAAGAAGCCCACCGAAGCGTAGCTGGCCTCGCCGTAGTACCACTCCAGCGACAGATCGAAGTTGTCCGAGATCAACGGTTCCAGGCCGGGATTGCCGCGCGAGCCGCTGCCGCCCTGGGTGCGTACGATGTCGGCCAGCGACTGCCCGCTCTGGATCTGCGTCCAGCTGGGCCGCCCCAGCGTACGACTGTAGCTGCCGCGCAGCGCCAGCGATTCGCTCAGGTCCAGCTTCAGATCCAGGTTCGGCAGCACGTAGTCGTACTTGCCCTTGCCAGCGACGAAGCCGCGGTCGGCGGCATAGTCGATGTTGAACTCGTTGGCCGAGCTCCAGCTGATGCCGGTGGGAACACGCACCAGTGCGTTGGACTCCACCTCGGTCTGCTCGTAACGCGCGCCCACGGCCACATGCAACGGCATCGACCAGTCGAAGGTGGTGCGGTACTGCAGGTAGGCGCTGCGGGTCTTCTCGGTGGTGCGGATGTCTTCGGAGTACTCGGTGGGTGCGTAATAGCAGCTCGGGCAGGCCGGATCGGACGCGCTACCCACCTGCGCGGCACGGTCGATGAGGCGGTCGAAGTCGAACACCAGGAACTGGCCGGTCAGGCGTGGATCGTTATGGCCGCTGAAGGCCTTGAAGTACCGGGCCATGTTGTCGGCGTACCAGATGTCGTCGGCGTAGTCCGAGGGCGTGCCCAGCCCGCCCCAGGTGTTGCGCTGCATGATGGCCGACGCCGAGCGGTTCTCCACCTGGGTGTGGCCGATGCCGAAATCCAGTGCCGAGTAGTCGGCGAAGCGGAAGGTACCGCGGCCCTGGTACTGCTGCACCTTGGACTTGTTGTAGCTGTTCTGGAACACCGAGCCGGTGACCAGTGCATCGGAGGCCTGCACGCCACCGGGAGGCAGGGCGATGTTGATGATGGGCAGATCGCCGCTGTAGTCGACGGTGGTGGTGCCGCGCACGAAGGCGGCCACGCCCAGCACGCCGGCCGATCCATAGGGGCTGTCCGGCTGCGATTCGGCGGTGGAGTTGTGCGCATCGAAGGACAGGTCCAGCGCGTCGTTCACTTCCCAGTCCACGTTGAAGCCCAGCGAATGCATGCCGGTCTTGGTGGCCAGCTTGGCGCCGCCCATCGACACGTCCGAATTGGTCATGTCTTCGCTGTAGATGATCGGCGCGGCCACCGGGCCGTTGGTCCAGGTGCTGTCACCGGGGCCGTAGTTGAACCACACCGACAGTTCGCTGCGTTGCTGCTGCACCTTGTTCTCGACATAGGTGTAGTCCAGCGTCGTGGTGACATTGTCGGCCGGCTTCCACTGGAACGTAGCCTGCGCATTGGTGCGTTGGCGCTGCACGCCATTGACGTTGTAGGCGGTGTTCTGTGGCCGGCCGTAGACATCGTCCGGGCCAGGGCGGTTGGTGATGCGGTTGGCATAGCCCTGGCCCGGCTGTGGCAGGGCGCGCCAGTCCTCGCGCTCATTGCCCTTGAACGTGGCCCAGCCCTCGGCCACGGTGGCCTGGTTGAAGCCTGAGTCACGTTCCTGGTGGCTGGCACTGAAGGCCACGCCGAAGCGGTCATCGGCGTAGCGCTGGCTGAAGATGCCCGACAGCTCGCCGGTGATGTTCGAGCCCTGCAGCGTGCGCGGCAGGTTGTCGTTGGAGGAATCGTTGACCGCTTTCAGCCCCAGGCTGATCACCGGTTCCGATTCCAGCGGGCGCAGGGTCTTGATGTTGATGGTGGCGCCGATGCCACCGGCCGGATTGTCGGCGCGGCTGGTCTTGTAGACCTCCACCGCAGACACCGACTCGGATGCCAGATTGGCGAAATCGAACGAACGCGAGCCGGACAGGCCGCCGCCGCCGTTGCCCAGGTTCGACGCCGGCATCTGGCGGCCATTCAACAGCACCAGGTTGTAGTCGGGACCGATGCCGCGCACCGTCACCTTCGAGCCTTCGCCGCTGGAGGTGCGGTCGATCGATACGCCGCTGATGCGTTGCAGCGACTCGGCCAGGTTGGTATCGGGGAACTTGCCGATGTCCTCGGCGACGATGCCATCGACCACGCCCTGGCTGTCGCGCTTGAGGTTCATCGAAGACTGCAGGCTGCCGCGGATGCCGGTGACCTGCACCGCATCGAGCGTGGTGGGATCGGCCGGCGCGGTGCCGGTGGCCTGCTGTGCCCAGGCCGGCGCCGACAGCACAGCGAGCAGGGCGGACGTGAGCATCGTCTTGCGAGGTACAGCCTTGTACGTCTTCATGGAAGCTCCCTCCCCAGGGAATTCGGTGGTGGCGATCCTGCGTCGTCTCAATCACGGGTCACTGCGTGTGGCCGGATTGGAGCCACGGTTGACAGCGTTGTCAACAAACTGCCATCAAGAGCGCCACGCAGGCGGCCGCGCAGGTCCGCATGTAACCGTTGCCATGAACGTGCCTGCAGCAGTGAATTGCCTTGTTTGACGGCATTCGCAGCTGTTTTTGCGGCATGACAGCGCTGCCAATCCGAATGCGGAAAATCGTTGTGCGGTGCAAAACGAAACTGCGCGGAGCGGGTGCAGGTGGGGACACAGCGCAGGATCCGGCAGTCTGACAGCGCTGGACAGTGCCGATGACCCATGCATGTCCTGCGTGACCCTTTGATGGCTTCGAACACTGACCGGGAGGACAGGCATTGGACACAGCAACGACCGTTCGCGGACACCACATCCAGGGCAACACGCGCGCACTGGCGGTGGTCACCGCGATATTCTTCATGTGGGGATTTCTCACCTGCCTCAACGACATCCTCATTCCGCACCTGAAAGCCGCGTTCGCGCTGACCTGGGTGCAGGCGATGCTGGTCCAGTTCACCTTCTTCGGTGCCTACTTCCTGATGTCCCTGCCGGCAGGGCGGCTGGTCGCGGCAGTGGGCTACAAGCGTGGCATCGTGGCCGGGCTGGCCATCGCCGGTATCGGCGCACTGCTGTTCTGGCCGGCGGCGGCCGCGCATGTCTACGGCCTGTTCCTGACGGCACTGTTCGTGCTGGCCACCGGCATCACCGTGCTGCAGGTGGCGGCCAATCCCTACGTTGCGCTGCTGGGCGACGAGCGCACCAGCTCCAGTCGGCTGACCCTGGCGCAATCGATGAACTCGCTGGGAACCACTCTGGCGCCGCTGTTCGGCGGACTGCTGATCCTGTCGGCGCAGCCGCGCAGCGAGCAACAGCTGGCGCTGCTGCCCACGGCCGACGCACTGGCCTACCGCGCCGCCGAGGCGCAATCGGTCCAGCTGCCGTACTTTGGCCTGGCGGTGGTGCTGTTCCTGCTGGCGGCGGCGATCTGGATGTTCCGCCTGCCCACCATCGCCGGTGTTGAAGACAGCCGCGGCACCCAGGGCCGCGTCTGGGACGCGCTGCACCACCGTCATCTGCGGCTGGGCGTGCTGGCCATCTTCTTCTATGTGGGGGCTGAAGTTTCCATCGGCAGCGTGCTGGTCAATTTCCTGTCCTCGCCGGGCATCGGCCAGGGCATGAGCGAACAGGAAGCCACCGGCTACGTATCGCTGTACTGGGGTGGCGCGCTGGTCGGACGCCTGCTGGGCGCAGCCTTGCTGGCGCGGCTGGACGCCCGCCATCTGCTGGGCGGGTTCGCGCTGGTGGTGGTGCTTCTGCTGGGCATCACCGCAACCACGGGTGGCGGGCTGGCGACGTGGGCCGTAGTGAGCATCGGTCTGTTCAACTCGATCATGTTCCCCACCCTCTTCGCCCTGGCCATCGCCCGCCTCGGCGCGCTCACCGGCCAGGCCTCGAGCCTGCTGGTGATGGCCATCGTCGGCGGCGCGGTCATTCCGCTGGCGATGGGCTGGCTGGCCGATCATCATGGCCTGCAGCTGTCGTTCCTGCTGCCGGCGCTGTGCTATCTGTACATCGCCTTCTACGCGTGGAATGGCTCACGGCTGCGGGCGCCATGAGCCACCCCCAGACCACCTCAGCGCCGGCGTGGCGGCGCGGTGGATTCGCGCTCGAGCACGGTGTGCTCGACGGTGATCATGCGCCCGGCCAGGTCGACACGGATGTGCTCGATCAGTTGTTCGGTGGCCAACCGGCCCATGTGCGAGGTCGGCTGCCGCACGGTGGTCAGTGCCGGGTAGATGTGGCCGGCGATCGGCGTATCGTCGAAGCCGCACACCGACAGGTCGCGCGGGACGCGCAACCCGCGCTCGCCGGCAACTCGGTACACGGCTGCGGCCATGTCATCGTTGGCGGCGAAGATCGCCGTCGGCGGAGGGTCCAGGTCGAGCAGGGCATTGGCGGCATCCACGCCGGACTCGAACGAGAACTGGCCGTTGACCACCAGCTGCGGGTCGTAGGCGATGCCGGCATCACGCAGTGCCTGGCGGTAGCCGGCATGGCGCCACTGGCAGGCGCCGTGCGCACGCGGGCCCTTGATGTGGCCGATGCGGCGGTGGCCCTGCGCGACCAGATGGCCGATCAGTTCAACCACGGCGGTGGTTTCATCCATGCGCACGCCGATGCGGCCTTCAGGGTGCCGCGGTGCAATGCAGGCGAACGGAATCCCGTGCTCTTCCAGGTACGACAGCACCACCTCGTCATCGGTCAGCGGCGGGATCAGCACTACCCCATCCGGGCGCGAGTTCTCGAACAATGCTGCCAGGTCGGGCTGGGTGCGGCGGCCGGTGCCGACCGGCCCCAGGATCAGGTTGTAGTGCTGCGCATGGCAGGCTTCCAGCATGCCGCTCTGGATCTCCATCAGGTAGTTGCGCGAGGGATTGTTGTAGACCAGCGCCAACGCGTACGAACGCTGGCCGGCCAGGCTGCGCGCCGACGGGTTGGGCTTGTAGCCCAGCCGTGCCACGGCCGCCAGCACCCGCTCGCGCGTCTGTTCGCGCACGTTGGGCTCATGGTTGAGCACGCGGGACACGGTCTTGATCGAAACCCCGGCAACGGCGGCCACATCCTCGATTCGACTGCGCATGGTGCGATGGATCCTCCTGGAAGGCGGCGGGCACGCGGCGATGGTAGTGCGTGGCGGCCCGGTCGGTGTTGCCGAAGCAGGCGGATGTTGCCACGACATGCGGTGCGCTGGCACGTCCCGATTCCTTGTCGCGATGCAGCACCCGGGCACCACTGTAGCGCGCCTGCAACGCGCCAGGGCCCGTGGTTGCGCGACCGCCACCGCCCTGCGCTCGAACAACGATTGACAGTGCGCAGGCAGACTTATATGACAGCGCTGTCAGGAACGTTGCGCGAATGTCCGCGCTGTCGTGCTGCTGCAGGCCCGCACGCCAGGAACATCATCCACGGAGGTAGAGCCCAGTGAATCGCCCCACCCAGACCCTTCTTGCCAGTTGTCTGCTGGCTGCCCTTGCCGTCCCCGCCGGTGCCGCACCGGCCAGTGGCGAACACCTGCAGGACTGGCCGCGCGTGCACAGCGCGATCGCCACCGACGCGGACATCGAACGCCGCGTGCAGACCATCCTTGCGCAGATGACGCTGGCGCAGAAGATCGGGCAGATGACCCAGGCCGAGATCAAGACGATCACGCCGGAACAGGTACGCCAGTACTACATCGGCTCGGTGCTCAACGGCGGCGGTTCCTGGCCGGGCATGGACAAGCACGCCGGCGTGCAGGCCTGGCTGACGCTGGCCGATGCCTACCACGCTGCGTCGCTGGCCACCGACGCAAAGACGCCGGTGCCGGTGATCTGGGGTACCGATGCGGTGCACGGCCACAACAACGTCCTTGGCGCCACTCTGTTCCCGCACAACATCGGCCTGGGCGCGGCCGGCGATGCCGAACTGATCGAGCGCATCGGCGAGGCGACTGCGCGCTCGGTGCGCGCCACCGGTATCGGCTGGGTGTTCGCGCCGACCCTGGCAGTCGCCCACGATCCGCGTTGGGGCCGCACCTATGAAAGCTATTCGTCCGACCCCAGCGTGATCCGTCGCTTCGCCCACGCCTACGTCAAGGGCGCGCAGGGTACGTTCAAGGATGACGGCAACGTGATCACCACGGCCAAGCACTATCTGGGAGATGGCGCCACCGACAATGGCCGCGACCAGGGCGAGGCGCTGGTCGACAAGGCCACCATGATCAATGTTCACGCGCAGGGCTACTACGGCGCACTGGGCGAAGGCGCACAGACGGTGATGGCCTCGTTCAACAGCTGGAACGACCGCGCGGCGGGGATCGACTACGGAAAAATGCATGGCAGCAAGGCGCTGCTGACCGATGCGCTGAAGGACAAGATGGGCTTCGACGGCTTCGTCGTCTCCGACTGGAACGGCATCGCCCAGGTGCCGGGCTGCCGCAACGACAGCTGCGCACAGGCGATCAATGCCGGCATCGACATGGTGATGGTGCCCGATGACTGGAAGGCGTTCATCGCCAACACCACCGCGCAGGTGCAGAGCGGCGAGATTCCGATGGCGCGCATCGATGATGCAGTGACGCGCATCCTTCGGGTGAAGCTGCGCGCCGGCCTGTTCGAGCACAAGCCGTCCGACAGCCGCTATGCCGGCGATCCCGATGCCGTGCAGCACCGCGCGCTGGCCCGGCGCGCGGTGCGCGAATCGCTGGTGCTGCTGAAGAACGAAGGCCAGGCCCTGCCGCTGCGCCGCGACGCGCGCGTGCTGGTGGTGGGCAAGGGGGCCGACAACATCGGCGACCAGTCCGGGGGCTGGTCGCTGACCTGGCAGGGTACCGAGAACAGGAACGCCGACTTCCCCAACGCCGATTCGGTGCTGGCGGCACTGCGAGCGGAACTCGGCGCAGACAAGATCAGCTTCAGCGCCGATGGCCAGGGCATTGACCCGAAGGCCTTCGACGTGGTGCTGGCGGTGATCGGTGAAACGCCCTACGCCGAGACCAACGGCGACATCCTGCCCTCCGACACGGTCAGCCACAGCCGCGCCTACCCGCAGGACCTGGCGGTGCTGAAGGCCGCCGCAGCCACCGGCAAGCCGGTGGTGACGGTCTACCTGTCCGGGCGGCCGATGTACACCAACGACCTGCTCAACCTGTCCAGCGCCTTCGTGGCGGCGTGGCTGCCCGGTACCGAAGGCAAGGGCGTGACCGATGTGCTGGTGGTCGGCAAGGATGGCAAGCCCGCGCACGACTTCCGTGGCCGCCTGAGCTTCCCGTGGCCGGGCGCGCCGTGCCCGGCGCCGATCGACCGACCCGATGCGGGCAAGCCTGCGCTGTTCGCGCTCGGCTATGGCCTGAGTTACGCCAAGGGCGGCAAGGTCGCGCGGCTCGACGAGGCCACCCCGGACAGCTGTGGCGAAGTGACCGTGCTGCCGATCTTCAACCGCGCCGACACGCCGCCGTTCGCGCTGCACGTGGCCGTCGGCGGTGCCACCCAGCCGCTGGGCAATGATCTGAATGCCACGCTGCGCTGGCCTGCCGGCAAGCCGGTGGTGCAGGTGCGTACCGTGCAGGTGAACACCCAGCAGGATGCCAGGGAGGTGACCTGGCTGGCGCCCGCGCAGCTGATTGCGCGCAGCACCTCACGTCGCAATCTCGGCGCACTGGCACGCAGCAACGGCGCGCTGCAGTTCGACGTGCAGCTGGTGAAGCGCCCGGCGTCGGCGGTGAGGGTGACCATGCAGTGCGGTACCGGTTGCGAGGGCGGGGTGGATATCGCCCCGCTGCTGGGCAAGCTCTCTCCCGGCCAGAAACAGACGGTGACCGTGCCGCTGGCGTGCTTCGCCAGGCAGGGGGTGGATCTGGGCGCGGTGGAGGCGCCGTTCGTGGTGAGCGCGGACAAGCCGTTCGCGGCGGCCTTCACCCAGGTCAAGCTGACCGCCAACACGGCCAATGCCGAGGGGGCCGTGGCCTGCCCGTAAGCCGAAGGTAGCGCCGGGCCATGCCCGGCGTGTCCGTCATCGCGCCCGGGATGTATTTCGCCGGGCATGGCCCGGCGCTTCCGGTAGATCCACGCCATGCGTGGATGCGGCGTTCCCAAGCCCAAAAAAAGCCCCGCAATGCGGGGCTTCTTTCTTATCGCTTCATCGAACCGAAGAACTCGTCGTTGGACTTGGTGTTCTTCATCTTGTCCAGCAGGAATTCCATCGCGGCCATTTCATCCATCGGATGCAGCAGCTTGCGCAGGATCCAGATCTTCTGCAGCAGCTCCGGCTCGATCAGCAGGTCTTCGCGGCGGGTGCCGGAACGGTTGATGTCGATGGCCGGGAACACGCGCTTTTCAGCGATGCGGCGGCTCAGGTGCACCTCACTGTTACCGGTGCCCTTGAACTCTTCGTAGATCACCTCGTCCATCTTCGAGCCGGTGTCGACCAGCGCGGTGGCGATGATGGTCAGGCTGCCGCCTTCTTCCACGTTGCGCGCGGCACCGAAGAAGCGCTTCGGGCGGTGCAGGGCGTTGGCATCCACACCACCGGTCAGCACCTTGCCCGAGCTCGGCACCACGTTGTTGTAGGCGCGGGCCAGGCGGGTGATCGAGTCCAGCAGGATCACCACGTCCTTCTTGTGCTCGACCAGGCGCTTGGCGCGCTCGATGACCATTTCGGCCACCTGCACGTGGCGTGCGGCCGGCTCGTCGAAGGTCGAGCTGATGACCTCGCCGCGCACGGTGCGCTGCATTTCGGTCACTTCTTCCGGGCGCTCGTCGATCAGCAGCACGATCAGGTGCACGTCCGGATGGTTGGTGGTGATGGCCGTGGCCACCTGCTGCATCATCATGGTCTTGCCGGCCTTCGGCTGCGACACGATGAGCGAGCGCTGGCCCTTGCCCTGCGGCGCCATCAGATCGAGGATGCGGCCGGTGATGTCTTCCGACGAACCGTTGCCACGCTCCAGGGTGAAGCGACGTCGCGGGAACAGCGCGGTCAGGTTCTCGAACAGCACCTTGTTCTTCGACGCTTCCAGCGGCTCACCATTGATGGTGTCCACGATCGACAGCGCGAAGTAGCGCTCGCCGTCCTTCGGGAAGCGGATGCGGCCGGACAAGTGGTCGCCGGTGCGCAGGTTGAAGCGGCGGATCTGGCTGGGCGAGATGTAGGTGTCGTCCGGGCCGGCCAGGTAGCTGGCTTCGGCTGCACGCAGGAAACCGAAGCCGTCGGGCAGGATTTCCAGCACGCCATCGGCGGCGACGCCATCGCCGTGGCGGGTCAGCACCTTCAGCAGCGCGAAGATCACGTCCTGCTTGCGGGCGCGGGCGACGCCTTCGGAAATCTGCAGCTGCTCGGCAATCTCCAGCAGCTTCTGCGCCGGCATGCGCTTGAGATCGCTCAGCGAGTAGACCGGGAAACCTTCCGGCACATTGGCGTGCGGGCGCGGCACGAACGGCTGCTGGTCGCCGCCATCGTTGGGCATGCCGTCATCGCGGAAGCGGCCGCCGTTGCCACCGCCATTGCGATCACGGTCGCGGCGGTTGCGGAAGCGGTCACGGCGATTGCCCTGGCCCTGGCCCTGCTGGTTCTGGTTGTACGGATTCTGGTTCTGGTTCTGGTTCTGACCACCACCCTGGTGGTTCTGCTGCCGCGGCTGGCCGGATTCGCGGCCCTCACCGCCTTCGCCGCCGCCACTGCTGGCGGGGGCCTCGGCGGCGGGCGCGCTCGGCGCAGGGGGCGCAGGGGGCGCAGCGGCCGGCGCCGGCGCTTCGGGCGCGGCTGCCAGCGGCAGAGTCGGCTGCGCCGGAGCGGCGCTGGTTTCGGCGGCGGCCGGAGCGGCTGCCTTGCTTACGCGGGCCTTGCGCACGCGCTTTTCGGCGGGCGCTTCAGCGCTGCCGGTTTCGGGAGTGTTATCGGACAAGAGCGTTATTCCTCGCTTGAAGGTGCGAGCGCCCGGCTGGGGCGGCGAATGTTGGGAATGGGTCTGGAAGAAACGGCGTCCAGAGGGTGCGGCACGCGAACGCGGCCGGATATGCCGACACTATCATCGGCCCGCGGCGCCGTGCAAGGGTCGCCGGGAACAGCATTCATCATGGACGCGGTGCGCCCGACGGCAGCCGCACGCGGCGGCTGCCGTGAAACATCAGGATCAGGCCAGCGCCTTGTCCAGCAGGCCGGCCAGCTGGGCCTTGCCCACCGCACCGATCTGCTCGCCGACCTTCTCGCCGTCCTTGAACACGACCAGGTACGGAATCGAACGCACGTGGTACTTGGCGGCCAGCGCACGGTTGTGGTCGACGTTGACCTTGGCGATCTTGGCGCGGCCCTGGTAGGCATCGGCCAGCTCGTCCAGCGCCGGGGCGATCATCTTGCACGGGCCACACCACTCGGCCCAGAAATCGACCAGCACCGGTTCCTTGGAATTCAGCACTGCGCTATCAAAGTCGGCGTCGCCGACATGTACAACCTTGTCGCTCATCTTGGTTTCTCGTCTTGGATTGCACCCGGCCATGCCGGAGGTGGGTGAACTGGGCCATGCCCGGTGGCGCGACCCTCGTCGTTGCCTCGCGGCGCTCTGCCGCGGTGCGTTCGGCGGGATGCCTGGACGCTCACGGCCGGCAGTGTACCCCTATCGCAGGGCAGGGACAGGCGCCGGCTGGAACCCAGCGTATCGTGATCGCTTCGAAGCCCGGTATGTGTCGGATTTCACTGTCTTCCAGGAAATGGGGATGGCAGCGGGCGACACCACCGCCGACAGGCAGGGGCGTTCAAGTGCGGTGTGGCTGGGTGAAGACGGGCTTGTCTCGCAATGCGGTGAGACTCGCCATTCCGGTTTGCCGGCCCGAGTGCGTTAAACTGGGGCATTGTGCGGCGTGCGGACCGGGTGGTCCCTGCCTGCCAACCCGCCGCAGGGGCCGCAGTTTGCGACGGTGCCCCTAGACGATGAAGTGCCGCCCGCCCCACGGGCCGACGGCCATACCAAGACGGACCCATGAGCGACAAACCGCTGACCGATTTGACCTTCTCCTCCTTTGAGCTGCATCCGGCCCTGCAGGCCGGCCTTGAAGGAGCCGGATTCACCCGTTGCACCCCGATCCAGGCACTGACCCTGCCGGTCGCGCTGGCCGGCGGTGATGTTGCCGGCCAGGCCCAGACCGGCACCGGCAAGACCCTGGCCTTCCTGGTTGCTGTCGTGAACCGCCTGCTGAGCCGGCCGGCGCTGGCCGACCGCAAGCCGGAAGACCCGCGCGCGCTGATCCTCGCGCCGACCCGCGAACTGGCCATCCAGATCCACAAGGATGCGGTGAAGTTCGGTTCCGACCTGGGCCTGCGCTTCGCGCTGGTCTACGGCGGCGTCGACTACGACAAGCAGCGCGAGATCCTGCAGCAGGGCGTGGACGTGATCATCGCCACCCCGGGCCGCCTGATCGACTACGTCAAGCAGCACAAGGTGGTCTCGCTGCACGCCTGCGAGATCTGCGTGCTGGACGAAGCCGACCGCATGTTCGATCTGGGCTTCATCAAGGACATCCGCTTCCTGCTGCGCCGCATGCCCGAGCGCACCATCCGCCAGACCCTGCTGTTCAGCGCCACGCTCAGCCACCGTGTGCTGGAGCTGGCTTACGAGCACATGAACGAGCCGCAGAAGCTGGTGGTCGAAGCCGAAACCATCACCGCCGCGCGCGTGCGCCAGCGCATCTACTTCCCGGCCGACGACGAGAAGATTCCGCTGCTGCTGGGCCTGCTCTCGCGCAGCGAAGGCGCCCGCACCATGGTGTTCGTCAACACCAAGGTGTTCGTCGAGCGCGTGGCCCGTTCGCTGGAAAAGGCCGGCTACCGCGTCGGCGTGCTGTCCGGTGATGTGCCGCAGAAGAAGCGCGAGAGCCTGCTCAACCGCTTCCAGAAGGGCCAGCTGGAAATCCTGGTGGCCACCGACGTGGCCGCGCGTGGCCTGCACATCGACGGCATCAAGTACGTCTACAACTACGACCTGCCGTTCGATGCCGAAGACTACGTGCACCGCATCGGCCGTACCGCGCGCCTGGGTGAAGAGGGCGATGCGATCAGCTTCGCCTGCGAGCGCTACGCGATGGGCCTGCCGGACATCGAGGCCTACATCGAGCAGAAGATTCCGTCCGAGCCGGTCACCAAGGAATTGCTGACCGCGCTGCCGCGCCCGGAACGCCCGGCCCCGGCCGCTGGCGAGGAAGGCGAGGAGAACGAGAGCGTCGGCCAGATCTTCCGTGAAGCGCGCGAAGCCCGCGCCGCCGAGGAAGAGCGTCGTGGCGGTGGCCGCAGTGGTGGCCGCTCCGGCGGTGGCCGCGGCGAGCGTCGCGACGGTGAGCGCAGTGGCGAGCGCCGTTCGCGTGGCCCGCGCAAGCCGCGCGTGGAAGGCGAACAGGCGGCCGCCGCACCGGCCGAAGGTGCCGAGGCCGCTGTGGCCCAGGCCCCGCGTCCGCCGCGTCCGCCGCGTGCCGAAGGTGCACCGGAAGGTGCCGCCGAGGGCGATCGCAAGCCGCGCAAGCGCCGCCGTCGTCGCCACGGGCGCCCGGTCGAGGGTGCCGAGGGCGTGCAGGCCACGGCCGGCAACGGCGCCAGCCCGGTGACCCCGGTGCAGGTGGTGGCCAAGCCGGTGCGCACCGCTGCCGATACCGGCGATTCGTTCCTGACCCGCATCGGCCGCAAGATCCGCCGGATGCTGTCGGGCAACTAAGTGGTAGCGCCCGACCGTTGGTCGGGCGGCCTTGAGAGGTGTGCCGACCAACGGTCGGCACCCACCCAGGCCGGCAACGATCAGCGCGACCGTCTCCACGCCGTCGCGCGGCTCCTGCATAATCGGGGCATGAGTGTCCTGCGCTTCGACAATGTCAGCAAACAGTACGCCGGTGGCCACGAAGCCCTGATCGATGTCAGCTTCGAGGTCGCGCCGGGCGAGATGCTGTTCGTCACCGGCCATTCCGGTGCGGGCAAAAGCACCCTGCTCAAGTTGATCCACCTCGACGAGCGGCCCAGCCGCGGCGCGGTGGTGTTCGACGAGCGCAACCTGCTGAAGGTGCGCGGTGGCGACGTCCCGCGCCATCGGCGCGCGGTCGGTGCGGTCTACCAGGACCACCGCCTGCTGATGGACCGCTCGATTGCCGAGAATGTGGCGCTGCCGCTGATCCTGCGCGGCACCCGTCGCGGCGATATCAGCAAACGCGTGCGCTCGGTGCTCGAGCGCATGGGCCTGGGCCACCGCGAGAAGGCGTTGCCTTCGCAGCTGTCCGCGGGCGAGCAGCAGCGCGTCGGCATCGCCCGCGCCATCGTCGGCGAACCCAAGCTGCTGGTGGCCGATGAGCCGACCGGCAACCTCGATCCGACCCTGGCGGCGGAAATCATGGCGCTGTTCGCCGAGCTGCCGTCGCGCGGCACCAGCGTGCTGGTGGTCAGCCACGATCTGCCGCTGCTGCGCCGCATGCGCAAGCGCGTGCTGATCCTCGACCACGGCCGGCTGGTGGACGACATCTCGCCGCAGGACCTGGCGGAGTAACCCATGGCCAAGAACGAAAACAGCGAAGCCGCCGCACCCTCGCGTGTGGGCGTCTGGTTCCAGCACCACGCGCACAGCGTGGTGTTCAGCCTCGGCCGCGCCTTCCGCAAGCCGTGGGCGACCCTGCTGACGGTGATGGTCATGGCGCTGGCGCTGGCCCTGCCGCTGGGCCTGTCGATCGCGCTGGACAACCTCAAGCAGTTCGCCGGCAGCGTGCAGCAGTCGCGCGACATCAATGTGTTCCTCAAGGGCAATGTCGATGGCCCCGCTGCGCTGCGCCTGGCCGGCCAGCTGCGTGACCGCGATGACGTGGCCGAAGTGAACGTGCGCACGCCCGAGCAGGGCCTGCAGGAACTGCGCGATGCCGGGCTCGGCGAGGCGATCGACGCGCTCAACGACAATCCGCTGCCTTCGCTGCTGGTGATCACCCCGGGCCAGGGCAAGGACGACGCGCGCCTGGCGCGCGCGCTGGAGAGCCTGCCCGAGGCCGACCTGGTGCAGCACGATGCGCTGTGGCGCCAGCGCCTGGACGCCTGGCTGGCGTTCGGTGCGCGGCTGGTGCAGGTGCTGTCGGTGCTGCTCGGCGCGGGCGCCGCGCTGGTGGTCGGCAACACCGTGCGCCTGGATATCCAGGCCCGTCGCGAAGAAATCGGCGTGCTGCAGCTGCTCGGTGCCAGCGACGGCTTCATCCGCCGCCCGTTCCTCTATCTGGGTGCTTGGTACGGCCTCGGCGCCGGCGCGGTGGCGCTGGCCCTGATCGGCGCGGCCGGTGCCGCGCTGCGCCTGCCGCTGGCCGAGCTGTCGCGCAGCTACGGCAGCCCGTTCGTGCTGCACGGTCTGGACCTGCTGCACGGCAGCCTGGTGCTGCTGGGCACGTTGCTGCTGGGCTGGCTGGGCGCGTGGCTGGTCACCGGCCACTTCCTCCGCCAGACCCGCCCCACCGACACCTGAGACCGGCATGCAACCGCAAGCGCTGAAGCACCTTGAAGGGCCCGCGACGCGGGTGATGGTGGTCGACGGGTCGAAGCTGGTGCGCAAGCTGATCGCCGACGTCCTGCAGCGTGACCTGCCGGGCGTGGAGGTGATCGGCTGCGACAGCATCGAGGACGCGCAGCAGGCGCTGGCGCAGGGGCCGGTGGACCTGGTGACGACCTCGCTGACCCTGCGCGATGGCGACGGCCTGGCGTTGGCGCGGATGGTCCGCGAAGCCGCCGGCCAGGCCTACGTGCCGGTGATCGTGGTGTCCGGCGATGCCCAGCAGCACCTGGAACAGCGCCGCTTCACCGAGTACGTCACCGACTACTTCGACAAGGCGCTGGGCCACGAGGCGCTGGCGACCTTCATCCGCGGCTATGTGCAGCCGCAGACCATTCCCGGCGCCACCATCCTCTACATCGAGGACAGCCGCGTGGTGGCCGAGGCCACCAAGCGCATGCTCGAACGCCAGCAGCTGAACGTGCTGCACGTGGTCAGTGCCGAGGAGGCATTCACCCTGCTCACCGCCGAGTCGCTGGGCCGCAGCCGCCACCGCATCGACCTGGTGCTGACCGATGTCACCCTGAAGGGCGAACTGAGCGGCCGCGACGTGGTGCAGCGCGTGCGCGTGGACTTCGGCTACGGCAAGCGCCGCCTGCCGGTGCTGGTGATGACCGGCGACGGCAACCCGCACAACCAGACCGGGCTGCTGCAGTCCGGCGCCAACGACCTGGTGCTCAAGCCGATCGAAGAACGGCTGCTGGTCACCAAGGTGCTGTTCCAGCTGCGCCTGGCCCGATTGAACGATGGACCCCTGTTGCGATGAAGTGTTGCGATGATCGATGAAGTAGCCGACACCCCGACGATCCAGCTCGAACCGAGCTGGAAGCAGCATGTCGGCGATTACCTGCTGCAGCCGCAGATGCGTGAGTTGTCCGCGTTCCTGCGCCAGCGCAAGGCCGGTGGTGCGGCGGTGTTCCCGCCCGGCCCGCAGATCTTCGCCGCGTTCGACGCCACGCCGTTCGAGCAGGTGAAGGTGGTGATCCTCGGCCAGGACCCGTACCACGGTCGTGGCCAGGCGCATGGGCTGAGTTTCTCGGTGGCGCCGGGTGTGCCGGTGCCGCCATCGCTGCTGAACATCTACAAGGAGATCGAGAGCGATCTCGGTCTCCCGCGCCCGGACCACGGCTGCCTGATTCCATGGGCACAACGCGGCGTGCTGCTGCTCAATGCCGTGTTGACGGTGGAAGAGGGCAAGGCCGGTGCACACCAGGGCCGTGGCTGGGAGGGCTTCACCGACCACGTGGTGGATGTGCTCAACCGCGAACGCGAAGGCCTGGTGTTCATGCTCTGGGGCGCCTATGCACAGCAGAAGGGCAAGGTGATCGACACCCGCCGCCATCGCGTGCTGAAGTCGCCGCACCCGTCGCCGTTGTCGGCGCACCGGGGGTTCCTCGGCTGCCGCCATTTCTCGATGGCCAACGAGTACCTGCAGCGCCGCGGGCAGACGCCGATCGACTGGTCGCTGCCGCCGCGTTCGGCGCTCTGAGCGCCGGCGGGCGGCCGGGCCTGAACACCGGGCAACGTTTCCGGCCCTGAATGGGCCTCCGGAACGGCCCGTTCAGCTCCGCTTGACCGGATTCGGCCGGTTTCCGGCGGGTAATTGCTTGAATTCCAAGGGATTGTGAATCCCGAAAAGCATGCTCGCCACTGTCATCAAATCGCGCTACGGTAGGGCTCTGTTTGGGACCAGTGTTGCATCAATGGGACGCTGGAACTTTTTCCTCCTTTAGCAGTCCAAATCCCGGACTGCTAAGATGGGTGCCTATGAGCCAGAACACCTCTACTGCCCTTGTGGCAAACAATCTCCCGATTCCCAGTGCGCTCGGTTCGCTGGACGCCTACATCGGTGCCGTGCACCAGATCCCGGTGCTGTCGGTCGATGACGAACAGGACCTGGCCCGTCGTTTCCGCGACGGCAATGATCTGGACGCCGCCCGCGAGCTGGTGCATTCGCACCTGCGCTTCGTGGTGCACGTGGCCCGTGGCTACAACGGCTACGGTCTTGCGCTGGGCGACCTGATCCAGGAAGGCAACATCGGCCTGATGAAGGCGGTCAAGCGCTTCGACCCTGAAATGGGCGTGCGCCTGGTGTCCTTCGCCGTGCACTGGATCCGTGCCGAGATGCACGAGTTCATCCTGAAGAACTGGCGCATCGTGAAGGTCGCCACCACCAAGGCGCAGCGCAAGCTGTTCTTCAACCTGCGCAAGTCGAAGACGCGCCTGGGCTGGATGAACGCGGCCGAAGTCAGCGCGGTGGCCAAGGACCTGAACGTGTCCGAGCGCGAGGTCATGGAAATGGAATCGCGCCTGTCCGGTCGCGATATCGGTTTCGATGCGCCGACCGACGAGGACAACGACCACGCGCCGCCGTCGCCGGCTGCGTTCCTGGTTGCCAACGACGAAGATCCGTCGATGGCCTACGAGCGTGCCGACAGCGAAGACAACCAGATGCAGCTGCTGCGCGAAGGCCTGGCCGAGCTGGATGCCCGTTCGCGCGACATCATCCGCCGCCGCTGGCTGGATGCCGACAGCAAGGTGACGCTGCAGGAGCTGGCTGACGAGTACGGCGTGTCGGCCGAGCGCATCCGCCAGGTGGAAGCGAACGCGCTGAAGAAGATGAAGGCGCTGTTCACCGCGTAAGGCGCGGTGGCGTTGAAGCAATGAAAAGGCCCGGCATTGCCGGGCCTTTTTGTTTTTCGCGGCGCTCTCATCCACGCAGGGCCTGGATCTATCCAGTGTCAGTAGAGCCACGCCATGCGTGGCTGCGGCGCGGCCGTCACTCTTCGCGTGCGATCGCGCGCCAGCCGATGTCGTTGCGGTGGAACTCGTTGGCCCACGTCACCTTGGCTACGCCGGCGTAGGCATTGGCCTGCGCGTCGCGCACGCTGTCGCCCAGCGCGGCCACGCACAGCACGCGGCCGCCCGCGCTGAGCACCTGGCCCTGCGCGTCCAGCGTTGTGCCGGCATGGAACACCTTGGCACTGGCCGGCACCTCGTCCAGGCCGGAAATCACATCACCGGTGATCGGCGCTTCCGGATAAGGCTTGGCCGCCAGTACCACGCCCAGCGACGGGCGCGCATCCCACTGCGCCTGCACCTGGTCCAGGCGGCCGTCGATGGCCGCTTCCACCAGCTCGACCAGATCCGACTGCAGGCGCAGCATCACCGGCTGGGTTTCCGGGTCGCCGAAGCGCACGTTGAATTCGATCACCTTCGGCGCGCCGCTGGCATCGATCATCAGGCCGGCGTAGAGGAAGCCGGTGAACGGGATGCCGTCGGCGATCATGCCCTGCACGGTCGGGTTCACCACCTCGCGCATCACTCGCGCGTGCACTTCCGCGGTGACCACCGGGGCCGGCGAGTACGCGCCCATGCCGCCGGTGTTCGGGCCGGTATCGCCGTCGCCGACGCGCTTGTGGTCCTGCGAGGTGGCCATCGGCAGCGCGTGCACGCCGTCCACCATCGAAATGAAGCTGGCTTCCTCGCCGTCGAGGAACTCCTCGATCACCACGCGCGCACCGGCATCGCCGAAGGCGTTGCCCGACAGCATGTCACGCACCGCGTCCTCGGCTTCGGCCAGGGTCATCGCTACGATCACGCCCTTGCCGGCGGCCAGGCCATCGGCCTTGACCACGATCGGGGCGCCCTTGTCGCGGATGTAGGCCAGCGCCGCGTCCACCTCGGTGTGCACGGCGTAGAACGCGGTGGGGATGTTGTGGCGGGCCAGGAAATCCTTGGCGTAGGCCTTGCTGCCTTCCAGCTGGGCGGCGGCGGCAGTCGGCCCGAAAATGCGCATGCCGGCGGCGCGGAAGCGGTCGACCACGCCGGCCACCAGCGGTACTTCCGGACCGACCACGGTCAGCGCCACGCCTTCGGCCTGGGCCAGCGCCAGCAGGCCGTCGATGTCGGTGACCTTCACCGCCACGTTGCGGCACTTGTCTTCGCTGGCGGTGCCGGCGTTGCCGGGCGCCACGATCACTTCGGTGACACGGGAGGACTGGGCCAGCTTCCATGCCAGGGCGTGTTCGCGGCCGCCTGAGCCGATGACAAGTACGTTCATCACGAGATTCCAGATTGCGTGGGAAGGGAAGGTCGATGTCCCCGTCGGCGCAGGTGCTTCATTCGCAGCCTTCGCGTCGCAGCGATTCGGGGAAGGAATAGGCCCAGGTCTTCGGGTCCAGGGTAAAGCGGTGTTCCTGCCGGACCTGCTTGCCGCCACAGGTGGTGCCGGTCTCCTCGATCAGCAGCGGCCAGACGCGCGCGCTGCGGTCGCTGTCGTCGAAACGCAGTGCGAAATCGATGCTGAAGCGGCGGGTGCGGCAGTCTTCGGCGGTGTCCGGGTCGGTGCCGGGACCCAGGTTGTCGCATTCGTACTGGGCGTCATTGTCGATATGGCTGCGCACGCTGCCACTGGCCACCAGGCCGTTCGGGCCCGGCAGGATCAGCGACTGCGAGAGCAGCGAGAAGCCCTGCCCGAACCAGCCGTCCTCGACCCTGAAGCCATAGAAGTCGCTGCCGGCGCGGACGATGCTGGCGGTGCCGGGCTGGCCGCCGCTGCCGAAGCGCTCGCCGGTCAGTTCACTGGTCACCTCGAAGCCATCGCCCTTGGGGCGCAACACATAGAAGTCGATCGTTCCCGGGTCGATGTGTGCGCCTTCGGACAGTGCGCCGCAGACCGCCAGCAACTGCTGCCAGCTGCCACCGCTCACCACCGGTTGCTCGGCGCAGACCTGCCAGTCCATCGGGCGGGTTTCGCCGTCGTCGATCCAGCTGCCGTGCCATTGCCCGGAGAGCCTGGCGTTCTTGCCGTAGCGCTGGACCAGGAAGGCCTGCAGCCGCGCGGTGCGGCTGATCTGCGCCGTCGGCTCGGCAGGGGCCGCAGGGGCGGCCGGCGGCGCAGGCGCGGGGGCCGCTGCAGGCTTGCACCCGGCCAGCATGGCGGCGCCCGCGAGGGCGAGCACGGCCAGCGATTTCAGTGAGACTGCGGACATCCGTGTCGCTCCAGCATCAGTGGCGGAAGTGGCGTACGCCGGTGAACACCATGGCCAGGCCATGTTCGTCGGCGGCGGCGATCACTTCGGCGTCGCGCATCGAACCGCCCGGCTGGATCACCGCCTTGATGCCGGCGGCGGCGGCGGCATCGATGCCATCGCGGAACGGGAAGAACGCATCGGAGGCCATCACCGAACCTTCGACCACCAGGTTCGCGTCAGCGGCCTTGATGCCGGCGATGCGCGCCGAGTACACGCGGCTCATCTGCCCGGCACCGACACCGATGGTGCGGTTGTCCTTGGCGTAGACGATCGCGTTGGACTTCACGAACTTGGCGACCTTCCAGGCGAACAGCAGGTCGGTGAACTGCTTGTCGGTCGGTGCCAGCTTGCTGACCACCTTCAGCTCATCGCGGGTCATGCCGCGGTTGTCCGAGGACTGCAGCAGCAGGCCTGAGCCGACCCGCTTGCTGTCGAAGTTGTTCAGGCCATCACCGTGCGGGATGCGCAGCACGCGCACGTTGGCCTTCTTCTGCGCGTATTCCAGCGCGGCCGGCTCGTAGTCCGGGGCGATCAGCACTTCGACGAACTGGCGGTCCAGGATCACCTTGGCGGTGGCGGCGTCCAGCGGCGTGTTGAAGGCGATGATGCCGCCGAAGGCGCTGGTCGGGTCGGTGGCGTAGGCCAGCTCGTAGGCATCGCCATTGCCGGCACCCACGGCCACGCCGCACGGGTTGGCGTGCTTGACGATGACGCAGGCCGGTGCATCGAACTGGCGCACGCATTCCCACGCCGCATCGGCATCGGCCAGGTTGTTGTAGCTCAGCTCCTTGCCCTGCAGCTGCTGGAAGGTGGCCAGCGTGCCCGGCACCGGGTACAGGTCGCGGTAGAACGCGCCGCTCTGGTGCGGGTTCTCGCCGTAGCGCAGGTCCATCACCTTCACGAAGGTGGAGTTCATCTGCGCCGGGTACTCGGCACGCGCCGGTACGGCGGCGTCGGTGGCGGTGACCGCCGACAGGTAGTTGCTGATGGCCGCGTCGTACTGGGCCACGCGGTTGAACGCGGCCACCGAGAATGCGAAGCGGGTGGCCGCGCTCAGCTGGCCGTCGTTGGCGTCCAGCGAGGCCAGCAGTTCGGCGTACTGCGACGGGTCGGTGGCCACCGCTACGCGGGCGAAGTTCTTGGCCGCCGAGCGCAGCATGGCCGGGCCGCCGATGTCGATGTTCTCCACCGCGTCGGCCAGGGTGCAGTCGGCCTTGGCGGTGACCGCCTCGAACGGGTACAGGTTCAGCACCAGCAGGTCGATGGCGCCGATGCCATGCTCGGCCATCACCGCATCATCCAGGCCCGAACGACCCAGCAGGCCACCGTGCACCATCGGGTGCAGGGTCTTGACCCGGCCGTCCATCATTTCCGGGAAGCCGGTGAC
The DNA here is from genome assembly GCF_023518235.1 of Stenotrophomonas maltophilia. Lineage (NCBI taxonomy): Bacteria > Pseudomonadati > Pseudomonadota > Gammaproteobacteria > Lysobacterales > Lysobacteraceae > Stenotrophomonas > Stenotrophomonas maltophilia. Next base: position 3,794,894 of record NZ_CP090423.1, read on the forward strand.
CTCGGCCACGTCCTTCACCGCCAGGCCGGCATCGCGGATCGCCTTGGCGGTGCCGCCGGTGGACAGCAGCTCCACGCCGCGTGCCGCCAGCGCAGTGGCCAGCTCGACCAGACCGGTCTTGTCGGAAACGGAGAGGAGGGCCCGGCGGACGGGCAACAGATCAGCAGTCATGGGACAGAATCGGCAGCGGAGCGGGGCCGATATTGTAGGCGGTGGGGGCCGGTGGCGGGCGCCGCCGGGCGAAATCGGCGGCCGGCACCGGGCTGTGGCCGCCTTCGGCACAGCCCGGTGGGCCGCAGACTGCAAGCAATCCGATGCGGCGGCACCGCCCCGATCGGGTAGGCTGTGCCCGGACTGCCAAGGATCCGCAGGGACAGATCGTGTCGATCTATGCATTGAAAGGACGTTTCCAGGACCTGTTGCGTCCGGCCGTGCGCGGCCTGTACCGCACAGGTATCACCGCCAATGCGGTGACCGTGGCCGCCGCCGTGGTCTCGGTGCTGGTGGCCGCCGCGGTGTGGTGCTGCGCGCCGGCGCAGCCATGGCTGTACCTGCTGCTGCCGCTGTGGATGCTGCTGCGCATGGCGCTCAACGCCGTGGACGGCATGCTGGCCCGCGAGTTCGGCCAGCAGTCGCGGCTGGGCGCCTATCTGAACGAATTGTGCGATGTGATCGCCGACGCGGCGCTGTACCTGAGCCTGTTGAGCGTGCCGGGCGTGCGGCCGGAGGCCCTGTGGCTGCTGGCCTGGACGGCGGCGCTGAGCGAATACGCCGGCGTACTGGGGCTGATGGTCGGTGCCAGCCGCCGCTATGACGGCCCGATGGGGAAAAGTGACCGTGCCTTCGTGATCGGCGCGCTGGGCCTGCTGCTGGCGTTTGGCTGGGGGGGTGCACTGACGGTCAGCGCCGTGGCCGCGGCCATGGCAGCGCTGTGCGTGCTGACGATGATCAACCGCGTGCGCCGCGGGCTGCAGGAAGCGGCGGCGTCGCCGCAGTAATCAAGTACACACAACAAGACAATCAGGAGATTGCATGCGTCAGGCGCAGGAACGGGAATTCCACAGCTTCGACCAGGTACCGCTGTTCTACCGGTACTGGCCGGGCACCACTGCAACCCCGGCCACCAAGGCCATCGTGCTGCTGCACCGCGGCCACGAGCATTCCGGCCGGGTCACCCATCTGGTCGATGAACTGGACCTGCCCGATACGGCTTTCTTCGCCTGGGACGCGCGCGGCAATGGGCGTTCGCCGGGCGTGCGTGGCGATGCCCCTGGATTCCCTGCGCTGGTGCGTGACCTGGACAGTTTCATCGCGCACATCGGTGCCGAGCACGGCATCGCGGTGGACGACATCGTGGTGATCGCGCAGAGCGTGGGCGCGGTCGTTGCCGCCACCTGGGTGCATGACTACGCGCCGCGCCTGCGCGCGCTGGTGATGGCCTCGCCGGCGTTCAAGGTGAAGCTGTACGTGCCGTTCGCACGGCCGGGCCTGGCGTTGATGCAGAAACTGCGCGGCAATTTCTTCGTCAACAGCTACGTCAAGCCGCAGTGGCTGACCCATGACCCGGCACGGGTGGAGAGCTACCGCACCGATCCGTTGATCACCCGGCCGATCTCGGTGCGCGTGCTGCTGGGCCTGTACGAGGCCGCCGACCGCATCGTGGCCGATGCACAGGCGATCAGCGTGCCGGTGCAGCTGCTGGTGTCCGGTTCGGACTTCGTGGTGCACCGTGGCCCGCAGGATCGCTTCTACGAACGCCTGTCGAGTCCGATCAAGGAGCGCGTGCACCTGCCGGGCTTCTTCCACGACACCCTGGGCGAACGTGATCGCGCGCCCGCACTGGCGCGCATCCGCAGCTTCATCCAGGCACGTTTTGCCGAACCGCTGCGCGAGGTGTCGCGGCGCGATGCGCACCGTCATGGCCCGACCTTCGAAGAATCCGAGATTCTGTCGTGGCCGCCCGAACGCAACAGCCTGGCGGATCTGCGTTGGCGCGTGGTGCGCGGTGGCCTGCGCTTCGGTGGCACGTTGTCTGAAGGCATCGCGCTGGGCCTGCAGACCGGTTTCGATTCGGGCAGCACGCTGGATTACATCTACCGCGACCAGGCACGCGGCAAGGGCCCGTTGGGGCGCATGGTCGACCGCAACTACCTCGATGCGATCGGCTGGCGCGGCATCCGCGTGCGTGGCCAGCACCTGCAGGAACTGCTGCGCGATGCTGCCCAGCGCCTGCGCGGGCAGGGCACGCCGGTGCGTGTGCTGGACGTCGCCGCCGGTCATGGCCGCTATGTGCTGGAAGCGTTGGGCCAGGGCGAACAGCGCGCCGAGCGCATCGTGCTGCGTGACTTCAGCGGTCTGAACGTGACCCAGGGCCAGGCCTTGATTGAACGCCTGGGGGCGGCCGATATCGCCCGCTTCGAGCAGGGCGATGCGTTCGATCCGGCGCAGCTGGCACAGGTGGACCCGGCGCCGACGCTGGCGGTGGTGTCGGGCCTGTACGAACTGTTCCCGGACAACGACGCGGTGCTGCGCTCGCTGCGGGGCATTGCCGCAACCGTGCCGGTGGGCGGTTACCTGGCCTACACCGGCCAGCCCTGGCACCCGCAGCTGGAATTCATCGCCCGCGCGCTGACCAGCCATCGCGGTGGCGCCGCGTGGGTGATGCGCCGCCGTACCCAGCAGGAGATGGATGAGCTGGTGCGCCTGGCTGGTTTCGAGAAGGTGGCCCAGCGCATCGACGACTTCGGCATCTTCACCGTGTCGCTGGCACGTCGGGCTGCGTGATGGTGACGCTGGCGGCAACCCCGATGGCTGTGGAGGGGCGCCCCTGGCGGCGCGCCCTGCTGTGGCTGGCCCTGCTGGGGCCGTTCTTCTTTGCCAGCTACGGCTTCGCCAACTGGATGGCCGGTCGCCATGCCGAACTGCCGGTGATGGCGTTCGCTTGGGAGACGCGCATTCCCTTCGTGCCGTGGACGATCGTGCCGTACTGGTCGATCGACCTGTTCTACGCGGTCTCCTTCTTCCTGTGCCGGCAACGTCTGGAACTGGACCGGCATGCGCTGCGCCTGCTCAGTGCACAGCTGATCGCGGTGACCTGCTTCCTGCTGTGGCCGTTGCGTTTCAGTTTCCAGCGGCCGGAGATCGGTGGTGTGTTCGGCTGGCTGTTCGACGTGTTGCTGGGCTTCGACAAGCCGTTCAACCAGGCACCGTCGCTGCACATCGTGCTGCTGATCGTGCTGTGGGTGAAGTTCGCGCAGTACCTGCACGGCGTGTGGCGCTGGGTGCTGCACGTGTGGGCACTGTTGATCGGCGTTTCGGTGCTGACCACGTTCCAGCACCATTTCATCGACATCCCGACCGGTTTGCTGGCCGGTTGGTTGTGCGTCTGGCTGTGGCCGGAGCGGGGCACGCCACCGTTGCGGGCCTGGCGCACCGTGCGTGATGCCAAACGGTGGCGATTGGCCGCGCTGTACCTGCTGGGGGCCGCAGCGTTGCTGGTGCCGGTGGTGGTGCTGCACGGTGCCGCGCTGTGGCTGCTGTGGCCGGTAGTGTCGCTGCTGCTGGTGGCGCTGGCCTATGCCGGGCTGGGCACGGCGGTGTTCCAGAAACGCGCCGATGGACGCCTGAGCATGGCCGCGCGCTGGCTGCTGGCACCTTATCTGGCAGCTGCATGGATCAATTCGCGGTTGTGGACGCGACGCGCGCCGCAGCCGGTGCCGGTGCTGGACGGCGTGTGGCTGGGCCGCATTCCCCACGGCGCATTGCCGCCGCCGCTGGTAGGCGTGGTGGACGCCTGCGCCGAGCTGTCCTGCCACGCACCGGGCGCCACCTGTTTCCGCGTGCCGATGCTGGATCTGGTGGTGCCAGAGCCGGAGCAGCTGCGCGAAGCGGCCGAGGCCATCGAGCGCCTGCGCACGCACGGGCCGGTGCTGGTGTGCTGCGCGCTGGGTTACTCGCGCAGTGCGGCCTCGGTGGCGACCTGGTTGCTGCTTACTGGCCGCGCCGTCGACGCCGATGCGGCCGTCGCGATCGTGCGTGCAGCACGTCCGGGCATCGTGCTGGGCCAAGCGCACCTGCGCGCGATCACCGTTGCCGCCGGAGACCCTGCATGAGCGCGACGCCTGACATTGCGGCCATGCAGCTGCTGCTGCGGCTGGGGCGTTGGCCGGCAAGCCTGTCGCAGGGGCTGCTGCTGGCGGCATTGCTGCTGCTCGGCATCGAGCCGGGGCTGGCGATGCTTGCCGCCGGCCTGTTGCTGCTCAGCGTGGTGGCAGGAATCGCCCAGGCCTATCACGCGTGGCGGGTGGCGCTGGATGCCAGCCTGCTGCGGTTGCTGCGCGATGAAGGCTTGAAGGATGAGGCCGCGGCGCAACGCATCGACCGGCTGCTGCATGACACTGGACTGCGCCGCGCACCGGACGCGGAACCGCCGCGGGGCTGGGATCTGCGCTGGGCCGGCATGCGCCGCCTGCTGCTGCGCCAGTACCTGCTGACGGCGGTGCAGTTGGTGCTGGTACTGCTGGCTGTGCTGTGGCCGCAGACGTGAACGGGAGGGATGGATGTTCGCCGAACTGATTGCGCGCGCCTGCAGTGGTGCGATCCACGTGGTGACCGGCGCGCGTGCGCTGTGGATCGGCTGCGCGCCGTCCAGCGAGCACCGCGTCTACTACGGCAACCACGCCAGCCACGGTGACTTCGTGCTGATCTGGTCGTCGATGCCACCGGCCCTGCGCCGCCAGGTGCGTCCGGTGGCGGCGGCCGAGTACTGGCAGCGCGATGGCCTGCGCCGCTACCTGATCGATGCGGTGTTCAACGGCGTGCTGGTCGAGCGCGAGGCCGGGCATCGCCAGCAGGACCCGTTGCAGGCGCTGCGCGAAGCGGTCGATGAAGGCTGTTCGCTGATCCTGTTCCCGGAAGGCACGCGCAACGTGGGCGATGAACCCCTGCTGCCGTTCAAGAGCGGCATCTACCACCTGGCCCGGCAACGGCCGGAACTGGAGTTCGTGCCGGTGTGGATCGACAACCTGAAGCGGGTGATGCCCAAGGGCCGCTTCCTGCCACTGCCGCTGCTGTGCACGGCCACCTTCGGTACGCCGTTGCGCCTGCAGGCCGATGAGGACAAGGCCGCGTTCCTGGCGCGCAGCCGCCAGGCGCTGCTGGATCTGGCGCCGAATGGGGGGCGTGCATGAGTTTCCTGATCGATGTTTCCAGCGACCTGGCAACCCAGAGCGTGGGCCAGCAGACCGGCCTGCTGTTCGCCGGTGTCGGCGCGGTGCTGGTGCTGGCCACGCTGGTGGCCGAGACCCTGCGCTGGCGCCAGCGCGGGCAGCCCAGCGCGGTCATCGCCAACCTGGTGTCACGCATCCGCGCGTGGTGGGTGATGGCGATCGTGGTCGGGCTGGCGCTGTTCTTCGGCCGTGCCGGCGTGATCGTGCTGTTCGCGATCATCTCGCTGTTCGCGCTGCGCGAGTTCATCACCCTGGCGCCGACCCGCTCGGGCGACTACTACGCGCTGCTGGCCGCGTTCTACATCGTGCTGCCGTGGCAGTACTACCTGGTCTGGATCGACTGGTATGGCATGTACACGCTGCTGATTCCGGTCTATGCGTTCCTGTTCCTGCCGATCCTGTCCACCATTGGTGGCGATACCACGCACTACCTGGAGCGTACGGCCAAGGTGCAATGGGGGCTGATGATCTGCGTGTTCTGCATTTCGCATGTGCCGCTGCTGCTGAACCTGCATGTGCCCGGCCACGACCCGGCGCGCAACGTGCTGCTGTTCGCCTTCCTGGTGATCGTGGTGCAGTCCTCGGACGTGCTGCAGTACATCTGGGGCAAGCTGCTGGGCCGGCACCTGATCGCACCGAAGCTGTCGCCGTCGAAGACGGTGGAGGGGTTCGTGGGCGGGGTGCTGAGTGCCAGTGCGCTGGGCGCGGCGTTGTGGTGGATCACCCCGTTCACGCCGCTGCAGGCGTTCGGCCTGTCGCTGCTGATCAACCTGATGGGATTCTGGGGCGGCCTGGTGATGTCGGCCATCAAGCGCGACCGTGGCATCAAGGACTGGGGCCACATGATCGAGGGCCACGGCGGCATGCTCGACCGGCTGGATTCGGTGTGCTTCGCCGCGCCGGTGTTCTTCCATGTGGTGCGGTATTACTGGAAGGCGGGCGGCGGCGGGTGATTCGGCCGGGCTTCCATCCACGCATGGCGTGGATCTACCGGAACCCGGTGGACCCGGCATCGCTTGCGCCGGGCCATGCCCGGCGGGCGGCGCTCAGGCGCTGATGCCGTATTCCTTCAGCTTCTTGCGCAGGGTGGCACGGTGGATGCCCAGCATCGCCGCGGCGCGGCTCTGGTTGCCTTCGCAGTGGTTGAGTACTTCCACGAACAACGGGATTTCCATCTCGCGCAGCACGATCTCGTAGACATCGTCCGCGTCGCAGCCATCAAGGTCACGCAGGTAACGGCGCACGGACTGGGCGACGTGTTCACGCAGCGGTGGCCGGGGAGCGCCACGACTGTTGTCAGGACGAGAGAGGACAGCGTTCAAGGGGGTTCCCGATCTGTGTTGCCCGTGCGCGCGGGGCGCGCGGCCGGACGAGGTGGTGACGGCCAGTCTAGCGCGAGCGTGCCCGACCTGCCACGGCCGGTCGTCTCTGACCTGTCACAGGAAGTCGAAGGTGAATGCGACGGTGGATGCTGCCGGCTCCTGCACGCGGAAGGCGATGCGTGCGCTCTGGCCGGGTTCCAACAGGGCCGCGCCTGGGCTCTCGCCCAGATACTGCGCCGGTGCGAATACGCCACTGCCGATCACCCGACCATCGGCGTCGGACAGCGACAGGCGCAGGTCCGGCCACGCCTGTGCCCAGCGTGCATCGTTGCGGATGCTGGCCTGCACCTGCAGCACGCCGGGCTGCCCGGGCAGCGGGCGGATCTCGCGACTGGTCATGGTGAACGCGGCAGGCTCGTGCCAGGCCGGCAGGTCACAACGCAGCACACCACACAACGCGCTCAACCAGCCGCGGTTGCCGGCGTCGGCGGCCAGCCGCGCGCGATCGGCCAGTACGCTCTGCAGCAACAGCAGCAGCGCCAGACCGGCCACCAGTGCCCAGTGCCAGCGCGGCGTCGGCAGAGTACGGGGGCGCGCGGTGCCGAGGAAGCTCGGGGTGTCGCGCACGACTGCCGGTACCGGTGTCGGCGCGACATCGGGCGGGCCCAGCGCCGTATCGTCTTCGATGACCGCCGCATCGGCGTGCAGCGCGTCGGCCACCTGCAGCGACGCCCCAGGCGACGCCTCAGGGGTGCTGGCCGGCGTGTCATTCGCCACCGGGTCCGGTGCGTGTGCATCACCGGCAGGTGCGGCGGTACGCTCCGGCGTGGCGTGCAGGAACGTGGCCAGGGGGCGGCGCGGCGGGTTCGGCTCGGACATGCTCAGGGCGCGGGCTCGGATCCAGCGGTCATTCAACCACGATCAGGCGCGGCGCACGCCGGTGATACGCATCCAGTCGCCATCCTGGGTGGCCTGCAGGTCGTCGAACCAGGCGGCATACCGCTGCAGCAGCTCGCCTTCCTGGCCGTGCAGGATGCCGGACAGCGCGATGCGGCCTGCCGGGGCCACGCGCGCGGCCAGCAGTTCGGCCAGTGCGTCCAGGGCCGAGGCGAGGATGTTGGCAACCACGATCGGATAGGTGGTGACCGGTTCGTCCTGCGGCAGGTAGACGTGCATGCGTGCCTGCTCGCCGTTGCGTTCGGCATTGTCGGCGGTGGCGACCAGGGCCTGCGGATCGTTGTCCACGCCGATCGCTTCGGCCGCGCCCAGCTTCAGCGCGGCCAGCGCCAGGATGCCCGAGCCACAGCCGAAGTCGAGCACGCGCTGGCCCTGCAGCAGGCCGTCCACGGCCAGCTGGTCCAGCCAGCGCAGGCACAGCGCGGTGGTGGGGTGGGTGCCCGAGCCGAAGGCCAGGCCCGGATCCAGCCGTACCACGGCGGCGTCGGCGGTCTGCGCGGCGTCCGGCAGGTCATGGTTCCACGGCACGATCCAGGTACGGCTGCCGAAATCCATCGGCTGGAACTGGTCCAGCCAGGCGCGTTCCCAGTCTTCGTCCTCGACGGCACGGAAGCTGCCGCCGCTCCAGTCCAGCTCCGGGTCGAACGCTTCCAGCGCGGCCAGCAGCAGCAGCGCGTTGCTGTCGGCGGGGAACAGTGCGCTCAGCACCAGAGTGTCCCACAGCGGCGTCTCACCCACGCCCGGCTCGAGGATGGCCTGTTCGTTGCTGGTGTCCGCTTCGGCATCGAGCAGCGTGACCGCCAGTGCGCCCACGTCCTCCAGCGCGTTCTCATAGCGGGGCTGGGTGGCTTCGGTGCAACGCAGGGTCAGTTCCAGGAACGGCATGGCGGTGGGGGCAATGGCGGAAAGGGGGCCATGCTAGACCATCGGGGCGTCTCCGTATTGCCTGAGATGCTGCTGCCCGATGAACGGGGCCGGTTCAGACAGGCCTGCCGGGCCTTGCTAAACTCGGCGCTTTCCTGTGCGCCGTGAACGATCACCGCTGCTGATGGCCTTGGCTCCGACCCTCAAAACCTGGTTGCTCGTGCTGCCGGCGGTGGCCGTGCTGGGCGTGGCCGGGTATCGGGCCAGCGGCCACGCGGTGGCGCCGTCCGCCGTGCGGTCGGATGCGCCGGGTGTGGTTTCGGCGGTGGACCACACCGCTGCGTTGCCGGTGGTGCCCGAGGCGCTGGCGCGCCGGCTGGCCACCTTCGAGCGCAGCGATGCGTTGCCGTCGGGCCTGCCGCTGGACCTGCGCGCCGACATCGAAGACGCCAACGACCTGTACGCCTACGCGCAGCGCCTGCGTGCCCAGGCCGATGGCGGCAATCACGAGGCGCGCTGGATGCTCAGCCGGGTGTACGACTACTGCGCGCAGTACGCACTGGACCCCGGCGGCTACCGCCTGGACAACAACGTGTTGAGTGGACTGGGGTTGACCGCCGCGCCGGCCATGGTCGAGGCACGCGAGCGCGTCGCGCAGCGATGCGCTGGCTTCGTGCCGGGCGACAAGCTGGGGGCGGCGCTGGTGTTGTCCGAACGTCGCAAGGCCGCCGCACAGGGCAACCTGGCTGCCGAGGCGTCGCTGTTCGCAGAAGGCGAACCGCTGCATGACTCTCCCGAATACCGTCGTGACCTGGTCGAGCGCGTGCGTACTTCGCGTGACCCGGAGGCCTACATGGCCATCGCGCCGGGCATGGGCGTGCGTGCGGCCGGCGACAGCGCACTGGAGGGCCTGGTGGCCGGCGAGCAGCTGAGCGAACTGGCCTGGCGGCTTGCGGCCTGCGAACTCGGTCTACCGTGTGGGGCCGACAGTGTGCTGGTCAACAGTTTTTGTGCGAACGGAGGGATCTGTTCGCAGGATGGGACGCAGGATTTCCGCGATTTCGTATATGACGCTGCGGTATCACCGCAAGGTGCTGGGAAGATGAAGGAATGGATCAAGCGATTGATTGGAAAGAGGGACGGGCGATGAACTACCGTCGATTCCTGCACGGGGCCAAGTTCTGGTTCTGGGTGGCGCTGTTTGTGGCCTACTCGGCCGGTGCTGTTGGCCTGTTGATGATCGATACCTATGAGGACCGCTACCGGCATCTGTCGAAGGTGGAACTGACCACGGTCAAGACGCCAGAAGACGTACGCCGCGCCGGTGCCAGCCAGGTGGCCGCGGTCTATCGTGCGCAGACCGGCATGCCGTTCACCTCGCTCCCGGCGGGCAGCACCTTCCAGGTGGTGTGGCCGGATGGCTCGACCGAGACCATGGTGATCGTCGATCCGAGCTCACCCAACGGCGTACGCCCGCTGGCGAAGTCGCAGATTCCGGCGACGGCGGCCGACAAGCGCTGACGCGCCTGCTGTAGAGCCGAGCCATGCTCGGCTGTGCTTTCGGTAAGGCCGAGCATGGGCTCGGCGCTACAGCAACAGAAAAGGGCGGGGAAATCCCCGCCCTTTTCATGTCCTGCGTCTGCTGCCGATCAGGTCAGCGCGATCGGCTTGTTCTTTCGTTCGGCCAGGCGCTTTTCCAGGTAGTGGATGTTCTGGCCACCGGCCTGGAAGCCCTTGTCACGCATGATCCGCTGCTGCAGGGCGATGTTGGTCTTGATGCCGTCGACCACCATCTCGCTCAGCGCCACCCGCATCCGGGCGATGGCGGTTTCGCGGTCCGGGCCGTGCACGATCAGCTTGCCGATCATCGAGTCGTAGTTCGACGGCACGCGGTAGCCACTGTAGATGTGGGTGTCCACGCGCACGCCGGGGCCGCCCGGCGGATGGAAGCCGGTGATGGTGCCCGGGCTCGGCACGAAGGTTTCAGCGTCTTCGGCATTGATGCGGCACTCGATGGCATGGCCGGTGAGCACCACGTCGCTCTGCTTGATCGACAGCTTCTGGCCGGCGGCGATCTTCAGCTGCTCGGCCACCAGGTCGATGCCGGTGACCATTTCGGTGACCGGATGTTCCACCTGGATGCGGGTGTTCATTTCGATGAAGTAGAAGCGGCCGTCCTCGTACAGGAATTCGAACGTGCCGGCGCCGCGGTAGCCGATGCGGATGCAGGCTTCCACGCACACCTTGCCGATCTGCTCGCGCTGTTCGGCGGTGATGCCCGGCGCCGGCGCTTCTTCCACCACCTTCTGGTGGCGGCGCTGCATGGAGCAGTCGCGCTCACCCAGGTGGATGGCGTTGCCCTGGCCATCGGCCAGCACCTGGATCTCCACATGGCGCGGATTTTCCAGGAACTTCTCCATGTAGACCTCGCCATTGCCGAAAGCGGCCTTGGCCTCGCTCTTGGTGGTTTCGATCGAGGTCTTCAGCGAGGCTTCGGCGTGCACCACGCGCATGCCGCGGCCGCCACCGCCGCCAGCCGCCTTGATGATGACCGGGTAGCCGATCTCACGGGCAATCTTGGTGTTGGCCACGATGTCATCGCCCAGCGGGCCGCCGGAACCGGGCACGCACGGCACGCCGGCGGACTTCATCGCGCGGATGGCTTCGACCTTGTCGCCCATCATGCGGATGGTGTCGGCCTTGGGGCCGATGAAGATGAAGCCGGATTCTTCCACGCGCTCGGCGAAATCGGCGTTTTCCGACAGGAAGCCGTAGCCCGGGTGGATCGCCTGCGCGTCGGTGACTTCAGCGGCGGCGATCAGCGCCGGAATGTTGAGGTAGCTCTGCGGCGACGGTGCCGGGCCGATGCAGACCGACTCGTCGGCCATGGCCACGTGCTTGAGGTTGCGGTCGACCGTGGAATGCACGGCCACCGTGCGGATGCCCAGGGTGTGGCACGCGCGCAGGATGCGCAGCGCGATCTCCCCTCGGTTGGCAATGACGACTTTGTCGAGCATGGCGTCCGCCCCTTAGCCGATCACGAACAGCGGCTGGTCGAACTCCACCGGCTGGCCGTTCTCGCCGAGGATGGCGACGATGGTGCCGGACTTGTCGGCTTCGATCGGGTTGAACATCTTCATCGCTTCGATGATGGCCAGGGTCTCGCCTTCCTTGACCTGCTGGCCAACGCTGACGAACGCCGGCTTGTCCGGAGCGGACGAGGCATAGAAGGTGCCGACCATCGGCGAGCGCAGCACGTGGCCTTCCGGCAGCGCCGGGCCCGGCTTGGCGGTGCCGCCGGTGGAGGCTTCGGTCGGCGACTGCATCGGCATCGCCTGCGGCGCCGGGGCGGCCGGAGCGGCATACACCGGCGCGGCGACCGGGGCGGCATAGCCGGCCACCGGGGCGCGCGACAGGCGCACCGACTCTTCGCCTTCCTTGATTTCGATTTCCGCCAGGTTCGACTCTTCCAGCAGGTCGATCAGCTTCTTGATTTTGCGCAGATCCATGAGGGCCTCTTTGATATCTATCTAGGTGAGGAGAGCGCCGTGTGGCGCCCGGGTCGACAATCAGTTGACGGACACCCGCAGCAGCGCCGCATCCATTGCGTAGCGGTAGCTGTCGGCACCGAAGCCGCAGACCACGCCCACCGCCTTGTCACTGAAGTAGCTGTGCTGGCGGAAGGGTTCGCGGGTATGCGGGTTGGACAGGTGGATCTCGATGAACGGCACCGCCACCGCCGCCAGCGCATCGCGCAGGGCGACCGAGGTGTGGGTGAAGGCGGCGGGGTTGATCAGGATGAAAGCGGTTCCGTCGTTGCGCGCGGCCTGCACGCGGTCCACCAGCACATGCTCGGCGTTGGACTGCAGGCTTTCGACGGCATGCCCGGCGGCCGATGCCTGGGCAGCCAGGGCCTGGTCGATGTCGGCCAGCGTGGTGTGGCCGTAGACCTCCGGCTCGCGGGTGCCGAGCAGGTTGAGGTTGGGGCCGTGCAGGACCAGCAGCTTCGCCATGGGATCCGGAAGACGGGAAAGGGCGGCAGTCTGGCGGAAGCGGTGGATGCTGTCCAGTTCGGCGAAGTTTGGCGCGTTTCAATCGTTCGTTTGAAATTCGCCGAAGCGCTTGTGGCCGTATGCGGCGCGCCGGATCAAGGCGCGCTGAACGTCGTGTGGGCGGGGGATATGTGCACGTAGACCGATGATGGCGGCAGGTCGGTGGATCTGCGCCATGCGTGGATGAAGGAGTTCGGTGCGCAGCAAGCTACGCACCCACCAGGAGGGCGCATGCACCCACCAGAAGGGCGGGTCAGGTCTCCAGCGGCAGCGTGGGCACCACGTTCGGGAACACCTCTTCCAGCAGCTCCCGCTCGCCCGGCGCCGGCGCCGGCCAGCTGTAGGCGTTCACCGGCTGGGTCCGGTTGACCCACAACGCGTAGTACAGGTGATCGGCGCGGCCATCACCGGTGTTCGGGTGGATCAGGATGGTCAACCCCAGGCTGTTGAGCTGCAGCCACGGCACCAGCACCGGCAGCAGATCGTTGGTGAAGCCGAAGTAGAACGAGGGGGTGACGTGCGGCCCGCGCGGTTCGAGGTTCCAGTTGCCCAGCTCCACCGGGAAGCGCTCGGCCGCCCAGCGCCGCAGCAGCGCGGCCTTCTCGAAGCTGTCCTCATCGAAGTAGATGTGCGCGTGATAGCTCTTGATGTCGGTGTAGGGGCGCGGCGTGCGGGGCAACGTGGCTTCGCCGGGGCGCACACTGGCCGGGCGCGGGGTGGGTTCGCCCGCGGTCGCCTCGCCCCAGGGGCTGCGGCCCTTGGGCGCCGGCGGCACGATGGCGCGGAAGCCGGGACGGCCCGGCTCGGTGGTGTTCACGGTGGCGTCGCCAGGGGGCGTTGCCGCCGCCGTTGATGCACTGGCCAGGCCGCCGGCCGCCAACCCGGCCGAGGCGATCAGGCGCCGCCGACTGGGCGAAAGCAGGTCGGCCCACTGGGCGTCGTCGTCGTCAGCGTCGATGGCGACGTTGGTCGGGGCAGGCAGGTCAGGGTGCATGAGCGGTTCCGTGGCGGCAGCGCGGGGGGCGACAAGGCACGCTCGGGCAGGCCGGCCGGTGGCGTCCAATAAGCAGGCGGCATCACCTCATGCAGGTTCCCGCCGATGCCATTGAGCCTGGGCACGGGCCGGGCTAGGGTGCAGGGATACCGCCCCGGAGCCCGCCATGTCCCTGTCCGATGCCGACACCCGGCGCAAGCGCGCGACCTTCCGCCAGCTGCACGCCGAAGGCTGCTTCGTGCTGCCCAATCCCTGGGACGTTGGCAGTGCGCGCTATCTGCAGCGGCAGGGCTTCCTGGCCCTGGCCACCACCAGCGCCGGCTGCGCCTGGAGCGAAGGCCGGCCCGATGGCGCGGTTTCGCTGCAGGCCACGCTGGAGCACCTGCGGCTGATGGCCGCGGCCACGCCGCTGCCCTTGAACGCCGATTTCGGAGATGGCTTCGGTGCGTCCCCGTCCCAGGTGGCCGAGGCGGTGGCGGCGGCCATCGACACCGGCATCGCCGCGCTGTCGATCGAGGACGCCAGCGGCGTGGCCGACGCGCCGCTGCGCCCGATCGATGACGCGGTGGCGCGCCTGCGTGCGGCGCGCGCCGCCATTGATCAGGCGGGGGGCGAGGTGCTGCTGGTGGGACGTGCCGAGAACTTCTTCGTCGGCGTACCGGATCTGCGCGACACGCTGCGGCGCCTGCGCGCCTATGCCGAGGCCGGTGCCGATGTGCTGTATGCGCCGGGCATCAGTACGCCGGAACAGATCCGCGCGGTGGTTGCCGCGGCAGGATCCACACCGGTGAACCTGCTGGTCGGTGGGCCCACGCCGCTCAACCTGAAGGACATCGCCGCACTCGGGGTGCGCCGGGTCAGCCTGGGCGGTGCACTGGCCCGCGCCGCGTGGGGAGGCTTGATACAGGCCACCCGGCCGATCGTGCAGGACGGTCGCTTCGACGGACTGCAACAGGCGGCCCCGGGCGCGACGTTGAACGCGCTGTTCCAGTAGGTCCCCCTGCGCGGAGGGATCGGCTGGCGCCTACAACGCTTCGATCTGCCGCTTGGGCAGCGGGACACCGGCCTCGAGTGCGGGCAGCAGCTGGCGCAGCAGGCCCGGGTTGTCCTGCAACCCGGAACCATCCAGATAGGTCCAGCCCGGATGACCAACGCGGCGCACCGCCACCATGAAGGTGGTGCTGCGGATCGCCGTTCCGCGCACCCGCATCAGTGAGTGCCGCGGCACGAAACACACTTCCTCCTCGCCGGCGGCGTAGGTCCGGCCGGGGATGCCGACGTCCTCGCTGACGATCTCCACGCCCGCACTGCGCAGCTGGGCCGCCGCATCACCGGCGATCCGCGCGAAGGCTTCGTCGCCGCCGGCCAGCCGTTTCAGGCTGGGGTGCGTGCGCGCGATCAGGAACGCCGCATCGCCACGGCTGAAGGCCGCCACCATCGCGCGCACCTCCGCGCGCAGGGCTGCCGCATCATCGGGGCTGAGCTCGCCTGCGGTGGCGGGGGCGCCCGCGCACAGCAACACGGCCAGCAGAGGGGCAAACAGGCGTCGGCGCATCGTCGGCGATCTCCACGGGATGGGGCGCACTATACGGTGAAGGCAAAAACAGCGTCCCATCGATGGTGCTGGTGATCCGGATATTGCTACTTACTATTAGTAGTTAATGATTCCTGGAGATTCACCCGTGCACAGCCTCATCGTCACCACCCATCCGGAAACCGGATCGCTCACCCATGCCATCGCCCAGCGCATCGGCGACGCCATCCGGGCCACCGACGCTGGCAACACCGTCACCCATGCCGACCTGGTTGCCGAAGGCTTCGATCCGCGCTTCAACCGCGAAGACCAGGCGCTGTTCCGCGGCACCGGTGCGGTACCGGCCGATGTTGCCGCCGAGCACGCACGGCTGGACCTGGCCGATACGCTGGTGCTGGTCTATCCGCTGTACTGGTGGTCGTTCCCCGCCTTGTTGAAAGGGTGGATCGACCGCGTGTTCACCCAGGGCTGGGCCTACCAGGACGGCGCCGACGGCAAGGTACAGAAGAAGCTGCAGCGCCTGCGCGTGCATCTGGTCGGCGTCGGCGGGGCCGGCGCGGCGATGATCGAGCGGCGCGGCTATGGCGCGGCGATGAAGACCCAGATCGACATGGGCATCTTCGACTACTGCGGCGCGCGCGTGTTGTCGTCCGAACTGCTGCTCGATGCCGATAGCGGTGCGGCCGCCGCGCATCTGCAGACCGTAGTGGAAATCGGCCGTAAAATCGGTACTCCGATGCACTGATCGCCGTGTTCCGCCAATGCCTGCCAACGCCGCCCCCACGCGCCGCCGCCTGACCCGCGAGCAACGTGCCCGCCAGCTGCTGGATGTGGCCTGGGCGCTGGTCGGTGAGGAAGGCACCGACGCGTTGACGCTGGGGAGGCTGGCCGAAGCGGCGGGCGTGACCAAGCCGGTGGCCTACGATCACTTCGTGACCCGTCATGGCCTGCTGGCGGCGCTGTACCACGACTACGACGCGCGGCAGACGCAGGTATTCCACGAGCGCATCGATCGCGCCCGGGCGCGGCTGGGCGATCGCGCCGCTGCCATCGCCTCGGGCTACATCGACTGCATCCTCAGCCAGGGCAGCGAGGTGCAGGGCATCCTGTCGGCACTGGTCGGCGCGCCGGAACTGCAGGAGGTGCGGCGCTGCTACCAGCAGGACTTCATCGACAACTGCGAGGTGTGGCTGGGCCGGTTTGCTGCGGACGGCACGGTGCCGCTGGCCGGCCGCTGGGCCATCCTGGGCGCGGCCGAAAGCCTGTCCGAGGCCGTGGCCGCCGGCGCACTGGGCCAGGCCGTAGCTGAAGCCGAGCTGCAACGCCTGATCGTGGCGACGGTCAAACGACGCTGACCGGGCTCAGGCCTCGATGACGGCGCCGGCCAGCGTTGCAAAGCCGGTGGCCAACTGTTCGCGCACCCGCGCGTCGCGCGCCTGGCGGCTGTCCGAACCGAGCACGACCGTGATCAGGCGCACCGGCTGCGCCTGCCCGGGTAGCCCCCGGCAGGCGGTGGCGGCCAGGCAGAAGCCGGCCGCCTGGGTGTAGCCGGTCTTCAATCCATCCACGCCTTCATCGCCCAGCAGTGCATTCTGGTTGGTTCGGCTGAAGCGGCCATGCGCGAACGCACGCTGCGCGGTAATGGCCAGGATCTGTGGATGGTCGGCCAGCAGATGGGCCGCCAGCACCGCCATGTCGCGCGCGCTGGATGCATGATGTGGCGTGGTGATGCCCGATACGCTGGCGAACCCGGTATCGCGCAGGCCAAGCTGGCGTGCGTGGTGGTTCATGCGCTGCAGAAACGCGCCCTGCGATCCATCCAGGTGGCGCGCGATCGCCAGCGCGGCGTCATTGCCGGAGACGATCATCATTCCTTCCAGCAGGCGCGCCAGGGGGACCGTTTCGCCGGGCAGCAGGCCCATCCGCGTTTCATCAGCGGCGACCGCGTGCACGTCGTCGCCGGCGATGGTGACCGTTTCGTCCCACGAACGCCCGGTCTCTGCGATGCACGCATACGCCGCGTAGGCAGTCATCAGCTTGGTCAGCGATGCCGGTGGCCGTACGGTGTCGGCGTTGTGCTGGTGGATCACCGCGCGGCTTGCAGCGTCAATGGTGATCGCAGAGAGCGGCGCGCGCGCCGGAGAGGAAGTCGGCATGGGTGCAGCGATGGCAACGGTAGCTGCGCAGGGTAGCGCGCAGCGACTGCATGAAGCTGCAACATTGAAACTATATAACATGTGGTCATCAGCCGCAGGTGGCCCGACAGGACCCACGATGAGTTCATTCCTTCCACGTCGCGGGCGCCATGCCCTGCTGCTGGCTGCACTGGCTGCAGTCGGCGGCTGCCAGCCGAACCTGCGCGCCGGTCCATCGGCGCCGGCTGCGGTCCAACCGTACAACGTGATCGTGATGATCAACGACGGTGCCGGTTGGGGCACCTGGGATGCGGCCGCCTACTGGCAGTACGGCAGCCGCGAGGGTGCACCCTATGCGGCGTTCCCGCAGCGCCTGGCCGTGACCACCTTCCCTCTGAATTCCAGCAGCCAGCCGACCGGCGACACTGCGCAGACCCTCGGCTACGACGCGGCCAGGGCGTGGGACACCGAGGCGGTTCCCGCGCTGGACCTGCCGTTCGCTGGTTACCAGTACCTGGCCGCAGTGGCGACCGACAGCGCGGCGGCAGGTACCGCGTTGTCTGCGGGCATCAAGACCTACAACAACGCCATCAACGTGGACAACGATGGCAGGGCGGTTGACTTCAACACCCTGCGCGCCAAGCGCCTGGGCATGGCCACCGGCGTGGTCACCTCAGTGCCGTTCGCGCACGCCACCCCGGCCGCGTTCGCTGCGCAGAACGCCTCGCGCAACAACTATCACGCGATCGCGCACCAGATGCTGGCGCAGGGGCATATGGACCTGGTGATGGGCACCGGCGGCCCGGGTTACAGCGTGGATGGACGCGCCTGTGGCCAGGGCACGGCGGCTGCGCCGGCCGAAGGCTGCGCCAATCCGTGGGAGTGGGTCTCGCAGCAGGACTGGCAGCAGCTGGAAGCGGGCAGCACCATCGGCGGCAACCCGGCCGGGCCGTGGCGCCTGATCCGCAGCAAGGAGGACTTCCTTGCGCTGGCGGAGGGCCGGCTGCCGACCGACCGTCCGTTGATCGGCGTGCCGCGCGTGGCCAATACGCTGCAGCAGGCACGCCAGCTGCCGGTGCTGGGCCAGGATGCGAGCACGCCTTCGGGCGTGCGCAGGATCGACAGCGTGCCCGATCTGGCGACCATGACCCGTGGCGCCCTGCGGTTCCTGCAGCAGCGTTCGGCCAAGGGCCTGTTCCTGATGGTGGAAGGCGGCGCCACCGACTGGGCCGCGCACACCAGCGCCTGTGGCACCGAATGGCACTACGGCTCATGCAGCGACCAGCCGCAGTACGGGCGGCTGATCGAGGAAACGGTGGAGTTCAACGACGCGGTGGCGGCGGTGGTCGAATGGATCGAGCACAACGGCGGTTGGGAACGCAGCCTGCTGATCGTCACCACCGACCATGACAACAGCATGCCGATGGGGCCGGATGCGCAGAACATCGCGTTCGAACCGGTGCGCAACAACGGCCGTGGCCGCATGCCGGGGATGAGCTTCCGCCCCACCGGCAACCACTCCAACGCGCTGGTGCCGCTGTGGGCCAAGGGCGCCGGCGCTGAGCTGCTGGGCCAGCGCGTGCGGGGTGTTGATGCCGGCTACCGCCAGCATGTGCGCTGGAACGACGGCCGCTACATCGACAACACCGATGTGGCAGCCGCCGTGCAGCAAGCGCTGCAACGCTAGGGGAGTGCCGGCCGCTGGCCGGCAGCTGCGGGGTGCCCGATCGGTGAGGTTGCCGGCCAGCGGCCGGCACTACCAGGGGTGCCGCTTGGCGGCGGAGCCGGGGAGGGGCTGGCCAGCTGCCGCGCCAGCTCGGCGCTGGCGATGTGGCCATGCAGGAACAACAGGCTGCCGAAGATGTTCATGAGCGTGCCTCCACTTGAGTGGATTGCACGATACGGGCAGCATGGAGGGGCAAAAAGCGACATTTCCGCAAGCCTGACTTGAAAGAGGTTCAAGCCTTGTGACCCGCCCACCCTTGCATGCCCTGCAGGGCTTCGTCGCTGCCGCCCGGCTCGGCAACCTGTCGCGCGCGGCGGCGTCGATGAACCTCACGGTCAGCGCGCTCAGCCACCAGATGCGGCAGCTGGAAGAGCGCCTGGGCCAGCCGCTGCTGGTCCGCCAGGCGCGCGGCGTCGCCCTCACCCTGGAAGGTCAGCGCCTGCTGGACCAGGTCGGCCCGCATCTGGATGCGATCAACGAAGCCTTCCAGCCGTATGCGGCGCGTGCCGAGCACGTGCTGACGATCAGCGCGGTGCCGTCGATGGCCAGTGCGTGGCTGGTGCCACGACTGGGGCACTTCGTGGCCGCCCATCCGCAGATCGAGATCAATCTGCAGTCCAGCGAACGGCTGGTGGATTTCGAACGCCAGCGCCAGTTCGACGCCGCGCTGCGGCTGGGCAGTGGCAACTGGCCAGGGCTTGTGGTGGAGCCGCTGTTCGATGAGTGGCTGCTGCCGATGGCCAGCCCGGCACTGATCGAGCGCATGGGCGGCATCGACCGTGTCCCGCTCACGCAATGGCCATTGCTGGGTGATCCCGACGGTGCGTGGGGCGCGTGGTTCGCCTTGAGTGGGCAGAGCCCGCCGCCCCGCTTCGTGGCGGTGCTGGATGATTCCGAAGCGCATCATCGGGCCGCGCTGGACGGTGTGGGCGTCGCCCTGGGCCGGGTCACGCGTGCGCGCCTGCTGCTCGACTCCGGCCAGCTGGTCGCGCTGTCCCAGCAGCGTTTGAAGACCGACTGGCCGCACTGGCTGGTGTACCCGCCACGCTCGGCCCATCACCGTGGTTTCCTTGCCTTCCGCGACTGGCTGCACGCGCAGGCGGCCGAGCATGTGCGGCATATGGCCGGCGTGCATCTGTAGCGTCGAGCGTGCTCGACTTTCTTCGTGCACAGCAGTCGAGCACGCTCGACTCTACGCACGGGCAGTCGAGCACGCCCGACGCCACGGATTCACCGTACCAGGGTGACCGCCTGTCCCGCACGCGCGAACGCTTCGCCCAGCAACGGACCGGCCTTGATCGCTTCCACCTCGTCGAACAAGGCGCGCAATGCCTCGGCCGGGCGTGAGGCCGGTGCCGCGACCGCCTGCTGGATCGCGGTGAAACGATCGGCCAGCACGCGGTGGCCGGGATGCGCCTGCGCCCAGGCTGCCAGCGGCTGGCGCACCCCGGCGGCGGCATCCAGGTGCTGCTGGTCGAACAGGGTGATGGCCGCAGCCGAAGTCTCCGCGCGCTCGATCGCGGCATGGCGCAGCTCGCGGCTGAGGAACAGATCGTAGGCCGCGCCGCGGCCGACTGCGATGCGCAGGCCGTCGCGGTCAAGATCGGTCACCTGCTGTGCCGGGCTGTGCTCGCGCACCAGGTAGGTGCCTTCAATCTCCACATACGGTGCACTGAAGGCGATGTGGTCGGCGCGTGCCGGATCGATGGCCAGGAAGGCCAGATCCCAGGCATCTTCGGCAGCCGCGGCAACCACCGAAGCCGCCGCATCGTGGCAGGTGAAGCGGGCCTGCACACCCATCCGTTGCGCCAACGCGGTGGCCAGTTCCAGTGACGGCCCGCGCGGTGAGCGTGCATCGCCCTGTGCCAGCACGGGATTACCGAGATTGATCGCCACGCGCAGGAATCCCTGCGGCGCCAGCGCGCTTCGATGGTCGGCCAGGGACATGCAGGGCTCCGCGGGAAGGGGAGCTCCAGCATGCCAGCGTGGACGTCCGCGCCGCGTGGACTCAGCCGTGTGCAGCGAACGTACCGTGGAAGCCCAATGGCACCGCGTAGGGCAGCCATGCCTGTGCCAGGGGGCCATCGTCCAGGTGGCGCGCGTCGAGTACCGCCAGACCGCTGCGCTGGTTCACCGGATCGAGCAGGGTGCCGATCAACCAGCCGTCGTCGGCGTTGCGGCTGCCCGGGCGCGGCACGAACACATGTTCCTCGGCCATGATGTCCGGCCCGTAGTGCCACAGCTGGCGGCGTCCACGCTCGATGTCGAACGCCGCCACCGCGTTGAAGTACGGTGCGGTGGCCGGGCCGTCGATGGTGGGTGCGTACAGCCGCGCCCCCCGCGTGTCGGCCGAACGCCGGTCGAACAGCGGAAACTCCACCGCGCGGATGTCCAATGACTCCCAGCGTGCCTGGCCACGGCGCAGGTCCAGATGCAGTTCGACCAGGCCGGCGCCGCTGTTCGCGGCGTGCGCGCCATCGCCCGCCATCGCCTCCTTCATCGGCGAGCGCGCTTCGTTGATGTCATTGTGGCGCACCGCGCGCAGCACGATGCCACCCTCGCGGGTGAAGGCATCGCCGAAGTGATAGATCGCGGCGAACGGCGCCTCGAACCACTGCGCCTTGTCCGGCGCATCCTTGGCCACCACCGCGATGCGTGCCGGACGCTGCGGCGCGAACTGCATGCGCTCGAAGAAGCTGCCGCCGGTGCCGGTGAAGTCGAACGGCATCAGCACGAACACCAGGTGCTGCCCGGTCATCGCAAAGGCATGCAGGTAGCCATGCTCCGGCGTTTCAATCACATTGGCACTGCGCAGCTGGCCGTCCTTGCCGATGTGCCAGACCAGCAGGCCGTGACCCCCCATCAGGCTGATCGAACCGAAGTTCCACACGCTGCCATCGCGGTCCGGCAGCGGATGGGCCGAGAATGGCAACGCCGCCAGATCCGGGCGCCAGGTGACCGGGCCAAGGGTCTGCAGCGAATCGGGATCCACTTCGAACGCCGAGCCGGATTCGCACAGTGCGAACAGGCGGCCGTTGATCATTGTCACCGAGGTGTTGGCCACGTTGGCGTCATCGTTGTTGCGCACGGGCAGCGCAGCGGGAACGTGGGTGCCGGCCGCCGGATACTGGAAGCGGCCGGCCTTCTGTTCACGGCTGAACTTCGGCGTGGCCACCATGCGCCCGTGGTGGGTCAGGCTGCCATCGCCGTTGAAGCGCCAGCCATGCACCATGCCGTCGCCGTCGAACCAGTGGTCATAGCGGAAGCCATCGCGCTCGGTCCAGGCCGGACCGTTGCGGTACAGCGTGCCGGCCAGGCCGACCGGCAGCCGCCCCTGCAGCTGTACCGTTGCAGGGCCAAGGCATTCGCTGCTGACGCTGCGCCAGCCGAGCAGCCACGGATGCGCCTGCAGGCCCTGCGCGAAACGCGCCGGGTCACCGGCGAAGGCCGGTGCGCTGCGCAGTGCGGTGGCGCCCAGGGCCAGGCAGGCGCTGCTGCTGAGCAGGGTACGGAGGAAGCGGCGACGGTCCATGGTGGCCTCGGGTCTGGATGCAGGAATCAGCGCAGGGTGATGTCGATGGCAGTGCCGGCAGCCGGCACGGTGACGCGCGCTTCGTCGAAGGTGGGCTTGCGCATCACCTGCGGATTGTTGCTGAAGCCATAGCCTTCCACCGGCATGCCGACCAGGTTGGTGTCGAGCTTGCCGTTGTCGTTCTCGTCGTGGGTGAGCAGCACCGCGTAGCTGCCGGCCGGCAGATTCTTGAACACGAAGTGGGCGCTGTCGCCGCTGGGCCTGGCCTGCTGCGCCTGCACCGGTGCGGCCTTGCCGTCCCAGGCGCTGGCGCTGTCGACCAGGGCGACGCGCAGGGTGCCGGTCTGCGCGCGGACATCATGCACGGTCACTGCCAGATCGGCGGCATGGGCACTGCCGGCCAGGGCCAGGGCAGTCAGGGCGGTGCTGAGCAGGGCGGTGCGGATCATGGCGGTGGCTCCGGAAGTGGGTGGTGTGCTGTGGTGTGGGGCCAGTCTGCGCGGGGCGTAGTGCCGGGTTCAGGGCCAGTGGTCATCGATTCGACGTGCCAGAAGTCACTTTCTGCGCCGGACCCATTGCCGGTTGCGGGCGCGCCCGTCAGCATCTGGCCATGCCCAGCCTGTTCCGCCACCTGTTGCGTCCGCTCAGCCTCGCCGGTCTGGTCACCGTGCTGGTGGTGGGCCTGTCGTTCGGCGCGCAGGGCCCCGCCGCCGGCTTCAGCCAGGCGTTGCTTGCCGCGTTCCTGCTGCTGTTCGTGGTGCATGGCTGGGCCGCCATGCCGACCGGTGCGCGTGCGTTCGCCGCGCTGCTGCAGGCCGTACTGGCGGTCGCCCTGGTCGCCCTGCAGCCGCGTACCGGCACGGCACCGGTGCTGCTGGTGGTGCTGGTCGCGCAGCTGGCCGAGCATTGGCCGGCGCGCTTCATGCTGGTTGTTGCGGTGCTGGCCAACCTGGCGTTGTACGCGGTGCTTCGCCGCAGCGGCTTCATCCAGCCGCTGCTGGTGGTGCTGCTGTATGCGGGCTTCCAGGCCTTTGCCGCGTTGACCGCCCACTACGCGCGTCGTAGCGCACTGGCCCGCGACGCGCTGGCCCGGGTCAACGCCGATCTGCTGGCGACCCGCGCGCTGCTGGCCGACAGTGCACGCGATGCAGAGCGCCTGCGTCTGGCGCGTGAACTGCACGATGTGGCCGGCCACAAGCTCACCGCGATGCGCTTGAACCTGCGCGCGCTGGCGGCGGATCCGGCGCTGGCCGGGCGCGAAGGATTGGTGCTGGCCGAGCAGCTGTCGGGCGAGCTGCTCGACGATATCCGCCAGGTGGTGCAATCGATGCGCGATGATCGCGGCCTCGACCTGGCCACCGCACTGCATGCGCTGGCCGCGCCCTTCCCACGCCCTGCGCTGCAACTGCACATCGGCGAGGGTGTGCGCGTGACCGACCCGCTGACCGCCGAGACCGTGCTGCGGCTGGCGCAGGAAGCGCTGACCAATGCCGCCCGGCATGGCAACGCAGGCACGGTATGGCTGACGATCAACCAGGAGAACGCGCAGTTGCGTATCGATATCCGTGATGATGGCCAACGCGCCGAGCGTATCCGTGAAGGCAACGGCATCGCCGGCATGCGCGAGCGTCTGGCCGCGGTGCGCGGCCAACTGGAACTGGCCCGCACCGCGCAGGGCGGCATGCACCTGACCGCGTGGTTGCCGGCATGAGCGGCGCGGCGATCCGTGTTGCCCTGGCCGATGACCAGGCGCTGGTCCGCGCCGGCCTGCGCGCGTTGTTGCAGGGATTGGGTGTGCAGGTGGTGCTGGAGGCTGAAGACGGCCAAGCGCTGCTCGATGCACTGGCCGCGCAGCCGGTTGATGTGGTGCTCAGCGACATCCGCATGCCTGGCCTGGATGGCATCCAGGCCCTGCGCCAACTGCGTGCGCGCGGTGACACCACGCCGTTGCTGCTGTTGACCACCTTTGACGAAAGCGATCTGCTGCTGCGGGCCAGCGAAGCCGGTGCGCAGGGATTCCTGCTCAAGGACGCGGCTCCGGCCGACCTGCGTGAGGCGATCGAGCGCGTCGCCGCCGGTGAGACACTGCTGCTGCCGGTCAGCACCGAGCCGATACGCGCCCGCTATCGTTTCCACGATGAAGCGCCGCCCACCGATACCTTTGGCGAGCGCGAAGTGGCGATCCTGCGGCTGCTGGCCGGGGGCTACAGCAACAAGGAGATCGCGCGCAGCCTGTTCCTGGCCGAGGGCACAGTGAAGAACTATGTCTCGGCCATCCTCGACAAGCTGGGCACCCGCGACCGCACCCGCGCGGTACTGAAGGCGATTACCCTGCGCATCATCTGAGTGGAAGGCAGAAGGCGACGCATGAACCCGATCCTGCACGTTGAAATACCCACTACTGACCTGGAACGGGCCATCGCGTTCTACCAGCGATGGCTGCGGGTGGACGTGGATGCGCCGATCCTGCTGCATGACTGCCGCATGGCGTACCTGCCGTTTTCGGATGACGCAGCGGGTGCCAGCATGGCGCTGGTACAGGGCGCGGACTACCGGCCCTCCGAGCAGGGCGCGCGCATCTACATTGGCGTGGGCGATGTGGAGGCCAGCCTTGAGCGCGCATTGCTGGCCGGCGCCGAACTGCGCTTCGGCCCGGCCGACGCCGGCGACTGGCGCGTGGCCGAGATCCGCGACAGCGAAGGCAACCGCATCGCGCTGCAGTCGCCCGCCGTTCCGTAGCGTCGAGCGTGCTCGACTGCAATTGATTCCGCTACCAATTCCCCAGGCGAGCAAGCTGGACGCTACAACAGCGTGGCGCGCGAGCGCTGCAGCCAGTCGTTGATCGCCGGGTCCAGCCGCGGGTCGTCCGGCAGCTGCACGCCGAAGCGCTGCTGCAGCACGTCGCGCACGTCACCGACATCGTGCAGTGGGCGCTTGTCCGGCGCCTGCCCGGGCCGGTATTCGGTGTAGTTGCCGCTGCCGATGGTGCGGCGCCAGTCCGGCCCGGTCAGTGACGCACGCAGCTGGCCCGGAAAGCTGGAATCAGGATGGGTGCACACGTACCAGTTGCCCACCACGTTGTCGATCGGCGCAGGCACCTGCAGGTCGAACCGGTACATCGCCCGCCACTCGTTGCTCGATTCGACCGACAGCACGAAGTCGCCGTCGTCCGGCAGGCGCTGCAGCCGGTAGCGCTCGTGCGGAGTGGACTGGGGCTGCGCATCATGCAGGCGCAGCGGCACGGTGGGGGTCAGGCTGCCGAACCCGGCATCCACCAGCCAGTCATCACCGTCCACCCGCACGCGCAACAGCAGGTGGGTGCGCGCGGTCAGCTCGCCGCCCTGCGCGGCCAGCAGCACGCGTGCGCTCAACGGCTGCGCATCAAAGCCCAGCGCCTGCAACAGGGCCAGCAGGCCGCCATTGAGCTCGAAGCAGTAGCCACCCCGGCGCGCGTCGAGCAGCTTGCGTTGCACGCTGTCCAGGTCGATCGGTACCGCATCGCGCAGCAGGCAGCTGAGGGTCTCGAACGGCAGCAGTGCGTTGTGGCGCTGCTGCAGCAGGGTCAGCCCGGCCAGCGTCGCTGGTGGCGGCGCATCCAGCTGCAGGCGTTGCAGGTAATGGGGGACATCGAGCATGGCCATGGCGGCACCGGGCGGGGGAGGGAGGTCCACTGTGCTCCCCCAACCGGGGTTGAGGTCAAGCGCGGCCGCGGTGTCATCCCGCCGTCGCCTGCACCCGGTACAAAGGCCGTGTGCGCTGGCAAGCGCGGGCAGACATGGAACACAGCCCTAAAGATGCATCGATTCCGGCCGATACAGGTGCGTCCTTCTGCCTGGAGCCTGTCATGTCGGCCGTCGTTCCCCACCTCCGGTCCCTGCGCACGCGTCTTGCCACATGGCGCAGGGTGCTCCCCGACCTGTTGCGCTGGTTGCAGCCGCATCGGCTCAGCGTGGCCAACAGGCTCAAGGCCACCCTGTGGGTCTGCGGCCTGGGCCTGGTGGCGATCGCCGCCGTCTACGCCTGGACCGGACACACCAGCGCGCAGGCCGCGTGCAACCAGGCCAGCTACCAGCATGGCAGTGATCTGGCTGCCCGCCTGGCCACGCAGGTGGCCGAAGCCCGCCGCCTGCAGACCCAGTATGCGCGGAGTTTCGATGACGCGGACCGCGATCAGCTGCTGGCCACGCAGAAGGCACTGCAGGCGGACCTGCGGGCATTGCGGGCGATGCCGATGGACGCCGGCCGGCGCAAGGCACTCCAGGCGCTGGCTGAAGCCGTGGACGCCTTCTCGCAGGGTGTGGCTGCACTGTTCGAGCGCGTGGATGAGATGGGACGGGGTGACGCCGGGCTTGCCGCGCAGCTGCAGCAGGCCGCTGATACGTTGCAGACCCGGGTGGATGCGCTGCAGCGACCAGCACTGGCGCTGACGATGCAGAAGATGCGCCGCCAGGAGGCGCTGTTGTTGCTCGACGGCGACGCAGCCCATGCCGACCGTGCCAGCGAGGAAAAGCTGCCGTTCGACCTGGGGCTGGCCGGACTGCCGGCCGATGTGCAGGACACCCTGCGCAGCGAAATGGAAGGCTACCAGGGCGCGTTGCTGGCCTATACCGCCGCCCGCGTGGGCCTGGATGTGGAGACGCAGTCGCTGCTGGACACCGCCGCCGGCGTTGCTCCCGCGCTGGCCGCGTTCCAGCAGGCCCAGGTATCGGCGCTGGCCACCGCACAGTCACGCCAGCAGACGGGCGCGCGCACCATGAGCGTACTGTTCGCGTTGACCCTGCTGCTGGTGGCCGGCGTGCTGATCACCAGCCTGGTACTGGTGCTGCGCGCGGTACGCCAGCCGATCCAGGACACGCTGCGCTTTGCCAGTGACATCGCCGACGATCGCCTCGACACCACCCTGCGCGTGTACAACGCCAACGATGAGATCGGCCAGCTGGCGCAACGCCTGGTCGACATGCAGCAGCGCCTGCGCGCACGTATCGATACCGAGCGTGCGGTGGCCCGCGGCAATACCCGTGTGCGCCAGGCGTTGGACAGCGCGCAGACCGGGCTGATGGTGATCGATGCCGAGGGCCAGCTGGCCTACGCCAACCCGGCATTGCAGCAGCAGCTGGCGCTGCCGGCCGATGAGCTGGTGGGCCGCGAGGCGGTACGGCTGCACCCGGCACTGGCCAACCTGGTCGGCGTGCGCCAGCGTGAGGAACGCGAGATCGGCCATGCCGGCGTGCGCTACCAGCTGATCGCCAACGCCATCATCGATGACGGGCACTACCTCGGCGTGGCGGTGGAATGGCGCAGCCGCGCGCTGGAAACCCTGCTGGAAACCGAAGTGGCCGCGCTGGTCGATGCGGCCGCGCAGGGCGATCTGCATGGGCGTATCGAACTGGACGGCAAGCAGGGCTTCGTGCGCACGCTGTCAACCAGCATCAACCGTCTGCTGGCCACCTTCGAAGCCAATCTCGGCGATCTGCAGGCGCTGCTGGCGGCACTGGCCAGCGGCGATCTCAGTGTGCGCATGGGCGGTGATCTGCAGGGCGTGTTCGCGCGCATGCGCGATGATGCCAACGCCACCGTGGCGCAGCTGGGGCGTATCGTCACCCGCATCCAGCAAGCCACGTCGCATCTGGATACCGGCGTGGGCGAGATCGTCGCCGGCCATCACGACCTGTCGCAGCGCACCGAGCAGCAGGCGGCCAACCTGGAAGAGACGGCGGCCTCCATGCACGAGCTGACCGATACGGTGGGCCGCAACGCCGACGCGGCAGGGCGTGCCGATGCGCTGGTACAGGGCGCGGCGGCAGTGGCGCAGCGCGGCGGGCAGGCCGTCGGTCAGGTGGTGGCGACCATGCAGGGCATCAGCGAGGCATCGCGCCGCATCGGCGACATTACCCAGCTGATCGATGGCATCGCCTTCCAGACCAACATCCTTGCGCTCAACGCGGCCGTGGAGGCCGCACGCGCCGGCGAGCAGGGCCGCAGCTTCGCCGTGGTGGCCGCCGAAGTACGGTTGCTGGCCCAGCGCAGTGCCGAGGCCGCCAAGCAGATCAAGGGATTGATCGAGGATTCGGTGGCGCGGGTCGGCCAAGGCAACCAGCAGGCCGAGCAGGCCGGCACCACAATGGGGGAGATCGTTGGCAGCGTGCAGCAGCTGGCGGACCTGCTGGCCGGTATCCGCAGCGCCTCGCATGAGCAGCATGCTGGCATCGCGCAGGTGAACCAGACCATCGTGCAGATGGAAGCCAGCACTCAACGCAACGCCAGTCTGGTGGAAGAGGCCGGTGCCTCCACTGCACAGATGCAGGCGCAGGTGCAGGCTCTGGCAGAGGCCGTGGGCGCGTTCCGGCTGCAGCCGGCGCAGCCGACGGCACGCGCAGCGGCCTGAACCTGCCCTGGTGGTGCCGGTCGTTGACCGGGACGATCATCGGAATGCCGGCCAGCGGCCGGCACTACCGATGGGCTCAATACACGTCGCGGCGGTAGCGGCCGTTCTCCAGCAGCGTTTCCACCGCCTCATCACCCAGGGCTTCACGCAGCACCTGGTCCACGCCTTCGGCCATGCCCTGCAACGAACCGCAGACGTGGATCACCGCGCCGCGCTGCATCCAGTCGCGCAGTACATCGCAGGCCGCGCGCAGCCGATCCTGCACGTAGCCACCGTCACCATCGCGCGAGAACGCCAGGTCCACCCGCTGCAGATGGCCCTCGGCCTGCCAGGCTTCGATCTCTTCGCCGAACAGGAAGTCGTGCGCACGCTGGCGTTCGCCGAACAGCAGCCAGTGCCCGTGCGCGCCGGCATGTGCAGCTTCGCGCAGCAGGCTGCGCAGGCCGGCGATGCCGGTGCCATTGCCGATCAGCACCATCGGCGCTGCGGCTACGCGATGGAAACCCGGGTTGCGGTGCACGCGGGCAACGATGCCAGCGCCCACCGGGGCATGCAGCGACAGCCAACCCGAGCCCAGCCCGGGGCGACCGGCCGGGTCGTGCGTCAGCCGCACCACCAGTTCCACTGCGCCATCCTGCGCAGCGGAGGCAATCGAGTATTCGCGTCCGGGCAGCACGGGCAGGCCGGCCAACCACAGGCAGGCGTCCTGCACCACCAGCGCGGCATCGGCATCGGGCAGTTCGCGTTCGCTGGCCAGTGCCAGCAGCGTGCGTGGTTGACCCTCCACCAGCAGGGGTTGCAGCGGATCCAGCCCGTGCGCCTTCAGTACCGCGCTGGCATGTCGTGCGCTGTGGCGGGGCGATACATGCAGGATGTCACCGGCCTGCCACTGCACCTGCGCCGGGGCTGCCAGGCGGATGCGCCAGATCGCACCGCCGACGCTGCCGGGATTGAGCCGCTCGCGGCCAAGCAATCGCCAGTCGTGCATCACCGTGGCCGATGGCAGCACGCTGTCATCGGTGGCGATTCCGGTCAGGGTTGCCAGTTGCAGCTGCCATTGGCGCAGGGCCGGTAGCGCTGCGGCATCCACATCGATGCGTTCGAACAGCGGGCGTGCGCCATTGTCGATCAGCCAGCTGTCGACCTGGCGGCCAAAGCCACAGAAATGCGGATACTGGCGATCACCCAGCGCCAGCAGACCGAATTCCAGGCCCGACAGGTCCGGCCGTTGTGCAAGCAGCTGTCGCGCGGCGCGTCGTGCCGCATCCGGTGGCTCGCCATCGCCGAAGGTACTGAGCACCAGCAGCGCGTGCGTGCTGCGCTGTAGTTCGGCCGCATCGACGCGGGCCAGCGGCAGCACCCGCACCGCATGGCCGGCGGCCTGCACCTGCGCCGCTGCGCGCCAGGCCAGCTGCTCGCCCAGCCCGCTCTGGCTGGCGTGCACCACCAGCCACGGCGCAGCGCCGTCATCGGCGGCGGCGACCGGCAGCGACCGGCGCAGGCCGCGCGCCGCGCGCTGGCTGCGCCGGCGATCGAGGTACAGCATCCAGCCGGTGATGAAGAACAGGCTCATGCCCAGGCTGCTGAGCATCACCACCACACGCCCCGGCACACCGAAGTAACTGCCCGAGTGCAATGCGAACACGCTGGTGGCCAGCTGTCCGCCAGCGCCCTGGCGCGCATAGGGGCGCGCATCGAGGACCGCACCACTGGCCGGGTCCAGCTGCAGCAGATCATGGGCGCGATCATGGTGGCCACCGCGCTGCGACCGATCGCCGGCCATCACCCGGATGTTCAGAGGCTGGCCTGGCTTTTCCGGCAGGCGCAGGTCGATGAAGCCGGTGCGCACGCCGGGCAACGCATACAGCGTGGCTTCGACGCGCTGCAGGTCCAGCGTCGCATCGACGGGCACCTTGTGCTTGGCCGCAGGTGCGACGCCGAGCAGGGTATTGGCGGCGCTGCGGTACCAGTCGAACGACCACCACAGGCCGGTCAGCGCGCTCATCAGGTAGATCAGCAGCACCCAGGTGCCGACCACCGAATGCAGGCTCCACAGGAAGCCACGGCCGCTGCGCTTCCATTCCACCGCCAGCCAGCTGCGCCAGTGCCACCAGCGCCGTGGCCAGCGCAGGTACAGGCCGGACAGGGTGAAGAACAACAGGGCGATCGCGCAGCTGCCGGTGATCCATTTGCCGCGTTCACCGGCAGCGAGGTGGCGGTGCAGGTCTTCGACGAAATCAAAGAATGCCTGCCCGCGCAGCGCGCTGAAGCGTTCGCCGCTGTAGGGGTCGAAGTACACCCAGTGTTCTTTGCCACCGGCAAAACGCGCCACCGAGGGACGTTGCCCGGTCGCATCCACGCGCAGGCGCTGCAGGGGACGCTCGCTGCCGGCCTGCAGCAGCGGCACCAGTTCGCTGAGCGCAAGCGGGTGCTGGCCGTCGGCATGGTGTTCGGCGATCTCGGCGAAACCGGGATTGCCCGCGCGCAGCAGTTCGTCCTCGAAGGACAGCGCCGCGCCACTGAGGCCCATGACGGCCAGGACGGCACCGGCGGTGATGCCCAGCAGCCAGTGCAGTTGGAACAGGACGTTCTTGAACATCGAAGGAGAGGGGCCCGGGAGGCTGCCGCCCGCATCCTGCGCAACAGCAAATGAGAATTAGTCGCGGAATTCTCCCGGGCGCCCTGCCTGCGGTCAAGCAGGGGTATCGGCCGGGCGGCGCCCGGCACCCGCCGAGGCAACGTCAACGTCAAAAGCGGGTTTCCGGTGGGAGGCGGAATGGGTCCGGTGGCGGGGGACGCCGTAAACCCTTCCTTGGGGGCTTGGCCGCGGCATCCATGCCGCGGACACCCCCGCCACCGGACCCACCCCGCCTTCGACAGATCTCCGCGGTCTGTAGATCCACGCCATGCGTGGATGCTCTTCGTTCAACTGTCGGAATACTCGATTTCGATGGAGATCCATCCACGCATGGCGTGGATCTACCGTGTCGACCAAGGTCGACATCTACCAACAGCCATCGGAATCTGTCAGAGGTGGGGCGGTGTCGGAGCGCGGGGTGTCAGCCGCATGGATGCGGCTGCCAAGCTTACAGGGACGTACTTGCAGCGTCCCCGCACTCCGACATCGCCCCGCCATCCCACGGAAAGCCCGCTGTAGCTGTTGCTTCGGCTGTTGCTCTGGCCTGAAGCGGGTGCAGGGTGCAGCCCTGCCGAACCCTCACTTCACCCAGCGGTCGATCTCGCCGTGCGCGAACGGTCCCAGCTTCGCCTTCACCATGCGGCCCTGCGCATCGAACAGCACGCTGTAGGGCAGCAGGCCCTGGGTATTGCCCAGCTGCACACTGGCATCGCGCGGGCCTGGCGTCTCGATCACAATCGGGTAGTCCACCGGCACCCGTTGCAGGAAGCGGCGCACGTCCTCCGGCGTATCCAGGGCCAGACCCAGCACCTGCACCCCGTCGTCGCCCTGGGCATGGGCGAAACGGGCCAGTTCAGGCATCTCCTCCACGCACGGCGCGCACCAGCTGGCCCAGACGTTGACCAGCAACGGGCGACCGCTGAAGCGCTGCTGCAGGTCCAATGGCCGGCCATCGAGGTCGGGCAGCGACAGGGCCGGCATCCAGTCTCCGGCCTGCAGTGGGGGCGGTGCAGGCACGGCCGCAGGTGCAGGCGTTGCGGCAACCGGGGCCGCCGGGGTGGGGCCCAGCCGGTGCCCGGCCCACAGGCCCAGGCCGGCGGCCAGTACCGCTGTCCACAGCAGCGCTGGCCGTTGCCACTTCATCGTGCGGTGCGCAGCAGCGCTTCCTCCACCACCGCCTGGGTCAGCAGGGTCGGCAGCACGGTCGGCGGTGCGCCGGGGCCGTACACCACGTACAGCGGCACACCCACCGCCTTGTGCTCTTCCAGGAACGTGGTGATCTGCGGGTCGACATTGGTGTAGTCACCGCGCATGTATACCGCGTTGGTGCGCTTGAGCAGCTCCTTGAACTCCGGGCGCGACAGCACCGCACGCTCGTTGGCCTTGCAGCTGACGCACCAGTCGGCGGTCATGTTGACGAACACCACGCGGTTGTCGGCGCGCAGGCGGTCCAGCAGTTGCGGGGAGTATTCGACCACGTTGTCGCTGGCCGCCTGCGCCGCCCGCGCCGGTGGTTCCAGCTGGGTCACGCTCCATGCCGGCACCAGTGCGCCGATCGCCAGCAGCACGCCCAGCAGGGTCACCGCCCGCGACCCGGTCCAGCGGTTGCGTTCGAACAGCCACAGGCCGAAGGCGAACAGCAGCAGGCCGCCCAGCACCAGCGCCATGCCGTCCACGCCGCGCTGCTTGCCCAGCACCCACAGCAGCCACAGCGCGGTGGCATACATCGGGAAGGCCAGCACATGCTTGAGCGTTTCCATCCACGGGCCCGGCTTGGGCAGGCGGCGCGCCAATGCGGGCACGAAGCCGACCAGCAGGAACGGCAACGCCAGGCCCAGGCCGAGGAACAGGAAGACCGTCATCGCCTTCAGCGGCGGGGCGATGAAAGCGTAGGCAATCGCCCCGCCCATGAACGGGCCGACGCAGGCGCTGCCGACCACACAGGCCAGCGCGCCGGTGAAGAAGTCGCCGGCGGGACCGCTGCGGCTGGCCAGCGACTGGCCCAGATTGCCGATGCCGCCACCGAGGGTGAACACGCCGGACAGGCTCAGGCCCACCGCGAACATGATGTAGGCCAGCGTGGCCACCACGCCCGGATGCTGCAGCTGGAAGCCGATACCGACCGCGTTGCCGATCGCGCGCAGGCCAACCATCAACGCGCCGATCACCGCGAACGCGACCAGCACGCCCAGCGTGTACCAGAGCGCGTGGCTGCGTGCGCGCTGCGGGCTTTCGCCGCTCTGCGCCAGGCTCAGCACCTTCAGCGACAGGATCGGCAGTACGCACGGCATCAGGTTCAGCACCAGGCCACCGGCCAGCGCCAGCAACAGCACCCACACGAACGAGCGGTCCGGATTCGGCGTGCTCGCCGGTGGGCGCGTGCGCAGGGCGTTGTCACCGCGGGCATCGGCGGCGAACTCATTGCCGGTGCTGGCCCCCGCAGCGCCGGCGGCAAGCGGAGCGCCGGCATCGGTGTTGGGTACGGTCGGCAGCAGGCGCAGCGTGGTGCCATTGGTGCCTTCGCGCGCCGCTCCGGTGGCGGCGGGCAACGGGCTGATCACCTCGGTGCGTGGCGGTGCCTGGTCGGCGCTGGCATTGATCTTTCCCGCCGGGATCGGCAGCTTCACCCGCCGCGTCATCGGCGGATAGCAGATGCCATCGGTCTGGCAGCCCTGGAAGGTCACCACCAGGGTGCTGTCGACCGCCTCGGATACCGTGCGGCGCAGTGGCAGCGGCACTTCCACCTGGTTGAAATACACCGAGACATCGCCGAAGTGCTCATCGCGATGCGACTGCGCGGCCGGCCAGCGCGGCTTGTCGGCCAGTACGCCGGCGCTGCCTTCCAGCTTCAGCGAGGTGCGGTCGCGATACAGGTAGTAGCCCGGCGCGGGGCTGAAGCGCAGCAGCAGGGTGTTGCCATCACTGGCGATGGCATCGAAGCCGAACGCCTGTTCCGACGGCAGCGGCAACGCCTGGCTGTTGCTGGCGGCGCCCGGCAGGCGCAGGCCGCCGCCGTTGCCGGCACCGGCCAGTGGGTTGTTGAACGGGCTGGCGGCACCGGTACGCGCGGCGGGTGCGGCAGCCTGGGCACCGCCACCGGGCAGGGTGACCTGCACCACGCGCTTCTGCGGTGGGTAACAGACCCCCGCATCGGCGCAGCCCTGGTAGCGCACTTCCAGGCTGATGGTGCCGGCCGCGTCGGTCGGCGCGCCGGGCAGGGTGGCCAGCAGGCGCTCGCGATAGGTTTCAACTTCGCCGAAGAAGTCGTCGTGGTGCTTGTCGCCCTTCGGCATCTGCAACGCGCCGGCGTTGAACGCCGGGTCGGCCTTGACGCTGGTGCGGTGGCGATACAGGTAGTAGCCCGGTGCGATCTTGAACTGCAGTTGCACCTGGCCGCGCTCGGGGGCGGTGGCGGTCAGCGCGAACGCCTGGTCCACCGGCAGCAGGTCCTTCTCATCCAGCGCGAACGCCGGCAGCGAGAGCCACAACAGGGCGCACAAGGCAGCGCCACGCGCAAACAGAGTCTTCAATCAGTGTCCTCCCGGGTCTGTGCCCGGATCCAATCCAGATACGCCGGCAGACCGGCCCGGGTTTCGACCGCGATGCACTCCGGGAGTTCATACGGATGCAGTTCGACGATCCGGGCGATTGCGTCATCGACGCGGCTCGCGGTGGTCTTTACCAGCAGCTGCAGCTCGGCGTCGGTGGTGACCTCGCCCTGCCAGCGGTAGGTCGACTGCGCCCCCTCGAGCCGGGTCACGCATGCGGCCAGGCGCTCGCCGACCAGCGCGTGCGCGATGCGCTCGGCACTGGCCCGGTCCGGGCAGGTGGTCAACAGCAGCAGGACAGGTTCGACGGTCGACATGACCGTCGAGTATAGGGCCCCTGTCCGGCCGGGTCAGGACCGGACAGGGGCGATTGCAACTTCTTGGAGGCGGACTCAGTTGGCCAGCTGGCAGGTGGCCGGCTTGGCCGAAGTGAACAGGCCCGGGGTCGCCCACTCGGGGTGGTCGATGAACGGGTTGCGGTTGCCCTGGAAGCTGTAGACCACGTCGTTGCGGGCGCGCTCGGCATCATCCGGCGGATCGGACAGGTGCCAATCGATCAGCGTCGACAGCAGGCCCATGTAGGCCGGCGAGCTGCTGGTCTTGACGATCTTGCTGCGGTCGTCGGTCAGCTCCAGGTCCGGCTCGGATTGGCCGGTTGCCGCGTCCTTGCCGCCCTCATAGCGGATCGCCATGTACATCACCGCACGCGCCATATCGCCCTTGCGCTTGCCCCACACCTCGAAGGTGCCGGTGTTGCCGTCCGGCGTGCGCACCCAGTTGGAATTGCCCGGGTAGCCGCCGCTGCCGCCGCCCTGGCCGTTGTTGGCCTCGGTGGCACGCTCGCCGCAGCCGGCGTCGCACTTGGCGAACGGCTTGTTGCCACGGTCGGCGTTCCACTGCGCATCGGTCAGGTACAGCATGTGGGTGTCGGTATACGGCGCGTACGGCAGGCCCTTGTCACCGGTGGTGCTGGCAAAGCCCAGCGAGTTCGGCCAGGTGTGCTCGCGGTTGTACTTCAGGCCACTGCCGCTGCCGGCGCGATCGGTCACCTTGGCGTAGCTGCGGTTGCGGTACGCATCGAGGATCCTGCCACTGTTGTTCGGGTCCTCGTCGGCGATCTCCAGGATGGTCCAGGTGCTGGTGCCCGAACCGCTGTACGGGTAGGCGGTGTGGCCCTTGATGGTGGCGTGCAGCGAGCAGCGCAGCTGGCTCGGGCTGGAGGTGTTCACCTTCGAGTAGTAGCCGGCCGGTACGCCCGGATTGCCAGGGTCGGGGTTGCCGCCGGTGCTGGCCACGGTGAAGGCGATGCGGCTGTCGGCGGCCGGGTGCGCGCCCTGCAGGTCGCTGATGCGCGCGGCGCGGATGTCGAAGCGGCAGGCTTCACCGGCCACCAGCGCGGTATTCGTGGACAGCTTCACGCTGCGGCCGCTGGCCGGGAAGGTCAGCGGCACGCTGCCGGAGGTGCCGCAGCTCAGCGCGAAGGCGCCACTGGCCAGGTTCACCGTCTCGCTGAACACCACTTCCAGATCGGCCGCGGCCGGGAAGGTGCTGCTGCCCTGCGCCGGGGTGGTGGTTGACACCGACGGCGGCGTGTTCGGGCCCGGGGTGCCGCCGCCGCTGAAGGTCTGGCCGTTGTTGCAGCTGCCGAAGGTCTGCCTGGCCGACTCGGCCCAGGTGAAGTGGGCGTACTGGCTGCCGCTGCCCGTCAGCTGCAGCGAGGTGCCCGGCGCGGTGCTGTTGGTCTCGGCCACCGGAATGTTCTGGCTGGTCATGCCGGCGGCAGGGCCACCGGAGGCGGTGATGGCGCCCTCGTAGCTGAGGAACTGGACCACCTTGCCGCTGGCATCGACCAGGGCGATGCCGTCGTTCGGGCCGTTCTGCAGGCCGTTGGTCGGGTAGCTGACCACGGCGATGCTGGCGCTGCCGCAGCCGGCGGCGCTGCCGGCCGGGACCGGGTTGTTGGCGTAGACCGTGGCGGCCGACGGATTGCTGCCGTTGTACAGGTACAGGCGGTAGCCGGACAGATCCTCACCGGCGGTGGCCACCACCTCGATCGCTTCGCCGACGTCACCGGCGGCGGTGCTGTCGTCGTAGTGCAGTTCGTTGATGAAGACCTCGGCCTGGGCCGGCGCGGCGGCCAGCGCCAGCAGGCAGGCGGCGGCAAGCGGGGACAGCAATCGCATCGACAACTCCTTGTGATTGGGAATGCGCGGCCGAGCCTAAGGCCGATCTGGTGACACTTTGTCGTAAATGAACGTCAGATATCTGACAGTGCGACGCTGATCACCAAAAGTCGAGGGTGTCAGCGCGCGATTCGACGCGCTTCACCGGGCTGAACGTCTTCATGCAGGGCCGCACCGGGCAAGCCTGGCCGCGACGAAATTTTTTCCAGGATCGCCCTTGAAAGGTCCGGGGCCAGCTCCATCTCTGTCCTGCTCCCGATTCGTCGGGCTTTTTCGCGAGCAATGCTGGCAGTCACCTGGGGTGAGTGCTAACATCGCCAGACTTTTTCAGACCAATCAATAACTTAAGAGGTCTCTCATGAGCATCAAGCCGCTGCACGACCGCGTTGTGGTCAAGCCGATCGAAGCCGACGAAATCTCCGCCGGCGGCATCGTGATCCCGGATTCGGCCAAGGAAAAGTCCACCAAGGGTGAAGTCGTGGCCGTCGGCCCGGGCAAGCCGCTGGACAACGGCAGCGTGCGCGCGCCGTCGCTGAAGGTCGGCGACAAGGTCATCTACGGCCAGTACGCCGGCAGCTCGTACAAGAGCGAAGGCGTCGAGTACAAGGTCCTGCGCGAAGACGACGTGCTCGCCATCATCGGCTGAGCCTCGGCGCGACCTGCTTCATCCCCTGATTCCAAACACCCAGCCGCCGGGCATGGCCCGGCGCTACCAATGAGGTAACTGCAATGGCTGCCAAGGATATTCGTTTCGGTGAAGACGCCCGTTCGCGCATGGTGCGCGGCGTCAATGTTCTCGCCAATGCCGTCAAGGCCACCCTGGGCCCGAAGGGCCGCAACGTCGTGCTGGAAAAGAGCTTCGGCGCTCCGACCATCACCAAGGACGGCGTCTCCGTCGCCAAGGAAATCGAACTGGCTGACAAGTTCGAGAACATGGGCGCACAGATGGTGAAGGAAGTCGCCTCGCGCACCAATGACGACGCCGGCGACGGCACCACCACCGCCACCGTGCTGGCCCAGGCCCTGATCCGCGAAGGCGCCAAGGCCGTGGCCGCCGGCATGAACCCGATGGACCTCAAGCGTGGTATCGACAAGGCCGTCGTGGCCGCCGTCACCGAGCTGAAGAACATCTCCAAGCCGACCGCCGACGACAAGGCGATCGCCCAGGTCGGCACCATCTCGGCCAACTCGGACGAGTCGATCGGCCAGATCATCGCCGATGCGATGAAGGAAGTCGGCAAGGAAGGCGTGATCACCGTTGAAGAAGGCTCGGGCCTGGACAACGAGCTGGACGTGGTCAAGGGCATGCAGTTCGACCGCGGCTACCTGTCCCCGTACTTCATCAACAACCAGCAGGCGCAGACCGCTGACCTGGATGACCCGTTCATCCTGCTGCACGACAAGAAGATCTCCAACGTGCGTGACCTGCTGCCGGTGCTGGAAGGCGTCGCCAAGGCCGGCAAGCCGCTGCTGATCGTTGCCGAAGAAGTCGAAGGCGAAGCGCTGGCGACCCTGGTGGTGAACACCATCCGTGGCATCGTCAAGGTCGTGGCCGTCAAGGCTCCGGGCTTCGGCGACCGTCGCAAGGCGATGCTGGAAGACATGGCCGTGCTGACCGGCGGCACCGTGATCTCCGAAGAAGTGGGTCTGTCGCTGGAAAAGGCCACCATCAAGGACCTGGGCCGCGCCAAGAAGGTGCAGGTCTCCAAGGAAAACACCACCATCATCGATGGCGTGGGTGACAAGGCGGCCGTCGACGCACGCGTCGGCCAGATCAAGACCCAGATCCAGGACACCTCCTCCGATTACGATCGCGAGAAGCTGCAGGAACGCGTGGCCAAGCTGGCCGGCGGCGTTGCCGTGATCAAGGTCGGCGCCTCGACCGAAATCGAAATGAAGGAAAAGAAGGATCGCGTCGACGACGCCCTGCACGCTACCCGTGCAGCGGTTGAAGAAGGCGTGGTCCCGGGCGGCGGCGTGGCCCTGGTCCGTGCGGTCACCGCGCTGGCCGGCCTGAAGGGTGCCAACGAAGACCAGAACCACGGCATCCAGATCGCCCTGCGCGCGATGGAAGCCCCGCTGCGCGAAATCGTGGCCAACGCCGGTGAAGAGCCGTCGGTCATCATCAACAAGGTCAAGGAAGGCACCGGCAGCTTCGGCTACAACGCGGCCACCGGCGAGTTCGGCGACATGCTGCAGTTCGGCATCCTGGACCCGACCAAGGTGACCCGTTCGGCGCTGCAGAACGCGGCCTCGATCGCGGGCCTGATGATCACCACCGAAGCCATGGTTGCCGAAGCTCCGAAGAAGGACGAGCCGGCCATGGGTGGCGCCGGTGGCATGGGCGGCATGGGTGGCATGGGCGGCATGGACTTCTAAGTTCCCGCGTTGCCGATGCACCAGAAACCCCGCCGCAAGGCGGGGTTTTTTTGTAGGCGCGCTGGGCAATGCGGTCAGCGCACGAACGGCTTGTTCGCCCCGTACTCCCATTCCCACGGCACGCCGGTTTCACCCAGCACGAAGCGCACCAAGGCCGGGAACGCCGCCTCGGCGCGGACATCGTTGCCCAGGATCACCACGCAGCGCTGGCCCTGTTCGATGCACACCAGCGTATTGCCCACCGCATCATC
Organism: Stenotrophomonas maltophilia; assembly: GCF_023518235.1. Taxonomy (NCBI): domain Bacteria; kingdom Pseudomonadati; phylum Pseudomonadota; class Gammaproteobacteria; order Lysobacterales; family Lysobacteraceae; genus Stenotrophomonas; species Stenotrophomonas maltophilia. The sequence continues at coordinate 3,834,622 of NZ_CP090423.1, forward strand.
ATGGCCGCCCTTGTAGAAGCCGGCCCCCTGCGGGCCCTGGAACGTCACCACGCCCAGCCCCGCCGCCAGGTTCCGGTGCCGTTGTGCAGGCGGCAGCTCTGGCTGCAGGGTGGGGAACTGGCTGGCGGTGGTGATCGGCAGCTGCGGCCGCACCAGCTCCCGGCGCATCGATGCGGACAGCCCGTCGCCACGCACGTAGCCGGCGGCGAAGCGGGCCATGTCGGCGATGGTGGTATCCATGGACCCTGCCGCACGTACGCGGCTGCGCTCATCGTGCGGTTCGGTCGCGCCTTCTGCCGTCCAGCCATCGGCCAGGTTGGCGGCGAAATCCTCACGCCACATCATGCTGGTGCGGGTCATGCCGAAGCGGTCGAACACCTGCCGCTGCATCAATGTGCCGACGTCCTGGCCCAGCCGCCCACGCTCGATCACGAACTGCAACAGGATCAGCCCTTCGCCGGAATAGCCGTAGCGGCTGCCCGGATCGAAGTGGAACTTCAGGCGGCCATCGGGTTCCAGGAAGCCGAAGTTGGCAAAGCCACTGGAATGGTTGAGCAGCAGGCGCGGGGTGAGCTGGCGCCAGCGCGCATCATCGGCCAGCACGCGGTAGTCGGCGTACTTCTTCGGCTCGGGCGCATAGTCCGGCAGGGGCTTGTCCAGCGCCGCAGCGATGCTGGCATCCAGCTCGATCTTCCTGTTCTGCGCCAGCTGTGCGACCAGGTGGCCGAACGCCATCTTGGTCAGCGACGCGGCATACATCACGGTGTCGGTGCGCAGCGGCTCGCCTGCGGCATTGCGCTCGCCGTAGGCGGCCACGTGCGCCACCTTGCCGCCATCGATCACCGCCAGCGCCATGCCGCGCGCGTGCGCGGCCCGCATCAGCCGCTGAGCTTCGGTGTCGATGCGGGCCGGCGTGGGTACCGGAGGTGGGGCGGCCAGCACGGCCAGCGGGAACAGCGTCAGCAACAACAGGGCAGCACGGCGCATGCGTGGACCTCCTGGCGGGACGTGGCGCGATGCTACCGCAGCTTCGGCTGCGTCCAGACCCTGCGCCAGGTGGGGGCGCCCAGCACGGGCCGGCGGCAGGCCCCCGCCAGTCTTGCCTTCCATCCTGGAATGAATATAATTAGGCGCCTAAGCATAGTGAAAATAATGATGCTTGAAGCAAAACATGGAGCTCTTCTGGACGAGGCCCGGCGGCGTGGCCACGCCAATGTCGCCCAGCTGCGCCTGTGCTTCCAGCTGCTGTCGCTGTCCTCGGCGATCGATCGCGACTGCGCCAGCCGGCTCGCGCCGCACGGGCTCAGTGAAGGCCGCTTCATCGTGCTGTTCCTGCTGCACGGTGCCGGTGGCACGCTGCCGCCGCATGAACTGGCCGAGCGCGCAGGCGTCACCCGCGCCACCATCAGCGGCCTGCTCGATGGCCTGCAGCGCGAAGGGCTGCTGCAACGGCGCAGCGATGCGGAAGATGGCCGTCGCCTGCAGATCGTGCTGACTGCGCAAGGCCAGCGCCTGGCCGAACGCCTGTTCGAACAGCACAGCAACTGGATCGGTGGCCTGTTCGACGGGCTGGATGCTGGCGAACAGCAGCAGCTTTCGCAGCTGCTGCACAAGGTCTGGCAGCACACCGATGCGGGTCGGGAGCCGGCAGCATGAGCGCCGCGATCCCGGCAGAGCGCCTTCGTGCGCTCAACACCGGCAGCACCGCCGCCACCCATCTGGCCGAATGCCTGGCAATGGACTTCGGTGCACTGCTGCCTGCGGTGGTGCCCATGCTGCAGGCGGCCGCCGTGCAACGCATGCGTGATGCAGCAGGCAAAGGCATCACCGTGCGCATGGCGTTGGCCGCGACGCTGCTGCGCGAAGCCGGGCAGGGTGATCCGCTGCAGTGGCAAGCGCACCCTTCCGACACCGTGCGTGGCTGGGCCTGCCATCTGATCGGCGGCGACAGTGCTGCATCCCTTGCGGCGAAGCTGCAGGCGATGCGTCCACTCGCCGATGACCCGCATTTCGGCGTGCGCGAATGGGCGTGGCTGGCACTGCGCATGGACATCGTGGCGGCACCGCTGCAGGCGCTTGAGCTGCTGCTGCCGTGGACAGATGAAGCATCGCCCTATCTGCGTCGCTTCGCCTGTGAAGCCCTGCGCCCGCGAGGCGTGTGGGCCACGCATATCGCGCTGTTCAAGCAGCATCCAGAACATGCATTGCCGATGCTTGAAGCCCTGGCCAACGACCCCGAGCGCTACGTGCAGGATTCGGTCGGCAATTGGCTCAACGATGCCGGCAAGACCCAGCCGCGCTGGCTGAGCGATCTGTGCACGCGCTGGCAGCGCGAACACCACAGCAGCGCCAACGCCTACATCCGCAATCGCGCACTACGTTCGCTGCGGTAGTGCCGGCCGCTGGCCGGCAACCCTCAAACCCTCAAGGAAGAACGCCATGTCGCACACGCTCATCGAGCTCTACACCGCCACGCCCGCCTGGGCCGCACTGCCGCCCGAGCAACGCACCGCCTTCTTCGACCGCATCGGTGCCGGCATGCAGCATTTCGACCCGGCCCGCATCACGGCGGTGGCAATGGGCCGCGTTCTCTCCGGCGTAGCGCACGGTAGCAGCGAGCAGTTCTATGCTGTCTGGAGGTGCGAGAGCCGGGAAGACGCCGACGCCCTGGTCGAAGGCATTGCTGCCACCGGCTGGCATCGGTACTTCACCACCACCAACGCACTGGGTGCCGACGATGGCATGGCACAGCACCTGACCGATCTGGCCGCGTTGTAGCAGCGCCTGCGGATGCCCACGGCACATGCGCCTGTCACCCGGACGCGGTAAACAGTGCATTGCCCCTGTCATCCGCACGGAAGTCGATCATGCAGAGCACGCTCCAGGTAACGCTGTACGGCCCGCAAGGCGATACGCCCGCGCTGCAGCTGCCGCAGGTGGAAGGACCGTCGGTGGCGATCCGGGAACCGGTCCTGCGCCGGCTGGTGTCCGATCTCTACACCGCCCGTTCCCTGCTCAATCCCGAGCAGCTGGATGAGGCGCGGCAGGAGCTGGGGCGCGTGCTGGAGCGCTGGGCCGACATCCATGAGGGGTTGCTGCTGGATGTGGAAGTGCATGGCAAATGAGCGGTTTCGCGTGCCTGCGCGCCGATAGGCGGTGCGGGTGCGCACATCGCTGAACCGCTTCCCCAGTTGCGGATGAAACATTTTGCACTGCGCAAAAGCTGTGCTATCAATACACCCCATGAACGCAGCCCGCGCCAGCTTTTACTTTTGGTATTACTTTCCGAAGCCTCTGGCGGAGGAAGGATTGCGCTCACCCTGAAGAAAGCTTCAGACGCATTCCCGAAAGCCGCCAGCGAACCTGGCGGCTTTTTTCATGCCGCCACGCTGGGGACCCCCAACGTTCCGGAGAACCCCCGCAATGCCCCCGCACACCGACGACCTGCGTATCCGCACCATCGAACCGCTGACACCGCCCGCCCAGCTGCTGGCGATGCTGCCGTGTGACGATGAAGCTTCCGACACTGTCAGCGCCTCGCGCGCGGCCCTGCACCAGATCCTGCAAGGCCGTGACGACCGCCTGGCCGTGGTGGTCGGCCCGTGCTCGATCCACGACCCGAGTGCCGCCATCGAGTACGCCCAGCGCCTGAAGCCATTGCGCGATGCGCTGGCCGGTGAACTGGAAATCATCATGCGCGTGTACTTCGAGAAGCCGCGCACCACGGTGGGCTGGAAGGGCCTGATCAACGATCCGGACCTGGATGGCAGCTTCAGGATCGACAAGGGCCTGCGCATCGCACGTGGCCTGCTGCGCGACATCAACAAGCTCGGCCTGCCGGCCGGTGTCGAATTCCTCGACGTGATCTCGCCGCAGTACATCGCCGATCTGGTGGCATGGGGCGCCATTGGTGCACGCACCACTGAAAGCCAGGTGCACCGCGAACTGGCGTCGGGGCTGTCGTGCCCGGTCGGTTTCAAGAATGGCACCGACGGCAACGTCAAGATCGCCGCCGATGCCGTGGGTGCTGCTTCGAATCCGCATCACTTCCTGTCGGTCACCAAGCAGGGCGGCACCGCCATCGTGTCAACCACCGGCAACCCGGATTGCCACGTGATCCTGCGCGGCGGCAAGCAGCCGAACTACGACGCAGCCAGTGTGGCTGATGCCTGTCAGGCGCTGGCCAAGGCCAAGCTGCCGACACGCCTGATGATCGACGCCAGCCATGCCAACAGCCTGAAGAACCCGGAGAACCAGCCGAAGGTGATCGAGGACATCGCCGTTCAGTTGGAAGACGGTGAACAGCGCATCGTCGGTGTGATGATCGAGAGCCATCTGGTCGGTGGCCGCCAGGAACTGGTCGAAGGCCAGCCGCTGGTCTACGGCCAGAGCATCACCGATGGCTGCATCGACTGGGACACCACCGTGACGGTGCTGGAGCGACTGGCTGCGGCCGTGCGCGCCCGTCGCGGAGTGAAGGTGTCCGAAGCCGCCTGATGGGAGCCGCCTGAGTGCGGCATGTGTGTGGATGGCGGCCAGCGCCTGCGGGGGTGCGGCCGCGATCAGGGCCGGTCGGAGTTGGAGACCGGCCCGTCCGCACCGGCGATGCGCCTGGCGCTGCGTATGTGCGACAGCGCCAGGTACATCGCCGGGGTGGTGCAGGGCTCGAAGGGTGGCGCCGGGCCATGCCCGGCGAACACGCCATCGTTCAATGCACTTCGTCGTGATACACGAACTTCGGCATTTCCCAGCGGTAGTGGATCGCCAGCAGGCGCATCGCGAAGCCGCCGCCCAGGCAGCACAGGATGGCAGTGGCGTCGGCTACGCCCCAGTGCAGCAGCAGGAGATACGCCGCGCCGGTCAGCAGCGCGATGATTGCGTACAGCTCCTTCTGGAAGATCAGCGGCACCTCGTTGCAGAGGATGTCGCGCAGCACGCCGCCGAACGCACCGGTCAGCATGCCGGCAATCAACACGATGGGCGTGGCATGGCCCGCCTCACGCGCGATCGAGCAGCCGATCAGGGTGAAGGCGATCAGACCCAGGCCATCGAGCACCAGGAAGGTGCGGCGGAAGTGGTGCATCCAGCGCGCCACCCAGGTGGCGATCAGCGCCGCGCACACGGTGAAGCCCAGGTACTCGGGATGCTTCACCCAGCCCAGCGGGTAGTGGCCGAGCAGGATGTCGCGCAGCGAACCGCCGCCGAGGGCGGTGACGCAGGCGATCATGACCACGCCGAAGAGGTCCATGCGGCGGCGGCCGGCGGACAGCGCGCCGGTCATGGCTTCGGCGGAAATGGCGATCAGGTAGATGATGGAAAGCAGCATGGGGCAGGCTCCGGGCGCGGTGGGGCCGGCCATGCGCGTATACCGCCACTGCCTGCGCAATGACGTGATGACGATGACCGGTGCCGCTCCCGCTGTCCTTTTGCCTGAGAGTTCAGCGGCGTAGGCCGCGTGCCCCTTCGGCGGATCGTCCCGGGCATGCCCGGTGACCTCTCTCCAGCTCGGCGAGTCGAATGCATGGTTGGTGGGATTCCAGCCCACCGGCCTGAGCGATCATGGGAGCCTGCGCCTTCGGCGGGCGCCAGCGCGGCGCCTCTCTCCTGCATTCGGGCGCCAGTATATCCGCTGCAGTGCAGCACGGCATAATCCGGCCATGGCCCCGTCCCTCCGCCCCTGGTTCCTGTACCTGCTCGAATGCCGCGATGGAAGCTTCTACGCCGGCATCAGCACTGACGTGGACGCGCGTTTCGCTGCCCACCAGGCCGGCAAGGGTGCCCGCTACACCCGCGCCCGGCCGCCGCTGCGCATCCTGGCCGTGCGCGAATACCCGGACCGCGCCGCCGCCTCGCGCGCCGAATGGCAGCTCAAGCAGCAGCCGCGCGAACGCAAGCTGGCCTGGCTGCAGGCGCCTGCCGAGGCTGTTCTGTAGAGCCGAGCCCATGCTCGGCTGCTGGAGTGGCGACGAGGATCAGCCGAGCATGGGCTCGGCTCTACAGTAGATCCACGCCATGCGTGGATGGGCGCGTGCGCCCATGCCATGATCGCCCAGCCCTCAGCGCTGGAGACCCGGATGTCCGCCGTTGCCCTGTTGTTCGCTCTCTCCGCATCAACCAGCCCCGCCGCCGACCCGGCCACCCTCGCGGCCATCGAAGCGACCTGCCACGACTACGTGGACGGCCAGCTGGAAGCCGACCCGCAGCGCGTCGCCCGTTCCCTGCATCCGGACCTGGCCAAGCGCGCTGTGCTCGGCGATACACCCGACGAGCGCCTGGGCCTGCGCCGGATGTCGAAGGAAGAGCTGGTCTCGTCGACGAAACAGGGCGCGCTGAAGACCCCGAAGGATCAATGGGATCGCCGCTGCACGGTGCTGGACGTGACCGGCAACGCGGCCTCGGTGCGGCTGGAAACCCCGTGGTTCGTCGACTACTTCCACATGGGGCGTTTCGACCAGCGCTGGGTCATCGTCAACGCACTGTGGTACCCGAAGCCGAAGGCGCCGTAGAGCCGAGCCCATGCTCGGCTTCTGCAGTCCGCACGAGGTGCAGCCGAGCATGGGCTCGGCTCTACAGGAACAGGCTGCGGCTCTACCGCTTCGGCCGTCGGTCGTCCTGGTCATCACCGAAGATGATGCGCGCGCTGCGCTGGTAGCTCCAGTACGCCACCGCCCAGTTCAGCAGCACCACGATGCGGTTGCGGAAGCCGATCAGGAAGAACACGTGCGCGGCCAGCCAGAACCACCAGGCCAGCACACCGGACAGCTGCAGGCGGCCCAGATGAACGATCGCGGCCATGCGGCCGATGGTGGCCAGGTTGCCGTAGTCGGCATACGTGAACGGACCGGGTTCGGGCTTGCCGTGCAGGCGCGCGCCGATCACCTCGGCCACGTACTTGCCCATCTGCTTGGCGGCCGGTGCCACGCCGGGTACAGGCTTGCCGTCGGCCTGGCTCAGTGCGGCCAGGTCACCGGCCACGAACAGCTCCGGGTGACCGGGCAGGGTCAGGTCCGGCTGCACCTGCACGCGCCCGGCGCGGTCCAGCGGCACCTCCAGCGTGCGCGCCAGCGGTGAGGCGGCCACGCCGGCGGCCCACACCACGGTGCGTGCCGGCACGAACTGATCGCCCAGCTTGAAGCCCTGGCTGTCGATGTCGCTTACCGGGGTGCCGGTCAGCACTTCCACGCCCAGCTTTTCCAGCTGCCGGCGCGCCTTCAGCGAAAGCACTTCCGGGAAGGAGGACAGCACGCGAGGCCCGGCTTCGACCAACCGCACCTTGGCGCTGGCCGGGTCGATGTGGCGGAATTCGTTGCGCAGCGTGTGCCGTGCGATCTCGGCCAGGGTGCCGGCCAGTTCAACGCCGGTGGGGCCGCCGCCGACGATGGCGAAACTCAACCACGCCGCCTTCTTGGTCGGGTCCGGCTCGGCCTCGGCGCGTTCGAAGGCCAGCAGCAGCTTGCGGCGCAGCGCGATGGCGTCGTCCAGGGTCTTCAGGCCGGGCGCATCATCGGCCCACTGATCGTTGCCGAAGTAAGCGTGGGTAGCACCGGTGGCCAGCAGCAGGCTGTCGTAGTCCAGCGTGCTGCCATCGGCCATGCGGATCTGCCGGGCCTGTTTGTCGATGGCCACCACTTCGCCCAGCCGGACTTCCACATTGCGCTGGTGGCCGAGGATGTGGCGCAGCGGTGCGGCGATATCCGGCGCGGACAGGCCGGCGGTGGCCACCTGGTACAGCAGCGGCTGGAACAGGTGATGGTTGCGGCGGTCGACCAGGGTGATGCGTATGCGCTCGCGGGCCAGGGCACGGGTGGCCCAGAGACCGGCAAAACCGCCGCCGACAACGACCAGGTGGGGAACGCGCTCACGACTCATCGACTCACTCCAGTGGGGGCATTGGGGGAAGCGCCTGGCATCTTCGCACGCCGGCCGCCTGTCACGTCAGCGCCTGCAAGGATCGGCGATACTCGGGTTCAGGCACATGCCCCTGAGGAGCCCATGAGCGAACCGGAAAAGCGCATCGCCCTGTTGATCGACGCCGACAATGCGCCGGCCTCGAAGATCGACGAAGTCCTGGCCGAAGTGGCGCGCTATGGCGTGGCCAACGTGCGTCGCGCCTATGGCAACTGGAAGAGCCCGCGATTGAAGGGCTGGGAAGCGGTGCTGCACGAGTATGCGATCCGCCCGATCCAGCAGTTCGCTTACAGCAAGGGCAAGAATGCCTCGGACATGGCGATGGTGATCGATGCCATGGACCTGCTGTACGCGCGCAACCTGGATGGATTTGCCATCGTTTCCAGCGATGCCGATTTCACTCCGATGGTGATGCGCCTGCTTACCGACGGCGTGAAGGTGTATGGCTTCGGCGAAAAGAAAACACCGGAACCGTTCGTCAACGCGTGTTCGAAGTTCACCTACCTGGAAGCGTTGGGCCAGACCCATGCCAGTGTGCCGGATGTCGAGCAGGCGCCGAGTGAGCAGACATCGAACGAGCCGCTGCCCAGCGACGATGCGCGCCCGCGCAAGAGCGGCGCGGAAATGCGCAGCGACACCCGGCTGGTGAAGATGCTGAGGCGCGCGGTGTCGGCGGCCGAAGGCGAGGACGGCTGGTCGCATCTGGGGCCGGTCGGCAGCCAGATCGGCAACCAGGCCTCGTTCGATTCGCGCAATTACGGCTACGGCAAACTCAGTGACCTGCTGGCGGCCATTGGCCTGTTCGAGCTGAAGAAGGACGGCAAATCCTCCTACGTGCGCGCGCTGCCGAAAAAGAACCGGTAGTACCGGCCGCTGGCCGGCAATGCCCGGCCACCAGATCCAGCATCCAGCACGCACACACCCGCGCGGATCAGGCGTATCGTTGCCGCTCGCATTGCCAGCAAGGAAACCTGCATGTTGAAGATCTGGGGACGTCACAATTCCAGCAACGTCCGCAAGGTGTTGTGGTGTGCCGAGGAGATCGGCCTGCCCTACCAGTCCATCGAGGTGGGCGGCAGCCATGGCGGCACGCAGTCAGCCGAGTACGTGGCGATGAATCCGAACGGACTGGTGCCGGTGATCGAGGACCACGGCCTTCCGCTGTGGGAATCGAACACCATCGTGCGCTACCTGAGCGCACGCTATGCGCTGGGCACGTTGTATGCCGAAGACCCGATGGAGCGTGCGCAGGCCGAGAAGTGGATGGACTGGAGCACTTCGCGGATGGCGCCGCTGTACTCCGAACTGATCTGGGGCATCATGCGCACCGCCCCGGCCGACCGTGACGAGGCGCGCATCAATGCCGCCATCGTGCGTGCCGGAGACTATCTCGCCATGGCCAATGCCACGCTGGCCACCCAGCCGTGGCTGTCGGGCGCGAAGTTCGCGATGGGCGACATTCCGCTCGGTGCGCTGGTCTATGCCTGGTTCGAACTGCCGATCCAGCGCCCGGAACTACCGCATCTGGCCGAGTGGTACGCCCGCCTGCGTGAGCGACCGGCGTACCAGCGTGGCGTGATGTCACCGATGACGTAAGCGCCGGCGTTCCGGATCGCGGTGACCCCGCGGGTAGCGCCGGGCCATGCCCGGCGAACGCGGTGTACGAAGGTCCGCCGGGCACGGCCCGGCGCTACGGTGCGAGGGGCCTCAATAAAGATCCGTTGGATCCACATCCAGCGACCAGCGCACCTTGCGTGCTTCCGGCAGCGCATACAGCTGCGGCACCAGCTGCGCCAGCACGCCATGCAGCGGGGGGCGCTGCGACGCCGACAACAACAACTGTGTGCGCTGGTAGCCGGCGCGGCGCGGCATCGGTGCCGGCATGGGGCCGTACGCGTCCACCACCGCCTGTTCGCCCAGCAGCTGCCGTGCCGCCAGCAGGAAGGCATTGGCATGTTCGACCTGCTGCGCTTCGGCGCGCATCAGCGCCAGATGCGCGAACGGTGGGAAACCCGCAGCCTGGCGCTGGTTCAACTCAGCCTGCGCGAACGGGTGGTAGCCACCGCTGACCAGCGTTTCCAGCAGCGGGTGCCCTGGGTGGTGGGTCTGCAGCCAGACCTCGCCGGGATCACGTGCGCGGCCTGCACGGCCTGCAACCTGGATCAGCTGCTGGGCCAGTTTCTCGCTGGCGCGGAAGTCGGCCGAGAACAGCCCCTCGTCGATACCGACCACCACCACCAGAGTCAGCTTGGGCAGGTCGTGGCCCTTGGCCAGGATCTGCGTGCCGACCAGGATGCCGGGTTGGTCGCCCAGTTTCGCCAGCTGCTGCTCCAGCGCATCACGGCGTGAGGTGGTGCCGCGATCGATGCGGACCACCGGGAAATCGGCGAATGCGGCAGTGAGGTGCTCTTCCAGGCGTTCGGTGCCGATGCCCTGCGGTTGCAAGGCCAGGCTGCCGCAGGCCGGGCACGCCAGCGGTGCCGGCTGTCGCGCGCCACAGTGATGGCACTGCAGGCGACGGCCAGCGCCGTGCACGGTCATCGGCGCATCGCAGCGCTGGCACGGCGCAGTCCAGCCGCAGTCGTGGCACAGCAGCACCGGTGCGTAGCCACGGCGGTTCTTGAACACCAGCACCTGCTGGCCGCGCTGCAGGTGTTCGCCGATGCCGGCCAGCACATCGGCCGAGAGGCCGTCATGCAGTGGCCGCTTGCGCACATCCAGAATGCGCACGCGCGGTGGTCGTGCATCACCGGCGCGCTGCTTCAGGCGCAGGTGGGTGTAACGCCCGGCATAGGCGTTGTGCAGCGTTTCCAGCGAAGGGGTGGCGCTGCCCAGCAGCACCGGGATGCCCAGTGCCTTGGCCCGCACCAGGGCGAAATCGCGCGCGTGGTAGCGGATGCCGTCCTGCTGCTTGTAGCTGCCGTCGTGTTCTTCATCGACGATCAACAGGCCGGCCTGCGGCAACGGCGTGAACACTGCCGAACGCGTACCGACAATCACCCGTGCCTCGCCGCGCGAAGCCGCCGCCCAGACCCGCGCGCGCTCGTTGTCGTTCAGGCCCGAATGCAGCGCATGCACCGCGATGCCGAGGCGACCGCGGAAGCGCGCCAGGGTCTGCGGGGTGAGGCCGATTTCCGGCACCAGCACCAGCGCCTGCCGGCCTTGCGCCAGGCAGTGGATGATCGCCTGCAGGTAGACCTCGGTCTTGCCGCTGCCGGTCACGCCATCGAGCAGGAACGGCTGGAAACCTTCAGCAGCGTTGATCGACGCCACCGCCTCGGCCTGGTCGGGGTTGAGGGTGGGGCCGGGCAGCGGTTGCGCATGCTGCGGTGCCACGCTGAGCGCGACACGCTCGGCCAGTTCACGCTTGGCCAGGCTGCGCGCGGCGGTGCGCCAGTCCTGCATGCGTTCGCCCAGCACGTCTTCATCGACGATGGCCTCGGCCAGCAGTTCGGCCAATTGGCGGGGGCGGCTGCCGGCACGCAGCTTGTCGCGCTGTGCGCGGCCCTCGGCGGTCAGCTGCCAGCCCCAGTGATGGGTGTCGGGCAGCGGTTCGCCATGGCGCAGCGGGCCGGGCAGGGCGGTATTCACCACTTCGCCCAGCGGTGCGTGGGTATAGCGTGCCAGCCACTGCAGGCTCTGCCACAGTTCGCCCTGCAGCAGCGGCTGGCCGTCGCACCAGGCCAGCGCCTGGCGCAGCCCCTGGCCGTCTTCGCTGTGGCTGTGCCCGGCGACCACACCCACCAGTTCACGGTTGCCGAATGGCACCTTCAGGCGGCAGCCGACGGCCACCTCCGGGTCACCGCCCTGCGGCGACAGGTAGTCGAACAGGCGGGGCAGCGGGACGGGCAGGGCGACCTGCAGAGTCGGAATGGGGGCAAACATCGGGCCAGTGTAACGGGCCATGCGCACGCGGATGGTAGGCGCCGGAGGCGGTCGAGCGACGCCCCGGGAATCATAAATGTCACCTAAATATCGGTGTCCATTGGAGATTCAGTCTTATCCACACATTCTGTGGATAACGTTGTGCGTTACCGGTCGACGGGCGCGTGTGAGGCTGATGGCGACAGCCTTGCCCTCGGGTTGGTCAAAAAATCGCCACACATTAAAAGCCTTTGAAAACAGCAACTTGGGTGTGAAACATTGCTGAAACAGAGTGAATTCAGCTGGATGCCCCAGTTTTCCCCGCAGGGGGCGTGGTGCTGTGCACAACCTGCAGCACGAAGCAGCGGTTGGCGCAAGTCCTGCCGGGCGCCAATGGGCTGCCGCTATCATGCCGGCAGACCTTTGGAGTGACCGATGACGGCTGTGCCCGCCCCTGTTTCCTCGACCGCGGCCGGCGCGCTGGCGGCGTTCCTGCGCGGCGTCGAGCGCCGTGCCTTGGTGGTGGCCGAGCTGCAGTGCGGCGATGCCGCGCGTGCCGAGCAGACCCTGGTGGCCGTGATGCGTGCCTTCGCCGCTGTGGCCAGTGATCTGCCGATGGCGCAGTGGCCGACCCGGTTCTGGACCCTGTTGGGCCAGCGCCAGGCGCTGCGTGAGCCGGTGGGCGGGCAATGGCAGCCGCCGTTGGCGGCGCTGGGCGAGATGGCGCCCCTGCCGCGCCTGGCTCTGCTGCTGCGGGTGGGCGGCAGCCTGGACGAGGGCATTGCCATGCGCGTACTCGACCAGGACGAGGCGGGTTACCAGCATCTGTTGGCCGATGCCTGCCCGCGTGATGTGCATGGCCAGCCCGATGCCTCGGCCTGGCGCCAGTTGGCCGAACAGGTACAGGGGCGGATCCGTGACCTGCCGGCCAAGCGCCTGCAGCAGCTGCAGCAGCCGGCTGCAGCGGTGGCCAGCACTGAAGCCCCCACCACCAGTTGGCGCGCACCACAGCGCGACGAACGTGCGCCTGCCCATGGCAAGCGGCGGCGTCCGAATGCCAAGCCGCGCTGGCGCGGCCCACTGATCCTGCTGGTGACTGTGGCCGTGCTGCTGGTCGCCGCCCTCGGCTGGCGCCACTGGCAGGGCCATTCGTTCGGCAGTGATGCGCCGCTGCCCGAAGGCGTGGTGGGCGAGGCCGGTCCGGTCACAGTGGAAGCGCTGCCGCCGAGCACCGTCAACGTCCCGCCGGTGGCGACCCCGGTCCAGGCCACGGATGACGCCACGATGCTGGGCGACCGCGACTATCCGCTGGTCGCCGACGCCGATCTGTATGCGTGGACGGCCGCCGGCGGACCGCTGCCGGTGGACGAGTCGCAATCCAAGCCGAGCCGGCCGGAGCCGGCCAGCACCACGCTGGAAACCACCGCCGCCGATGAATAAGACCGTGTTCGCCAGCCTGCTGCTGGCCTTGCCGTTGTCGCTTTCGGCCGCGCCGCAGACCTTGAATGTGCCGTTGCCGGCACCGTCGCCGGCCGCACCGGCCGCGCTGCCGGCATCGACCGCTGCGCCGTCGGCCTTTGTCCAACTCGATGCGCAGCAGCAGCGCCAGCGCCGCGCCGATTACGCCGCCTGGCGCGCGTTGCCGGAAGGCGAGCGCGAGCGCATCCGCCAAGCGGCTGCGCGTTTCAATGCGCTGCCGGCCGACCAGCAGCAACGCCTGCGCCAACAGTTCCAGGCGCAGGACCAGGCCTTCCGTGAAGGCTGGCGGCTGGGCCCGCAGCTGGGTCTGGAGTTTCCCAAGCTGCATGGGCTGTTCGGGTTCGTGCCGCCGGAGCAGCGGGAGACCGCACTGGCCGTGCTGCGCCAGCTCAGCCCGGCGCAGCTGGCCCAGCTGACCCTGGTCGCGCAGCGCACGCCGCCGCAGGAGCGCGACGCCGTACGCAGCGCCTTCCTCGCCGTGCCCGCCGCCGAGCGCGACGCCTGGCTCAAGCGCCAGGCCGGCCAGTAAAAAAGGGGACGGAGGGGATTAAGTCGCATCCGGCACTAATGGGCCTGAAACGACTTAATCCCCTCCGTCCCCTTTTGTGCGGGGCTGCTGAAGCCCGGCATTCACGCCATGTCATGGGAATGCGCGCGCGGCGCGCGTAAGATGACCGGCCGCAACCCGGTGCCTGTGCCCTTCGCGCGCAACCGTAGTTCGCGTCAAGCACCTTATGTCTACTGCAACCTCCACGCCGCGCTTCAGCAAGGAAGTCGGCGCCACCGGTCTGCTCGCCCTGCCGCTCGTGCTGGGCCACGTATCCACCGGTCTGATCTCCTTCGTCGACAACGTGATTGCCGGCCACCACGCCACGGCGACCCTGGCCGCGGTGACCATCGGTACCGCACTGTTGTGGCTGCCGATGCTGATCCCGATCGGCACGCTCATCTCGCTTACCGCCTCGGTCTCGCAGCTGCATGGCGCCGGCCGCGAGCGCGAGATCGGCCCGCTGTTCCGCCAGGCGTTGTGGCTGGCGCTGGGCCTGGGCCTGATCATGTTCACCTTCCTCACCGTGGTGCCGCCGCTGCTGCCGGCGTTCGGCATCGCGCCGGACATCGTGCCGGGAGCGACCGCGTTCCTGCATGCGGTGCGCTGGGGCGGTCCGGCGCTCACCCTGTACTTCTGCATGCGCTACCTCAGTGAAGGCATGCACTGGACGCTGCCGACCATGCTGCTCGGTTTCGGTGGCCTGCTGGTACTGGCGCCAATGGGCTATGTGCTGGCCAACGGCAAGCTTGGTTTCCCGGAAATGGGCGCCGAAGGGCTCGGTATCGCCTCGGCGGTGATGATGTGGCTGCAGGCCATCGCCTTCGCCACCTACCTGTGGTTCACCAAGCGCTTTGCTCACCTGCAGCTGTTCTCGCATTTCGAAGGCCCGCGCTGGAAGGCGATCTGGGACCTGCTGCGTACCGGCCTGCCGATCGGCATCACCGTGCTGATGGAAGGCGGTCTGTTCATCGTCACCGCGCTGCTGATCGGCCGCCTCGGTGCCAACGAGGCGGCCGCACACCAGATCGCGATCAACGTCGCGCAGCTGTGCTTCATGATCCCGATGGGGGTGGCCGAGGCCACCACCGTGCGCGTGGGCCATGCGGTCGGCCGTGGCGATGGCTTCGGCGTGCGCCGTGCGGCGTGGGCCGGCTACGCGATCATCATGGGCACGCAGACCTTGTCGGCGGCGGTGCTGCTGTTCGGCCACGACGCCATCGTCGGCGTCTACACCAACGATCTGGCGGTGGCCGGGCTGGCCTCGACCCTGCTGCTGTATGCGGCGACCTTCCAGTTCCCCGATGGCATCCAGGTGCTGTCGGCCGGCGCGTTGCGCGGCCTGAAGGACACCCGCGTGCCGATGTTCATCGCCATGTTCGCGTACTGGGGTCTGGGCATGCCGCTCGGTGCCGGGCTCGGCCTGGGCCTGGGCATGGGGCCGCAGGGCATGTGGATCGGCCTGATCGTCGGCCTGACCGCCGCCGCCATCCTGATGGGCTGGCGCCTGCGCCGCAGCAGCCTGCGCATCGGCCAGTCGATGCTGTCCTGACCTTCCGCGCCCGCCATATTCACCCCTGGCGGGCGATCCCCTGACTTGTGTCCGATGCTGCATCACGCGGCAGCGGCTATGCTGGTACCACGGCAAGAAGCCATCCGGAGCGTTCCATGAATCAACCCGTGCCCCCGCTGCCCCCGGCGCGTCGCAACCCCGTCGCCAGTTTCTTCATCGGGCTGTGGGACGTCATGAACTTCACCCGCCGGTTGATCCTCAACCTGCTGTTCTTCGGCCTGCTGTTCCTGCTGCTGGTGATGTTCATCGTCGCTGCCGGCATGGGCGCCGGTGCCAGCAAATCGCTGCAGGACCGGACCACCCTGGTGATCGCGCCGGAAGGCCGCCTGGTCGAGCAGTTCAGCGCTGATCCAGTCAGCCGCGCGCTGGCCAAGGCAGTGGGCGACAACAGTGCCGAAGAGATCCAGCTGCGCGACCTGCTGCGGGTGATCGAGTCGGCCAAGGAAGACAAGAAGATCGAGCGGGTAGTGCTGGAGCTGGACAAGCTGCAGCCATCCGGCTTTGCCTCGCTGCGTGAAGTCGCCGCCGCGCTGCAGGACCTGCGCGCCTCGGGCAAGCAGCTGGTGGCCTACAGCGAGAGCATGGGCCAGTCGCAGTACCTGCTGGCCGCACAGGCCGATGAGGTCTATCTGGACCCGATGGGCTCGGTGGTGCTGGAAGGCCTGGGCCGTTACCGCCAGTACTTCCGCACCGGCCTGCAGGACAAGCTGGGCGTGGACGTACACCTGTTCAAGGTGGGCGAGTACAAGTCCGCGGCCGAGCCGTATGTGCTCGACGCCGCCTCGCCGGCCTCCAAGGAAGCCGACCTGTTCTGGATGAACGATGTGTGGCAGCGCTACCTGGGTGATATCGCCAAGGCGCGCCGCCTGGACCCGGCACAGCTGGCTGCGGGCATCGATACGCTGCCCGAAGGCGTCGCCGCCGCCGGTGGCGATCTGGCCAAGTTCGCCCTGCAGCAGAAGCTGGTGACGGCGCTGAAGACCCGCGAGGAATTCGAGGATCTGATGATCGAGCGCGGCGTGGCCGATGACGATGCCGACGGCGGTTTCCGCAATGTCGATTTCGGCGGCTACCTGGCCCTGCTCGACGCACGTCGCAACCCGGTGGACTCGCGTCCGCAGGTGGCCGTGGTGGTCGCCGCCGGCGAAATCAGCGGCGGTGACCTGCCTGCCGGTCGCATCGGTGGCGAATCGACCTCGGCGCTGCTGCGTGCTGCGCGCGATGACGAGAACGTCAAGGCGGTGGTGCTGCGCGTGAGCTCTCCAGGGGGCGAAGTCTTCGCCTCCGAGCAGATCCGTCGTGAAGTGGTGGCCCTGCAGGCTGCCGGCAAGCCGGTGGTGGTATCGATGGGCGACCTGGCCGCATCGGGGGGTTACTGGATCAGCATGAATGCCGACCGCATCTATGCCGATCCGTCGACCATCACCGGATCGATCGGCATCTTCGGCATGATTCCCAACTTCAGCCGCGCGCTGGACAAGATCGGCGTGCATACCGACGGTGTCGGCACCACCCGCTTTGCCGGTGCGTTCGATGTGACCCGCCCGATGGACCCGGCCGTTGGCCAGGTCATCCAGTCGGTGATCAACAAGGGCTACGCCGATTTCACCGGCCGTGTCGCCGAGGCCCGCAAGAAGCCGGTCGAGGCCATCGATGAAGTGGCCCGTGGTCGCGTGTGGAGCGGTGCCCAGGCCAAGGAGCGCGGTCTGGTTGACGCCTTCGGTGGTTTGAAGGATGCCGTGGCCGATGCGGCCGGCCGCGCCAAGCTCGGCAAGACCGACGCCTACCGCGTGCGCTACATCGAGAAGGCGGCCACGCCGTTCGCGCAGTTCGTCAGCGGTTTCGCCGGCAGCCGTGCCGGTGCGTGGATGCTGTCCGACTCGGGCATGGCGCGGATGATGCTGGCCCGCACGATGCCGGAAGTGGACACGCAGCTGCGTTTCGTCGAGAACGCGGCCCGCGAGAAGGGCAACGGCGCGCCGGTGAAGGCGCTGGCGTACTGCTTCTGCGGGTTCTGACCAGCAACGGTATCGAATGAGAACGCCCGGCCCAGGCCGGGCGTTTTCATTCATGGGGTCGGATCCCTTTGCGGCGCAAAGAGCTCTGACCCCACCGGTCACTGCGTCGCGTCGGCCTCGGCCTTGCGCTCGCGCGTGTCGCTATCGTCCAGGGTCTTCTGCACCCCCTTGGCGCGGTCCAGTGGTTCGTTGATCGCGCGCGACATCGCTTTCGGCACCGGCGGCTGTTCCGGGTTCGGTGCGGGCGGGCGCTGGCAGGCACACAGCAGCACGGCAGCCAGCAGGGGCGTGGACAGGTTCAGGATGCGCATGGCGGCACTCCATGACGGGCGTGCCCGCAGTGTCGCATCCCCGGCAGGGGGCCGCCGTGAGCGCGTATCCTTGCCGCATCGGAACACAGCGGGCGCGGCCCGGGAGAACACATGACCCAGCAACGGTGGCGCCTGGATGGCCAGACGGCCCTGATCACTGGCGCCAGCGCCGGCATCGGCCTGGCCATCGCGCACGAACTGGCCGGCTTTGGCGCCGACCTGATGATCGTCGGGCGCGATATCGACATGCTGGAGACCGCACGCGACGAACTGCTGGACGTGCATCCGCAGATGCAGGTGCATGCGCTGGCCGCCGATGTCTCCGATGACGAAGACCGCCGGCAGATCCTCGACTGGGTGGAAGACCACAGCGATGGCCTGCACATCCTGGTCAACAACGCCGGCGGCAACATCACCCGGCCCGCGACCGAATACACCGAGGACGAATGGCGCAACATCTTCGAGACCAACCTGTTCTCGGCGTTCGAACTGTCGCGCTACGCGCATCCGCTGCTGGCGCGCCACGCCGCGTCGTCCATCGTCAACGTCGGCAGCGTGTCCGGCCTGACCCACGTGCGCAGTGGCGTGGTTTATGGCATGACCAAGGCGGCCATGCACCAGATGACCCGCAACCTGGCCGTGGAATGGGCCGAGGACGGTATCCGGGTCAATGCCGTGGCGCCGTGGTACATCCGCACGCGGCGAACCTCCGGCCCACTGTCGGACCCGGACTACTACGAGGAGGTGATCGACCGCACGCCGATGCGTCGCATCGGTGAGCCGGAGGAAGTGGCGGCGGCCGTGGGCTTCCTGTGCCTGCCGGCAGCCAGCTATGTCACCGGCGAATGCATCGCCGTGGATGGTGGATTCCTGCGTTACGGGTTCTGATCGCGGGTCTCGGGTCTCGGTAGTGCCGGCCGCCGGCCGGCAACTGCAATCCTCTGAACATCATGTGGCTGCCGGCCAGCGGCCGGCCCTACCGGGTGGCGGTCATCCCGGCACCGGGCAATGGCTGGCCTCCAGCACACCCTGCAACCGCTCGCGCTCGCCCTGGGCATGTTCGCGGTTCTCCGGCGCGGCAAAGCGCTCGCGGCCGCGTGCGTCGCGGAAGCGCTGCTGCCAGCTGCCACAGCGCTGTGCCTCGGGCAGCTCCTCGCAGGTGTCGCGCACCACTTCGCAGCTGGCCGCATTGACCGGCGTTGCACCGCCCAGGCCCTGCACGGTCATCAGTTCGCAGCGTGCCGGCGAGGCCTCGTATTCGTGCAGGTAGCCGCCGCCCTGGCTGTCGGTGCACTGGAAGATCGGGGGCAGCGGCGGCCTCGGCGGCCCGTCGCTGGCGGCACGCGCCTCGGCATCGTGGTGCAGCGCTGCGCTGTCCAGGATCTGATCGCCGCCTTCGGCTTCCACCATGCCCGCTTCCATGATCGTGCGCCCTTCGTCCGCGCGCCGTGGCGCCGTCGGGGGCGCAGCCGGTGCAGCCGCTCCGCTGGCCCCGGAAACGGCGGCCGCGGCGGGATCCTGTACCGGTGAGGGTTCGGTCACGGCCGGTTCGGCATTGGCCGGCGCCGGTACGCGAAGGACCTGCTGCTGGCTGCCGGCCGGGCAGGGCGTACGTTGCAGGGTCGGAACGTCGCTGCTGCCGGAGGTGCAGCGGTAGATCACGCCTTCTTCGGCCATTGCAGCGCCGGGCAACACGGCCAGGGCCAGCCAGATCAGTCTGTTCATGCGCACAGCGTACAGGCTGCGCTCAGCGCTCGCAGTCCTGCGACAGGCGTGCGTCGATGCCGCGCTGTTCGGTGCTGATGGTGGTGCGTTCGCTCTGCAGCGCACTGTTGTAGCGGCGGTCCAGTTCCCAGCGGCGGTCACGCAGGCGTGCGCACACTTCCTGCTGCGGCAGGGCGTGGCAGGTGTCGCGCACCAGCACGCTGCCGGCCGGTATCTCCACGCCGACACCGACCGTGGGCGGACGATACCCGGCGCCTCCGCCGATGGGCCGACCCACCGGCCCACCGATGGACGGGCGCGGACCGGGATGGCCGCCGCCGGGGTACCCGTGCGGCAACCAGATGCTGGTCCACAACGGGACCCAGCGCGGATTGCCCTCGTTGCTGTCGCTGGTGTAGCGCCGGCCGTCGTCGCTCACGCATTCGTACATCGGCTGCGGCGGCTGGATGTAGACGTGGCGCACTTCGCGCCCGCCGATGGCCGGCGTGGCGCTGGGCGGTGGTGGCGGGGTGTCGCTGCTGACCACTCTCGGCGGCGGATCGCGCGGGCGCTGCAGGTCGCGGACTTCCTGCCGCCCATTGCTGCAGGGTTTGTCCTGCAGGGCCACGGCACCGTTGCTGGCCACGCAGCGGTACACGCGCACGTCGTCGGCGGCCGGCGCTGCGCCCCACGGCAGCAGCAGGCACAGACCCAGGGCGGTGCGTGTCAGGTTCATGGCAGCAGGGTGCGGGATTGTCCGGAACCGTGCAATCGTCGGCTCACGAGCGCAGCACGTTGCCGCTGAGCGCATCGCGGATCGGCGTCGGCTGGGCCAGGCCGCCGGTCTGGCCATCAAGCA
Source organism: Stenotrophomonas maltophilia (assembly GCF_023518235.1). Lineage (NCBI taxonomy): Bacteria > Pseudomonadati > Pseudomonadota > Gammaproteobacteria > Lysobacterales > Lysobacteraceae > Stenotrophomonas > Stenotrophomonas maltophilia. The sequence goes on from NZ_CP090423.1 coordinate 3,854,885, forward strand.
CGCCATCAAGCAGGCGCAGCAGGCGTGGATCCAGCTCTTCGCGGCGGCGCGCCGGCGGTTCACCGGCCAGGTTGGCGCTGGTCGACACAAGCGGGCCGCCCCAGGCATTGCACAGGGCGGCCACCAGCGGATGCGCGCTGATGCGCACGGCGATGCCGCTGTGCTCGCCGGTGACCCAGGGCTGCGCCCGAGGACCGGCCGGCAGGATCCAGGTGTTGGCACCGGGCCAGCTGGCCAGCACGGCACGTTGGCGGGCGTCGGGCAGCGCCTGCAGGCGCACCCAGCCTTCCAGCTGCGGCAGGTCGGCGGCGACCAGGATCATGCCTTTCTCGATGGGGCGTTGTTTCAGCCGCAGCACCATGTGCACCGCCGCTTCGTGCGAGGGATCGCAGCCCAGGCCCCAGACCGCTTCGGTCGGGTAGGCGATCACGCCGCCGGCGCGGAGCGTGGCGACAGCGGAGTCCAGGGTGAGTTCTTTCATGACGGCAACCAGGCCCGACGTGGGCCTTCATTATCCCCCTGCGGCGTGCAGATGGGGTGGTGGGTGCGGACCGTTGGTCCGCACGCCTTGACCTTCATCCACGCATAGCGTGGATCTATTTTGCGGCTTTTTTCACCGCTTTCTTGGCCGCCTTCTTCACGGCCTTCTTCACCGCCTTCTTGGCCGGCGCCTTCTTGGCTGCCGCCTTCTTCGGTGCCGCTTCCTTCTTCACCGCCGCCTTCTTGGCCGGGGCCTTCTTCGCCGCGGCCTTCTTGGCGCCGAAGCCCTTGCGCACCGGCTTGCCGGTTTCTTCCATCAGCTGCTGCACCTCAGCCAGGGTCAGCGATGCCGGCTCGCGATCCTTGGGGATCTTGCCGTTCATTTTCCCGTCGCTGATGTACGGGCCGAAGCGGCCGTTCAGCACCTGGATGTCGCTGCCTTCGAATTCCTTGATGATCCGGTTACGCGCGATCTCTTCCTTCTCTTCCACCAGGAACACGGCGCGGGCCAGGTCGATGGTGTACGGGTCGTCTTCCTTCTTCAGCGAGGCATAGGTGCTGCCACGCTTGGCGAACGGCCCGAAGCGGCCGATGCCGACACTGACCGGTTCGCCCTTGTCCTCACCCAGCGCGCGCGGCATCAGGAACAGTTCCAGCGCGTCTTCCAGGGAAATGGTGTGCATCGACTGGCCGGGGCGCAGCGAGGCGAACTTGGGCTTTTCCTCGGCGTCCTCGGCGGTGCTGCCGATGGCCGCGTACGGTCCGAAACGGCCCAGGCGCACGCTCACCGGCTTGCCGGTCTTGGGATCGGTGCCGAGCTCGCGCGCGCCACTGGCCTCGGCGCGGTCGACCGATTCCTTCTTGTCTTCCACCAGCTCCTTGAACGGCTCCCAGAAGCGGGCCATCAGCGGAATCCACTCTTCTTCGCCACGCGAGACGGCGTCGAGCTCGTCTTCAAGCTTGGCGGTGAAGTCGTAGTCCACGTACTGGGTGAAGTGGCTGGACAGGAACTTGGACACCGCACGGCCGACGTCGGACGGGCGGAAGCTGCGGCCTTCCATTTCCACGTACTTGCGGAACAGCAGGGTCTGGATGATCGAGGCGTAGGTCGAGGGACGGCCGATGCCATACTCTTCCAGCGCCTTCACCAGTGCCGCTTCGGTGTAGCGCGGCGGCGGCTGGGTGAAATGCTGTTCGGCCAGGATGCGTTCCAGCGGGATGCGGTCGCCGGGCTTCATCGCCGGCAGCTTGCGGCCTTCGTCCTCGTCTTCGGCGCTCTTGCTGTCCTTGCCTTCCTCGTACACGGCCAGGAAGCCGGGCACCACCACGGTGGTGCCGCTGGCGCGGAACACGTGCTCGCTGCCGGCGGACAGATCGACGCTGACGGTGTTGAGCGTGGCCGGAATCATCTGGCAGGCCACCGCGCGCTTCCAGATCAGTTCGTACAGGCGGCGCTCGTCGTCGGTCAGGAAGCGGGCAACCTGGGCCGGGGTGCGCAGGGCGGAGGTCGGGCGCACCGCTTCGTGCGCTTCCTGGGCGTTCTTCGACTTGGTCTGGTAGGTGTTGGGCTGGTCCGGCAGCGAGGCGATGCCGTAGTCGCGGGCGATCACGTCGCGGATCTCGGCCAGCGCATCCTGCGACAGGTTCACCGAGTCGGTACGCATGTACGAGATCAGGCCGACCGTGCCTTCGTCACCGATCGCCACGCCTTCGTACAACTTCTGCGCCACCTGCATGGTCTTGCGGGTGGTGAAGCCGAGCTTGCGCGAGGCTTCCTGCTGCAGGGTGGAGGTGGTGAACGGCGGCGCCGGGCGGCGCTTGCGCTCCTTGCTGGCCACATCGGTGACATGCAGCGAGCCCTGCGCGGCCTGCTGGATGCGCAGGCGGGCAGCCTCGGCGGTGTCGCCGTCGGTGATGGTGAACTGCTCGAACTTCTGCCCGTCCAGCTTGATCAGCTTGGCATTGAAGTGCTGCGACGGGTGCGCGCACTCGGCGCCGATGGACCAGTATTCGCGGGCGATGAAGGCTTCGATCTCCTCCTCGCGCTCGACGATCATGCGCAGTGCCGGGCTCTGCACGCGGCCCGCGGACAGGCCACGCTGCACCTTGCGCCACAGCACCGGCGACAGGTTGAAACCGACCAGGTAGTCCAGCGCGCGGCGCGCCTGCTGGGCATCGACCAGGTCGCTGGCGATGGCGCGCGGCTGGCTGATCGCTTCCTTGATGGCGCGCGGGGTGATCTCGGTGAACACCACCCGCTGCATCGGCTTGTCCTTGACCAGCCCGCGCTCCTTCAGGATCTCGGCGATGTGCCAGCTGATCGCCTCACCCTCGCGGTCCGGGTCGGTCGCCAGCAGGATGTCATCGGCGCCCTTGGCGGCCTTGGCGATCGCATCGACGTGCTTCTCGTTCTTGTCGATGACGTCGTAGTGCATGGCGAACCCGTTGTCCGGGTCGACCGCGCCTTCCTTCGGAATCAGGTCACGCACGTGCCCATACGAGGCCAGGACGGTGTAATCCTTGCCGAGGTATTTGTTGATCGTCTTGGCCTTGGCCGGCGATTCGACGATGAGCAGGTGCTTGGGCATGGCAGCAGGGTCTGTGGGGCGAACCGTGGGGAAGGGGCCGCTAGGGTGGAGCAAACGGCCGCATTAGTGAAGCGGCCACGGGCAAATCCATAAACTGAACGCCCGGTACTGTGCCGGGCGTTCAGGTTTCACCTTGTTAGAGGAATCACGCCCGGGCGGCCCCTGTCAAGCAGCCAGGCGTGAGGATGGCCGTTCAGGAGGCCATCTTGGCGATGAAGCCGACCGCGAACACCAGCAGGGCCAGGCCGGCCAGCGTCAGCAGGCCGGTCACCACCAGGATCGCGATGGTGACCGCGCCCAGTTCGCGCCGTTGCAGGTGCGGCTGGTCGGTGAAGGCCCAGCGATCCACCACCAGGGTGTCGCAGATCATGTCGTGCAGGCCCTGCTTGCGCTCGGTGAAGGCGGCCATCAGGAAGCCGATGCCCAGGGTCACGCTGCTCAGCATCGCCGCCCAGTAGCGACCAAAGGCGCGGCCCTTGGTCAGGCGCTCGCCGTTGCTGCGCACCACCTTGATGCCGACCGCCATCTTGCCCAGCGTGGCGCCGCCCTGCGAGGCATGGAACCAGGTGTAATACGCCATGCCGATGCCGAGGTTGATCAGCGCGCTGGCCAGCTGCGCGACGATTTCGATGGCGGTATCACCACCGCCGAACGCACCCATGCTGGCGCCCAGCACGACACCGATGATGGCGCCGATGATGCCGCCGGGAATGGCCAGCACGAAGTAGTCGATCATGTAGGCGGCCACACGCTTCCAGAAGCCCGCGTAGACCACTTCGCCACCGGCGATCGGTTGGCCATGGCTGCTGTCGCCGGCGGCCGCAGGGGCGCTGTAGGGCGAGCTGCTGAGGGCGCCGGTGCCGGGCAGGGGCGCGCTGCCGTTGTCGATCGCGGCGTAGTCGCCGCGCAGGTCGAAGCCGCCACTGGCGGCGGTCGTGCTGGCATCGGCCAGCGTCTGCAGGCCGAGCTCGTCGACCACCTGGCGCAGCGCGGCCCATTGCGCCATGCCCTCTCGCCAGACCAGGGTGTCCAGATTCAATTGGCCGCGCTGGAAGCGCTGGCGGATCTCCTGGACCGGCAGCGGGCCCTGGCGTTGCTGTCCTTCGGCGTAGTACCACTCGGTCATTGCATGTTCCCTGTAGGATCGTCCTTGGAAGCGCGGTCGTGCATGCGGCTCAGCCGCGGCACGACGGCGGCAGGTACTTGTTGTCGCTCTCGCCGCTGCATTCCCAGCGGCCGCTGTCGCGGTCGTATTCCAGCCACAGCAGGTCGCCGTCGATCTGCTTGCCCGGCGCGGCCAGTGTGGCTTCGATGCCGCAATGGCCGTTGTTGAAGCGGCCGATGTGCACGGCCGACAGGCCCACCTGGGTGAAGTCGCCCGGGGCCGGGAAACCGGCGTCGTTGGCGCCGGGGCAACGGCCTTCCTCATCGGCGAAATGCTGCACCTGGTCCTGCAACGGGTGCAGGGCATCGGCCGCGGCGGCGACCTTGGCACGCACGGTGTACTCGTTGTAGGCCGGCAACGCGATCGCCGCCAGAATGGCCATGATCGGCACCAGCACCAGCAGCAACCCACCACCGATGATCGCGGTGAGGGCGCAGCCGGAGAGCTTCTTCTTCGGTGGCGGCAACACGCCGGCGGCGGCGGCCGTGGCGGTATAGGGGGTGGAGGGCGGCAGCACCGGTGGCTGCGGCGGCGCGGGTTCCGGCGTGGGGTCAGGCGTCAGCGGCGGTGTTGCCGCGTCCAGTGCCGGCACGATCAGGCCCAGCTCGTCCACGACGCTGCGCAACGGCTGCCATTGCGGCAGGCCGTCGCGCCACACCAGGGTGTCCAGGGTGATCTGGTTGTTGCGGAACAACTCCACCACCTGTTCCGCCGGCAGCGGACCCTGCTGCCGGTTGCCTTCTGCATGGAACCACTCGCTCACGGGGACGCTCCTGAATGCGCTATGCCCCCAAGTGTACGGTCAGTGCAGGGGTTCTGGCTCGTCCATGAACATCTGCGTTTCCATCCAGGCGTAGGCTGCCTCGGAGCCGGGCTGGTTGAACAGCACCATCAGCACGACCCATTTCAGGTCGTCCAGGTCCAGTTCGTCCTGGTCCAGGGCCATCGCCCGGTCCAGCACCAGCTCGCGCTGGTCGGCGTCGAGGATGCCGTGCTGTTCCAGATACAGCAGGAAACCGCGGCATTCCACGTCCAGCTTGTCCAGCTCGGGGCCGTGGTAGACGCGCACAGGACCGTCGACCCGTGCCTGGGCCATGCTCGGTCGCTGCGCGGCCAGGGCGTCGAGCCAGTCGAACGCCTTGTTGATCTCGGTTGGGCTGAAACCGGCCTGGATCAGGCCGTTCTGGAGCGAATCGCGGTCACGGATCAGGTCCGCATCTTCGCTGAAATAGTGTTCAAACAGGTACAGCAGTACGTCCAGGATGCTCTCTTTCATTGCCCCTCGGCCTGCGTCGCGCGACGCTGTGGAGGTGAAGAAACTAGGGAGTTCGACAGTAGCGGCCGTGTACGCACACCACGATTCCCGCCAGTTCCATGGCCAGCAGCATGGAGGACACCTGTGGCGCCGTCAATCCACAGCGCGTGATCAGTGAATCCATACCGCTTGGGTTGTGGTCCAGGGCCCGCCACAAGCACTGGTAGTCAGGGTCGTTCGCCCAGCGCGCCGGCAGGAGCGCCGGCAGTGCCTGTTCAGTGGGGGTGGCCAGCCGCGATTGCAAGCCCGGCAGCTGCTGGCGCAGGGCGGGGGCCAGCAGCTCCAGTACGTCCTCGGGACGCTCGACCAGCGCCGCGCCCTCGCGGATCAGGCGGTGGCAGCCCGCCGCCCGCGGGTTGAGCACCGAGCCGGGCAGTGCGCAGACCTCGCGGCCGGCCTCGGCGGCCAGCCGTGCGGTGATCAGCGCGCCCGAGCGCTGTGCAGCTTCGACCACCACCGTGGCCAGTGCCAGCCCGGCCACCAGCCGGTTGCGCGCCGGGAAATGGCCGGGGCGCGCGGGCGTGCCGGGCAGGTACTCGCTGAGCACCACGCCGTCGGCGGCGATCCGCGCCTGCAGCCGTGCATGGCTGTCCGGATAGGCCCGGTCCGGGCCGGTGCCAATCACCGCCACGGTGCAGCCACCGGCGTCCAGTGTGGCCTGGTGGGCCGCGGCGTCGATGCCGGCCGCCAATCCACTGGTCACGGCCAGGCCGGCCTCGACGAAGCACCCGGCAAAGCGGGCCGCCAGCGCGCGGCCGCCCGGTGTTGGCGAGCGGCTGCCGACCAGGGCCACCGATGGGCGCCAGGCCAGGCTGGGGTCGCCGGCCGTGAACAGGGCCAGCGGTGGGTTGGGCACCTCCAGCAGCGACGGTGGGAAGGCGGGGTCGGTGCAGGCCAGCAGGTGATGGTGGTCGTCCTGCAGCCAGCGCAGCGTGCTTGCCCACGCCTTCGGCTCGGGGCGCTCCAGTGCCGCGCACTGCTCCGGCGTGCAGCCGTGTTCACGCCATCCGGCGACGCCGCGTGCGATGGCCGCCGTGGCGTCCTCGGCCCCTTGCAGCAGTGCCCGCCGTGGCGCCAATGCGCCGCCCGCCATCACCAGGCGCAGCAGCGCCTCATCCATCTGTCTGGTCATTGCCCCACTATCGGCCGGATGCAACGAAGGCGCCCTAGGGCGCCTTCGCGTGTGACCGTCAGGGTTTGCCGGAGACCGCCCCTGCAGAGCCGAGCTTGCTCGACGCTACTTCGCGTCCGGGTGCAGCGCGTTGTAGCCCACCCGCACCGGCTTCACGCCCTGCATCACCAGCGCGTAGCTGACGTTGTCGAAGGTGCGGAACACCATCGCGTGCGCGGCATACTCATCCGGCAGCGAGACGCGGCCGGCGCCGGTGCCCAGCGCGTCGTCCATGCGCGAGGAGGTCGGGTACTTCATGCGGTGCGCGACATGACGGCCCGGACGCCACAGCGAGAACACCGTTCCGTTGTCCACGCCCTGCGCGCGGCCTGCCGAGATCGCGATCACGTCGCGCGGGCCACCGGCGGTGAACATGTCGGTCACTGCCAGCACGCGCACATCCACGCCTTCGACCCCGGCTGCCGGTACGTGCGGCACGAACTGCAGGTCGTACGGGCGGGCCTCGATCGGCACCAGACGGTCGCCGGAACGCACTTCACGGCCGCCGACGTTCTTGTCCAGGACCAGAGTGGACGCTTCGACCTTGCCGCCGGCGATCTGGGTGATGGTGCCGGTAGCGACCTGGGCCAGCTCGTAGCCCAGCACGCCACGGCGCGCGTTGGGGGCGTTGTAGGCCTTCCACAGGTTGCCGCTGCCGGGGGTGACATCGCCATTGGCGGTCAGATCCTCGGTCGGCTTGGGCTGGGCGTAGCGCACAGTCGGGCGGACCACGGCCCAGCGCTGGCCGACCTGGGCATCGGCCAGGCGGACATAGACGGTATCGCCGCCGGAGACGCGCAGCCGGTTGTCTTCCAGGCCGACCACGTAGGGCAGCTGCTTGACACTGTCGACCACGCTCAGCTGCTTCAGGAACGGCTCGACCTGGGCCAGCGGAATGGCATCGATCGGGGCCTCCTGGCGCGGGCCGGGCTGCGCGGCCACGGTCACCCGGTCCAGATAGGCCAGGCTCAGCACGTCACCGGGATAGATAAGGTGCGGGTTGGCGATCTGCGGATTGGCCTGCCAGATCTCCGGCCACAGCCAGGGCTTCTGCAGGAAACGCGCGGCGATATCCCACAGCGTGTCCCCTTTTCGGACCACATAGGTGTCCGGGTGCCCGCCATTCACTTCCACGGCGGTAGCATAGGCAGCCACGGTCAGCATCGCCGCGGCGACGACCGTACGAAAACGAAGCAACATAGGTGTGAAGCCCTGATTCCCCAACAGGTTCGCGCACTATAGTCCAGAAACCGGGGCGCAAGGCAAGCGTTGGAGCTAGAATCTGCGACGTATGCCGGCGTGCCGGCCCTTATATCCGGAAACAGCCATGGCCCTTCTCCCCATTCTCGAGTTCCCCGATCCGCGCCTGCGTACCAAGGCCGCGTTGATCGACGCCGCCGAAGTCACCACGCCGGCCTTCCAGGAGCTGGTCGACAACATGTTCCAGACCATGTACGACGCCCCCGGCATCGGCCTGGCCGCCACCCAGGTGGACGTGCACAAGCGCTTCATGGTCATCGACGTCAGCGAAGAAAAGAATGAACCGCATGTGTTCATCAACCCGGAAATCATCGCCAAGGACGGGGGCCGGGTGTACCAGGAAGGCTGCCTGTCGGTGCCGGGCATCTTCGCCGACGTGACCCGTGCCGACACCATCACCGTGAAGTACCTGGACCGCAACGGCCAGCCGCAGCAGATCGAGGCCGGTGAAGTGCTGGCCACCTGCATCCAGCACGAGATGGACCACCTGGACGGCAAGCTGTTCATTGATTACCTGTCGCCGCTCAAGCGCGAAATGGTCCGCAAGAAGCTGGCCAAGCAGCGCAAGCACGTGGCGTGATCGCCCATCCGGGCCACCCGCCGGGTGGCCCGTGCCTGCGCACGGCGCAGGCTGCACGGCGCCGGCCGACGGCGCCGTTTTCTTTCCTGCACGAATCCATCCTGCAAGTGGGGTAGCCATGAGGATTGTCTTTGCCGGTACGCCGGAATTCGCGGTGTCGTCGCTGCGCGCCGCCGCGCGCCACCACGAGGTCGTGGCCGTCTACACCCAGCCGGACCGCCCGGCCGGCCGCGGCCGTGGCCTGGCGCCGTCGCCGGTCAAGCTGGAAGCGGTGGCCCGTGGCATTCCGGTCTACCAGCCCGAGTCGCTGAAGGACGGAGCCGCACAGCAGCAGCTGCGCGATCTGCAGCCGGACCTGATGGTGGTGGTGGCCTATGGCCTGATCCTGCCCAAGGCGGTGCTGGCCATCCCGCCCCATGGTTGCTGGAACGTGCACGCTTCGCTGCTGCCGCGCTGGCGCGGTGCCGCGCCGATCCAGCGCGCGATCCAGGCCGGTGACGAAACGACCGGTGTCTGCCTCATGCAGATGGAAGCCGGCCTGGATACCGGCGCGGTGCTGCTGCACCAGGAACTGCCGATTGCCGCGACCGATACCGGCGGCCAGCTGCACGACAGGCTGGCCGAGCTGGGCGCGCAGGTGCTGTCCGACGGGCTGGGCCTGCTGCGGGCCGGCATCAAGCCGATCGCGCGGCCGCAGCCGGAGCAGGGCGTGACCTACGCGCACAAGCTGGACAAGGCCGAAGCGAAGCTGGACTGGGCGCAGGACGCCGGGGCGCTGGCGCGTACCGTGCGCGCGTTCAACCCGTGGCCGATCGCCGAGGCCACGCTGGCCGGTGAGCGCGTGCGCATCCATGGTGCCGTGGCGCTGGACCTGGCCCACGGCCAGGCACCGGGCACGGTGCTGGCCGCCGGCCGCGAGGGCATCGACATTGCCTGCGGCCAGGGCGCGCTGCGCCTGCGCGTGCTGCAGCGTGAAGGCGGCAAGGCGATCACCGCCGCCGACTACCTCAACGCCCGCCGCGACCTGCGCGTGGGGGCATAAGCGGTGTCGAAGCAGAACGATTTCTCCATCGCCAAGGCCGCGCCGGGCGCAGCCACCCGCATGCTGGCCGCGCGCGTGCTGGCGCAGGTGTTCACCCGCGGCCGTTCGCTGAAGGCCGAACTGGCCTGGGCACTGCCGAAGCTGGCCGACAGCCGTGACCGTGCGCTGCTGGAAGCGCTGTGTTTTGCCGTGCTGCGCCGGCGCAGCACCTACGACGCGGCGTTGCAGTCGTGGATGCAGAAGCCGCTGTCGGCACGCGATGCCGACCTGCGCACGCTGCTGATGGTCGGGTTCGCCCAGCTGGACGTGCTGGAACTGCCGGCGCATGCGGCCCTGTCGGCGACTGTTGACGCCGCGCGCGCGCTGGGCCGCGAGCGCCAGGCCGGCCTGGTCAACGCGATCCTGCGCCGTGCGCAGCGCGAGGGGTTCCCCGAGCAGCCGGCCCGTGATGCGTTCCCTGACTGGCTGGCCGATGCCCTGGAGCGCGATTGGCCGGGCCAGGCTGAGGCGATCTTCGCCGCCAGCCTGCAACCGGCTCCGCTGTGGCTGCGTGCCAACCGCCAGCACGGTGGCCGCGACAAGGCCCTGGCGGTGCTGGCCGAGGCCGGTATCGCCGCCGAGCCCAGCCCGCTCAGCGCTGATGCGCTGCGCCTGGCGGCGCCCATCGCGGTGAACCAGCTGCCGGGCTTCGCCGACGGCGCGCTGTCGGTGCAGGACCTGTCGGCGCAATGTGCTGCCGACGCGTTGGCGCCGGCGCCCGGCGCCCGCGTGCTGGACGCCTGCGCGGCCCCCGGTGGCAAGTCGGCGCACCTGCTCGAACGTGACCCGACCCTGCAGCTGCTGGCCCTGGATATCGACGCCCGTCGCCTGGCGCGCGCCCGCGATACCTATGTGCGCACCGGCGTGGGCGAAGCTGCGCAGACCCGGGTGGCGGACGCAAGTGATCCCGGTGCCTGGTGGGATGGCACCCTGTTCGACGCCATCCTGCTGGACGCGCCGTGTTCGGCCACCGGCGTGATCCGCCGTCAGCCGGACGTCATGTTCCACCGCCGTGCCGAGGACATCGAGGCCCTGGTCGGTGTGCAGGCACGCCTGCTGGAAGCCTGCTGGTCGATGCTGCGCCCGGGCGGGGTGCTGCTGTACGCCACCTGTTCGATCCTGCGCGCCGAGAACGTCGATCAGGTGAGGGCGTTCCTGAAGTGGCATCCGGATGCGCAGGCGCAACCACTGGGCGACGCATTCGGCCTGGACTGCGACGGAATCGCACGCCAACGGCTGCCCGGTGACCACGATGCTGACGGATTCTTCTACGCACGTCTGCTAAAAACGGCCTGACTCCGCTGCCGTTGCGAGCCCCATGCTGAAAACCCGCGCGTCGCGCGAGACCTGGTTGTTGGCGGTGATGGCCCTGCTGGTGCTGGGGGCCGGGCTTGGCCTTCGCGATCCGTGGCCGTCGGACGAGCCACGCTTCGCGCTGGTGGCCAAGCAGATGATCGACAGCGGGCACTGGCTGTTCCCGCATCGTGGCACCGAGCTGTACTCGGACAAGCCACCGATGCTGATGTGGTGGCAGGCCACGCTGTACAGCCTGATCGGGCACTGGCGCGTGGCCTTCCTGCTGCCGTCGCTGCTGGCGGCGCTGGGCACGCTGTGGTGCGTGGTGGATCTGGGCCGCCGGCTGTGGACGCGGCGGGTGGGGCTGTATGCGGGCTGGGCCCTGCTGTTCGCGCTGCAGTTCACCTTCCAGGCGAAGAAGGCGCAGATCGACGCGCTGCTGCTGCTGTTCATCACCCTGGCCAACTACGGCCTGCTGCGCCATCTGCTGCTGGGCCCGGCCTGGCGCTGGTGGTGGCTGGGCTGGTTCTTCGCCGGTATCGGGGTGATCACCAAGGGCGTGGGCCTGCTGGCGCTGCTGATGCTGGTGCCGGCGGCGCTGGCCGCGGCGCTGCACTGGCCGCGGCTGCAGCTGCACGCACGCGACCCGCGTTTCTGGCTGGCACCGCTGGCCTTCGTGCTGGCCGTGGCGTTGTGGCTGGCGCCGATGCTGCTGGCGGCGTTGGCTACCGGCTCGGATGCCTACCGGGCCTACATCGACGACATCCTGTTCCAGCAGACGGCGCGGCGCTACACCCATTCCTGGGACCACCACCAGCCCGGCTGGTACTTCCTGGCGACGATGCCGCTGCTGTGGATTCCGCCGATCCTGGCCTTGCCCTGGGCGCTCCCGGCGTGGCGCCGGCGCCTGCGCCGCCGTGACCCGCGCTACCTGCTGCCGCTGGCCTGGTGGCTGCTGGTGGTGCTGTTCTTTTCCCTGCCCGACGGCAAGCGCGATGTGTACATCCTGCCGGCGCTGCCGATGTTCTGCCTGGCGCTGGCGCCGTTGTTGCCGGGCCTGCTGAAGCGGCGTGACGTGCAGGCCGTGGTGGGCGCGTTCACCGCACTGTTGGCGTTGGGCCTGGCAGTGGCCGGAGCCCTGGCACTGCTGGGGGACCCGGGCTACGAGCTGCGTCTGACGCACAGCCGCGGGCTGGCGCCGGGGGCGGTCGACGCGCTGGCGTGGGCGATTCTGGCCATGGGCCTGTGGGGTGGCTTGAGCCTGCTGGCCAGTGGCCGCCGGCGTCACCTGGCGCTGGTCTCGACCCTGGCCGGGATATGGACGGTGTACAGCCTGATCGGCTACCCGCTGCTGAACGATTCCAGTTCCGCCCATGGGCTGATGCGGACGGTGGGGGCCCGCATCGGCCCGGACGCGGAACTGGGGCTGGTGGCATGGAAGGAACAGAACCTGCTGCTGGCCGACCGCCCGGCGGCCACGTTCGGCTTCCAGACCCCCTGGTACGCGCAGCTGGCGGCCGCGACCCGCTGGCAGCGACTGGTGCCCGAACGTCGCTGGTTGCTGGTCAACGAGCACGCCCTGCTGTCCTGCGTCGACCGCAGCCGCGCGGAACTGGCCGGTGTGGCCAACCGCCGCCGCTGGTGGCTGGTGCCTGCGGCAGCGGTCAGCCTGCCGTGCGTGGCCACCCCGGCCGAACGGGAACGTGAACGGCGCTTGCAGGAACATGACTAGCGCCTACCATTTCGACTTGTCCAGTCTGCCCAAGCGCGGCCAAAGGCAGTAAAACAGCAGGCGGAAACGACCTCGGTGGCCGCTTCCGTTCATTCCGCAGATTGCAGCGATATCTCCGACGTGCCAGCTTCATCGGACAACCTGAATTCCAAGGGCGGCGATCTGCTGGGCATTCCCGTCGGTGGGCGCCAGGGCGCTGCGCACGGGCTGGCCCAACTGGGCCTGTTCTGCTTGCCGGCGCTGGTCCTGACCGTGCCGATCAACCTGCTGCCGTATGGCCTGCTGCTGCTGCTCAGTACCTTGCTGGCGCCGGAGCTGCTGTGGCGCGCGCGTGGCATGGCCGGGCAGCCGGTCAAGGTGCTGACCTGGCTGATGCTGGCCGTGCTGGTATTGGGGCTGGTATCGGTCCTGCTGTTCGAACAGGGCCTGCGTGACGTCGACAATCGCTCGCGCTTCGTGGTGATTCCGTGGATCGCCTTGTGGGTCTGCGCGTTGCGTCCCGACCTGCGTTGGCTCTGGTACGGCGCGCTGACCGGTCTGCTGGCCACCTTCGCCATGTCGCTGTGGCAGGTGCTCGGTGGTGCGCCGCGCGCCGAACTGTTCACCAATGCCATCGTGCTGGCCGACATCGTGATGGTGCTGATGGTGCTGCTGGTGTTCTGCCGCCCATCGCGGCGCTGGTCGCTGGTGATCGTGGGCATGGCGGCCGGCTGCGGCACCATCGTCCTGACCGGCAGCCGCGGGGTCTTCGCGGCGTTGCTGGCGCTGCTGGTGGTGTTGGCGCTGAGCCTGCGCTGGCGGACCGGTGCGGCGCGGCTGTCGGTGCTGGCGGGCATGCTGGCCATCGGTGCGACACTGCTGCTGTCGGTGCCGGAACTGCGCCACCAGGTACGCCTGAGCGAACTGCACAGCGATGTGCAGCGCATGGAGCAGGGCGACAGCGATTCGTCGGCCGGCGCGCGCGTGGAACGCCTGCAGGTGGCCTGGGACACCTTCGTTGACCACCCGCTGGTTGGGGTTGGCATCGGGCATTTCGACAACGCCATGCAGCGGGTACCGGTCTGCCGCGACAACCCGGCCGAGGCACGTTGCCACCTGGGGCATGCGCACAACGATATCGCCGAATGGGCGGCCACCCAGGGAGTTCCGGGCCTGGCACTGCTGCTGGCGGTCTACGGCATTCCGCTCTGGTTGTTCGTGCGCCTGCACCGGCGCAGTGGCCGGGCAACGTTCCGCGGTCCAGCGGCCGCCGGCGTGATGCTGGTGATCACCTACGCCCTGTGCGGCTTGACCCAGTCGATGTTCGCGCACCAGATGACGGCCAGTTTCTACGTCACCCTGGTCGGCCTGCTGACCGGCCTGTCGATCGTCGAAGGTGCGCGGCACCGGGCACGCCTCGGCGGTTGACCGCCACGCGACAGCCGACGATCAGGCGCCTGGCGGATCGGCCACCGCCTGGCCGTTGCCCAGCATCCACAGCATGATGGTCTTCTGCCGTACGTAGTTGGCGCGGACATAGGCATAGACCAGGCCATGCCAGCCGTCGCGGAAGCCGCCACGGAACAGGAAGCCGCGCCAGAACCGCCAGGCCGGCGCCAGCACCAGCTTGCCCAGGGTGGCGCGCTTGCCACGTGCGAATTCGTGCTCGGCCATCATCCGCGCGTACTTCTCGGTCTTGGCCAGCTGCTGCTGCAGCGAGCGGTAGGGATAGTGCAGCAGGTCGCCGCGCAGGGCGCCGACGCTGCCGTCGACGCTGGCCGCTTCGTGGATCTCGCGCTTGCCGCGCCAGCCGCCCTGGCGGCGGTCGAACAGGCGCAGCACCCGGTCCGGGTAGGCGTTGCCGTGGCGCAGGAACTTGCCGAAGTACTCGGAGAGGCGCGCGAAGCGGTAGCCGGCATGGCCTGCGAAGCCGCCGTCGCGGGCCTGTTCGATGGCCGTGCGCAGGTCCGGGCTGATGCGCTCATCGGCGTCCAGGCACAGCACCCAGTCGTGGCTGGCCTGCTCTACGCAGAACGCCTTCTGGCTGCGGAAGCCGTCGAACGGCCGCTGCAGCACGCGGGCACCGGCCGCTTCGGCGATGGACACGGTGGCGTCGGTGGACTGCGAGTCCACCACCACGATCTCATCGCAGAAGTCCAGCGAGGCCAGGCAGTCGCCGATGCGGCCGGCCTCGTTGAACGTGATAATGCACGCCGAGATGCGAGGCCGTTCGATGGGAGCGGTCGTGGAGGACATGATGGCCGGTTACCTGTTGTTTGCGACGGAGCGCTATGCGCTGCCTATTCTCGCCCCGTTGGCGCAGGCCTTGCACGCCTCCGGGCAGGAGCTGGCCGCCTGGTTCGAGGGCGGCGCGGCCGGCAGCAGCCTGCCCGGGGTGCCCAACATCGGCCTGAAGCAGGCCCTGGCGATGCGTCCGCGCGCGGTGTTCAGCGCCGCCAACTGGGTACCGACGTTCCTGTCCGGGGCCAAGGTGCAGCTGTTCCATGGCTTCAACGTGGAGAAGCGTGACAGTGCGCGTGGCCACTTCCGGGTGCGCGGCATGTTCGACCTGTACTGCACGCAGGGCCCGGCCACCACCGCACCGTTCCGCCAGATCGCCGATCAGCAGGGCCACTTCGCGGTGGTCGAGACCGGCTGGCCGAAACTGGATCCCCTGTTCCGCGATGATGGCGGCGAGAGCGCCGCGCTGCGCGCGCCCGCGGCCGATCGCCCGGTGGTCCTGTTCGGCTCGACCTTCACCGAACGCCTCAGTGCGGCTCCGCACCTGCATGCACCGATCGCCGCCGACATCGCCGCTGGCGAGCGCTACTGGCTGCTGACCCTGCACCCGAAGTGCCCGCCACAGCTGTTCGAGCAGTACCGCGCGCTGGCCGGTGCCAATGCGCGCTTCATCGAGCCCGAGCAGGTGATGGCCGCCCAGCGTGCGGCCGACGTGCTGGTGTCGGATACCTCGTCGATCGTTTCGGAGTTCATCGTCCAGCACAAGCCGGTGGTGACCTTCCGCAACCGCGTGCCGAAGCCGCACATGATCGACTTCGATGACCCGGCGCAGCTGGCGGCGATGCTGCAGCGCGCGCTGCACCCGGACGCGGCGCTGAAGGCGGAGATCGTGCGTTATGCCGATGCCATCCATCCCTACCGTGATGGCCTGTCCAGCGAACGGGTGATCGCGGCGACCGAGGATTTCCTGTCCGGTGAAATGGGCGTGTTGCGCCGCAAGCCGTTCGGCAGCTGGGTTCGCGACCTGCAGATCCGCAGGGATCTGGGCTACTGGGGACCGTCGCAGCGGTGAACGGGTAGTGCCGCCTCACCAGCGCAGCTTGCGCCGTGCCAGCGCGCTGGCCAGCTGATCCATCACCTGCTGCGCCTGTGCCTGCGGCAGGTAGGACAGGGTCAATGCCACATCACCGTGTGCACCGGCGGTGTCCAGCTGCAGGCTGCTGGTGCCCAGCAGCCTGTCCAGCGGCGAGCGTTGCAGCCGCAGGCCCTGCACCTTGTCCAGCTCGGCCCAGCGCCACCAGCGGTTCCACCAGCCGCCACGCACCGCCACGTAGTGCGCATCCAGGTACCAGCCGATGCGCTCCATCTGCTGGCGCGCCACCCACAATGCCACCGGCAGCCAGGCCAGAACGATCAGGCCCCAGCCACCCCAGCGCCAGTAGCCGGCCGCCGCCAGCGCTGGAACCAGCACCAGCGCACCCACGCACAGCCGCCACCGGCCGCGCTGCGGCACCGCCTGCCAGTACGCGGGCGGCCAGTGCAGGTGCGGCAGCAGCTGCTGCACCAACTGCTCGCAACGCGACGCCGGAGCCAGCGGCGCCAGCTCGCGCAGGGCACGATCTTCCTCGCGCGATGGGCCACCGGCGGCGCTGTCGATACGCAGCTGACGCAGCCCGAACCATCGATGCAGGGTGCCCTCACGCAGCGTCCAGGCCTGGATGCGGCGACGCGCCACGCTGCTGCGGGTGCGGCTGAGCAGGCCGGCCGACACGGTCAGGCGACCGGCCTGCTCGGCGAGGATGAAGCCGTGATAGCGCAACAGGGTCAGCACCACTGACAGCGCGCGCAGCACCAGCCAGCCCAGCAGCAGCGCACCGGCCAGCAGCGCGAAGGCACCGGCCACGCCGGGGTGCAGATGACTGGCATAGCCAAACGCCTCGCGGCCGCCGCGCTGCAGGGCATCGTCCATCAGCGAACGCGGCACGATCTGGAACAGCACGCCGATGGCGGCCACCACCAGAGTCCAGCCGCGGTTGGAGAGCAGCCCCATGCGCACCACCTCCCAGCTCGACAGGCGCAGCAGTACCTGCCCGTCGCCTGCATCGGCGGTGTCGGTGGTGGCGTGGGTATCGGCGGCCTGTGGCGCGTGCCCGCGCTGGCGCACCAGACGCTCCAGCGCCAGCGCCTGGTCCAGCTTCAGGACCCGCATTTCCGCTTCCGGGCGGGCGCCGCCGGCCGACTCCAGGCGCAGTTCGGCCACGCCGAACAGGCGATGCAGCGGGTTCTGCCGCACCTCCACATTGTGGATGCGGGCGAACGGAATCTCGCGACGATTGCGCGCAAGCAATCCGCTGCGCACGGTGATCGCATCGCTGCCGATGCGGTAGCGATAGCTCAGGTACTGCAGCACCGACACCAGCACCAGCACGGCGATCGCGGACAGTGGAACCAGCTGTGCCCACATCGGATCGCGGTCACCGCGCTGGCCGAACACCAGCAGCGCAACCAGCGGCAGGAAGTAGTGGCGCAGCTGCATCAACAGCACGAACAGCCACGACCACGGGTGCAGGCGATGGTCCTCGCCACCGGCGGGCAGCGATGCGGGCAGGGGCGGCGGCAGGCTCACAGGGCGTCGGCGTCCTGGTCCAGCTGGTGCGCCAGGGTGTCACGCAGGCGTTCGGCGTCGGCTTCGTCCAGGCCGCTGACGGTGACCGCGCTCATGCGCGTGCCGGCGGTGTGCACGATCAGGGTGGCCAGGCCGGCGCGGCGTTCCAGCGGACCGCGGCGCAGGTCCAGGTGCTGCACGCGCGAAACGGGAATGCGCGTTTCCAGCTGCCACATCAGGTCGCGACGCAGGCCCAGGCCCTGTGCATCCAGCCGCCAGCGGGTGCGGGTGAGGCGCCGATGGCCCAGCCAGGCGCCGAACAGCAGCCCCGCCAGCAGTCCCGCCGATGCAGCCCAGAAGCCGCCGGGAAGATCGAAGAACCACCAGGCCGCCGCCAGTGGCAGGCCCGGCACGAACAGGCCACCGAAGGCGCCTTCAAATGCGGCCAGACGCGCCGCGCGCGGGGGCAGCGACTGCCAGGCGGCGGTGGGCGGGGTGGCAGGAACGACGTCGGTCACGCAGGCTCCGTCAGGCGGCAGGGCGGGCGATGGCGGCCGTGGCCGCACCGCGCAGACGGTAGCAGGTCGGCTGCGTTACTGCGCAGCCTGGATCAGTGCATCCACATCCAGCAGGTGGCCGGCACGGTCGGCCTTGGTGCGCAGATAGTGCTCGTTCTCGGTGGTGATCTCGCCAGTGACCGGAATGCAGTCCAGCACCTCGATGCCGGCATTGCGCAGGCGCTGCGCCTTGGTCGGGTTGTTGCTGAGCAGGGCCACGCGGGTGACGCCCAGGCCGCGCAGCATCGCCACCGCGCTGCCATAGCGGCGCTCGTCGGCACCGAAGCCCAGCTGCGCATCGGCGTCGATGGTGTCCAGGCCGTCGTGCTGGTAGCCATAGGCGCGCATCTTGGCGGCAATGCCGGTGCCACGGCCTTCCTGGTCCAGGTACAGCAGCACGCCGCCGCCCAGCTCCTTCAGCTTGCGCAGGCCTCGCCGCAGCTGGTCGCCGCAGTCGCACTTGAGTGAACCGAACAGGTCGCCGGTCAGGCACGAGGAGTGCACGCGCACCGGCACCACCGCCGACAGGTCCGGCTCGCCGACGATGATCGCCACCTGGTCGCGCTGCGCCACGCCGCCGCGGAACACCGCGAAGGTGGTCATGCCGACGTCGCGCAGCGGCACTGGCGAACGCGCCACCAGTTCGTAGTCGTGGGCCGCGTGTGCCGCACCCTCGGCCAGGTCGCACAGGGCTACTTCAGCGGCACCGTCGAAGGTGCTGTCGCCGGATTCCAGGCGTACCGCGACCATCGCCGGCAGCAGCAGGCCCAGGCGCGCCAGTTCCACCGCACCGGCATCGAAGGCATCACCGGCGCTCCAGTCAGCCGGCATCGGCCCCGGCTCGCGCAGATAACCCAGCGAGGGCAGCGCATCAAAGGCGATGCCGGCCAGCGGCAGGCGCGCGCCCTGCGCTGCCTCCACGCCGAGCACGCGGGCGCGGGTGGCGGTCAGGAACAGGTAGTGGCGCTCGCGCGCTGCATTGGCAAAGGTGGCAAAGCTGCTGGCGGTGGCACTGTCCAGTGCGATGACCGCCAGGCGCTGGCCCTGGCCATCGTGGAGCAGCACCGGGCGGCCGGCGCGCAGTTCGGCCACCGCGCGTTCGCAGCGGATCGCGGCGGGGTCGCCGAACAGGGAAGAAGCAGGCATGGCAGGACCGGGGGAGGCGGACATCGCAGTCTCTATGGGGGCGCCGGCGTCGTATTCAACACGGTGCGGCTGCCGGTCGCAGGGGCCGGTCGGGCCTCGGTGCGGCGGCCGTCAGTGCGGATGTTCCTCGGTGGCGTAAGGGTCGTCCTCGCCGCTGCCCGGTGGCCGCAGCGTATAGCGCTTGTAGGTCCACTGGTACTGCGTCGGGTCGCGCCGGGCGATGCGCTCGATGCCGGCATTGAGCGCGGTGGCGGCCACCTGCGGGTCCGGATCGGCCACCGCCGGCTCGGTTGGTTCGATGTGCAGGGCAAATTCCATGTCCGGCCCGATGCGCTCGCACCAGCCATACAGCACGGTGGCGCCGGTGCGCTCGGCCAGGCGGTTGACCAGGGTCATGGTCAGCGCCTGCACGCCGAAGAACGGCACGAACACGCCGTCGCCGGCCTTGGGCTGCTGGTCGGGCAGGATGCCGGTGGCACCGCCCTCCTTGAGCACCTTGAACAACTGGCGCACGGCCGGGCCTTCGGCGCGCACCTGCTGCACATTCTGGCCGCCGCGCACCAGCTGCAGGAAGGCATCGGTGGCCTCGTCCTCCGGCGGCTTGTAGACGATGGCGATCTGCCCACGCGAGGCCAGCCACTGGTTCAGCAGCTCCCAGTTGCCGAAGTGCGGGGCGGCCACGATCACGCCCTTGCCGCTGGCCAGCGCCGCGTCGTACAGGGCTTCGCCGTGGCGCTGCTTCAGGTGCAGGCGCAGGTTGTCGGCCGGCCTCTGGCTCCACAGGCGCAGGGTCTCGATGGCCTGCAGGGCGGTCGAACGCAGCAGTTCGCGGTGCAGGCGGTCGCGCGCGGCAGCGTCCAGTTCCGGGTAGGCCAGTTCCAGGTTGCGGCGGGTGACGCGGCTCTCACGGGCGTTGAGATTGATCCACGCCCACGCCAGGGCGCGCGCGACGCCCCGCAGCAGCGGCCAGGGCAGGCGGGCGAACAGGGTGGTGGCGCGGTAGACCAGCCGGGCTTTGCGTTGCGGATTCATTGGCGCCAGTTTAGCCAAGGGCGCTGTTATCGTGGCCGGCCGTGTTCATTGGAAGCCCCCCGCATGCTCGTCCTGATCCAGCGCGTCAGCCAGGCCGCCGTCCACGTCGAGGGCGAAGCGGTGGGGCAGATCGGCCCCGGGCTGCTGGCGCTGGTCGGCATGGAGCCGGGCGACAGCGAGGCCCAGCTGCAGCGCATGGCCGAGCGCCTGCTGGGCTACCGCGTGTTCGCCGACGAGGCCGGGAAGATGAACCGGTCGCTGCGCGACACCGGCGGCGGCCTACTGCTGATCAGCCAGTTCACCCTGGCCGCCGACACCCGTTCGGGCATGCGGCCCAGTTTCACCACGGCCGCACCGCCGGACGAGGCTGAACGCGGGTTCAACCGATTTGTCGGGATCTGCCGTGAAAATCACGCCCCAGGGGTGGAAACGGGCCGATTTGGTGCCCATATGGTCGTCAGCCTGGTCAATGACGGTCCTGTGACCTTCCTTCTCAGGCCCTGAAGCCGCCGGGACCACCGCCCGGCAGGCGGGGCCCCGGGCTGGTATAATGCTACGTTCCCTATTTCCTACCCAGCCGGTGGCGCGAGCACTACATGGCCAACGAACGTCCTGCCCAATCCGAAATCAAGCAACTGATCAGCAAGGGCCTGGAACAGGGCTACCTGACCTACGCCGAAGTCAATGACCATCTGCCGGACGACATGGTCGACCCGGAACAGATCGAAGACATTATCGGCATGATCAACGGCATGGGCATTGATGTCCATGAAGTTGCGCCGGATGTGGAGACCCTGCTTCTCAACGACGGCAACACCGGTAACCGCGAAGTCGATGACACTGCGGCCGAAGAAGCCGCCGCCGCGCTGAGCGCGCTCGACACCGAAGGTGGCCGTACCACCGACCCGGTGCGCATGTACATGCGCGAAATGGGCACCGTCGAGCTGCTGACCCGCGAAGGCGAAATCGCCATTGCCAAGCGCATCGAGGAAGGCCTTTCGCAGGTGCAGGCCGCACTGGGCCAGTTCCCGGTCTCGGTCGAGTCGCTGCTGAACGACTACGAAGCCCACAAGGAAGGCAAGAAGCGCCTGGCCGAAGTGATCGTCGGCTTCAACGACCTGGCCGACGAAGAGCCGGCGCCGCCGGCGGCCGCTGCCGATGACAGCAGCGATGCCGACGCCGAAGGCGACGAGGACGAGGACGATGATGTCGACGGTGGCGAGGAAGAAGCCGCACCGACCGGTCCGGATCCGGAGGAAGTCGCCGCGCGCATGCAGGCGCTGAGCGATGCCTTCAACGCCTTCAAGAAGGCCGCCACCAAGGGCGACAAGAAGAACCTGCCGCGCCTGCGCGAAGAAATGTCGGCGGTGTTCGTCACCCTGAAGCTGCCGCTGCCGCTGACCGACGTGCTGACCAAGCAGCTGCGCGACACCATGGCCGACATCAAGGCCCATGAGCGCCGCGTGCTGAACCTGGCCACCGTCACCGCACGTATGCCGCGCAAGGACTTCATCCGTTCCTGGGAAGGCAACCAGACCAACCTGGAGTGGGTGGAAGACGCACTGAAGCGCAAGCAGAAGTGGTCCTCGGCGCTGCGCGAAGTGAAGGACCAGATCATCGCCGAACAGCAGGCGACGATCGATATCGAGACGCTGACCCAGCTGGACCTGGAAGAGCTGAAGGAAATCAGCCGTGCCATGGCCTACGGTGAAGCCAAGGCGCGCAAGGCCAAGAAGGAAATGGTGGAGGCCAACCTGCGCCTGGTGATCTCGATCGCCAAGAAGTACACCAACCGTGGCCTGCAGTTCCTCGACCTGATCCAGGAAGGCAACATCGGCCTGATGAAGGCCGTGGACAAGTTCGAATACCGCCGCGGTTACAAGTTCTCGACCTACGCCACCTGGTGGATCCGCCAGGCGATCACCCGCTCGATCGCCGACCAGGCACGCACCATCCGTATTCCGGTGCACATGATCGAGACGATCAACAAGTTGAACCGCATTTCCCGCCAGATGCTCCAGCAGTACGGCCGCGAGGCCACGCCGGAGGAGCTGGCCAAGGAAATGGACATGCCGGAAGACAAGATCCGCAAGGTGATGAAGATCGCCAAGGAGCCGATCTCGATGGAAACCCCGATCGGCGACGACGAGGATTCCCATCTGGGCGACTTCATCGAGGACACCAACGTGGAGTCCCCGATCGAGAACACCACCAACATCAACTTGTCTGAAACCGTGCGCGACGTGCTGGCCGGCCTCACCCCGAGGGAAGCCAAGGTGCTGCGCATGCGCTTCGGCATCGACATGAACACCGACCACACGCTGGAAGAAGTCGGCAAGCAGTTCGACGTGACCCGCGAGCGCATCCGCCAGATCGAAGCGAAGGCCCTGCGCAAGCTGCGTCACCCGAGCCGCTCGGAGCAGCTGCGCAGCTTCCTGGATATCGACTGATTTCCGGGTTGCGCTGATGTGTTGAGAAAAACCCCGCTTCGGCGGGGTTTTTTCTTGTCTGGATTCGTATTGGTTACGTAACACTATTCTGGCGGGCTCCAATCGCGTCGTGGATAAAATTCCCTATAAACAGAGGCTTGCGCTTTCACGTGGACGTGTGAGGCGCGTTGTTTGACGAGCATTACGTAACACTATTCGTCCCACAACTCCCCGCTTGGTAGCGCCAGGCCCAGTCCGCTGCGCCTACCCGGTGTCGCATCTGCCGTTTGAATTCTCCCTGCGACAGCTGCACGCTGGCTCGGCGGTTGCTCAACACACCTCGTAGGCGGATCGGACACCCGGTACCGATGCAGACGCGCAACACGCCACACCACTCCTGGGGCGGGCTGTTGCTTTGATCACCCCTGCATCTGGAGTACAACGATGAATGATGTTGAGCCCGTTGCCTCGGATTGAGGCTTTCCCGATTTCCCGCCGCTGCTGGACTGGAATGATGTGATGCGGGACGAGCTGGAGGATCGCTGGGACTTTGCCCGGTGCGCCACGTTCGCGTTGCTGACGCAGTCTGGTGCGGGACTGTTTGAGGGGGGAGAGAATCGGTCGGGGTTGGAGGGAGCGAAAAGCGACGTAGCCTGGTTCCGTAAGGATCTGCTGCAGATGCAGGTGTACGCAGAGGCTGCTGAAGCTCGGTTGCGGCAGGTCTCGAAGGGGCTTGCCGTTGATGACTGAGTAGCGAGGGAAGGGGGGGCTCCACTACACTGTGGCGCTGCACAGGGCCTATAGCTCAACGGTTAGAGCAGGGGACTCATAATCCCTTGGTTTCAGGTTCGAATCCTGATGGGCCCACCAGTGCCGCCATCGCCCGCCACACCGCGCTCACACCCGCAGCGCCACGCTCAGGCCTCTGCACGGAGGCTCCCCATGGCACCCACCATCCGCATCGCGGCGTCTTCCGACCTCCCCCAGGTCGCTGCACTCTTCAACGACTACCGGCAGTTCTACCAACAGCCCGCCGATCTTGAACTGGCCACCAGCTTCATGCGTGAGCGGTTGCAGAGCGGTGATTCACTGGTGCTTGTAATCGAAGCCGAAGACCACGGAATCGTCGGCTTTACCCAGCTGTACCCACTGTTCGATTCCGTAAGTGCACAGCGCAGTTTCATTCTTTATGACCTGTACATCGCGAAATCGGCGCGCCGCCAGGGCCTGGCCCGCGCCCTGATGATCGCAGCGACAGACGAAGCACGCCGGCGTGGTGCCGGCCGGTTGGAACTGCAGACCGGCCGCAGCAATCTGCCTGCCCAGCGGCTCTATGAAGGCCTGGGTTGGCAGCGCGACGACGCATTCTTCGTCTACGCAATTCACCCGTAAGGAGCGCCGGGCGCCTGGCGTCTGCGGCAAAGCCAGCTTGACAGTCCGCCCGCCAACATGGACCTTCCCCTCCATGACTATCGATATCGAATCGCTCAGCCTGCGCGAGCTGGGCGCCCTGGTGGTGGCTGCCGAACAGCGCAAGGCCCTGATCACCACCCGTCGCCCGGCTGCAGCGGTGCGCCGCCTGTTGAAGGCCGCCGCGGCCGAAGCCGGTTACACCATCGAAGAACTCTTTGGCGAAGGCGCTGCCGAAGACGCCGCACCCGCGCGCAGACCCGCCCGTCGTAAATCCGGCAAAGTCGCCCCCAAGTACCGCGATCCGGAATACAAGCGTCTGACCTGGAGTGGCCGCGGGCGCATGCCGCGCTGGCTGGCGGCCAAGGTATCCAAGGGCCACAAGGTCACCGATTTCCTGATTCCCGGTCTGGCCAGGCCGACGGCGGGCAAGACCAGCACCATCGGCAAGCGCACCGTCATCAAGAAAGCTTGAGGCCTGCATCCCACTGCGCATGCGACGCGGGGCTGCCTGCCTTCGCACCCGCACCTGAATCGATCTAAGATGCGCCTATCGATCCAGCACGGGAGCGCACGGCATGGCGTTGGGTACGTGGATGATGGCCGCCTGCATGGCGGCGGCAGGGGCAACGTGTGCGCAGGCCGCGCCGGCAGTCACCTCGGGTAATCCGATCCTGCCGGGCTGGTATGCCGACCCGGAAGCAGCGGTATTCGGAAACCGCTATTGGATATTCCCGACCACTTCGACGGACTACGACGCGCAGACCACCTTCGATGCGTTTTCTTCGCCCGATCTGCTGCACTGGACCAAGCATGCCGACGTACTGAACGCCAGGGCGGTACCGTGGGCCAGGCGCGCGATGTGGGCGCCTTCGGTGGTGGAGAACAAGGGAAAGTACTACTTCTTCTTCGCCGCCAACGATATCCAGAACGATGGCGAGCTCGGCGGCATCGGCGTGGCCGTGGCCGATCACCCGCAAGGGCCGTACAAGGACCTGCTCGGCAAGCCGCTGGTGGGCGCGTTCCACAACGGCGCACAGCCCATCGACCAGTTTGTCTTCCGCGATGACGACGGCGCCTGGTACATGATCTACGGCGGCTGGAAGCACGCCAACATCGTGCGCCTGAAGGACGATTTCAGCGGTGTGCTGCCGCTGGCCGATGGCACGCTGTTCAAGGAGATCACGCCCGCACCGGAGTACGTCGAGGGCCCGCTGATGTTCAAGCGCGGTGGGCACTACTACTTCATGTGGTCCGAAGGCGGTTGGGGTGGGCCGGATTACTCGGTGGCCTACGCCATCGCCGATGCACCCACCGGGCCCTTCAAGCGCATCGGCAAGGTGTTGCAGCAGGACCCTGCCATCGCCACCAGTGCCGGCCACAACTCGGTGATCCAGGTGCCGGGCAGTGACCGCTGGTACATCGTCTACCATCGCCGGCCGCTGGGAGACCGCGCGCGCGACCATCGGCAGACCGCCATCGAACGCCTGCAGTTCGATGCGCAGGGGCACATCCTGCCGGTGAAGATCACCCGCGAGGGGGTATCGGCCGATCCGCTGCGCTGAGCCGGAACGGCGCCAACCGCGCTACCCTGCGCGGGTCCTCAGCGCAGGGAGTCACCAGATGGCAGACAACGGCAACATGACGATCACACCCAGGGCCTTGTATATCGCAGGCGCCGTGGGTGTGCTGATCAGCGTACTGGCGTGGTCGGTGGAATGGAGCGGGCTGGCCTATGTCTGCCCGTACTGCCGCGTGCAGCGCACGGTCATCGGCGTGCTGGGCGTGCTGCTGCTGTTCGCGCGGCCTGGCCGCATCGTGGTGCCGTGGCTTGCCTACACGTGCGGCGGTTTCGCCTTCGTGGTGGCAGCGATGCAGCACTTCAACGGCTGGAAGCGCATTTCTGCCGGGGAATTCAGCCTCAATGCGCAGTGGTACATCGACCCGTGGCTGCTGTCCGGCTGCGCAATGCTGATCCTGGTGGCGCAGCTGATGCTGGTGCAGGTGGCCTGCCAACGCCCGCTGCATTCCCGGATGGAGGTCCGCTGATGCGCAGTTCCTGCCTGTGGTTGGTTTTCTTCCTCCTCCCCAGTGTGGCGGTCGCTGCGTCCGACGACGCTGTTTCGCCCAGGCGCCCGTCAGTGGAAACCCTGCAGCGCCTGATCGTGGACAAGGCGCCGCAGACACGCGTGGAAGCGCCGGACAGCGAGCGCATCACCGCGCGCCGCATCGATATCGTCGACGAGCAGGGCGTGATCCGCATGACGTTGTCCGGCAAGACGCCGGCGCCGATCATCGACGGCATCCAGTACAAGCGCGCCTTCAACGTGGCCGGCATGGTGCTGTACGACGACAAGGGCAGCGAGCGCGGTGGCTTCGGCACCGCCGATGTCGACGGTGGCATGGCGGTGCTGGCGCTGGATCATCCGGCCATGGATGCGATCGGGTGGCGGGTGTCACCCGGCGGGCAGGTGAGCTTTTCGATCAACCAGGCGCCGAAGCTGATCCGCGAGCCGGCGCTCGACAACAAGCTGATTCCCGGCGTGCAGGCACCGACCCGTATCGGCCTGGTGGTCGGCGCCGATGGCACGCCGGCCATTGCGCTGAACGACAAGGCCGACCGCACCCGCCTGCGCCTGACGGTCACCGCCGAAGGCTATGGCGCGATCGAATTCCTTGATGCGCAGGGCAAGGTGATCCACACCTTGGCACCGGAGGCCGAGCTGCGTCGCTGATACGGTGGCAGGGCCGGTTGGCGCCTAGCCGCGCCGGCCGCGCCCGTCGATGCTGTAGCGCCCGGCGCCGGTGCACGCCAGCAACAGGAAGCCACCGGCCAGGCCCAGGTTCTTCAGGAACATGATCTGCTGGGTCGCATCGCCGAGGTTGTGGTGGAAGACGAACGCGGTGACCAGGCTGAAGCCGGCCAGCACGATGGCGACCAGCCGGGTCTGGAAGCCGAACAGGATGCACAGGCCGCTGCCGATCTCGAAGATGATGGTCGGCCACAGCAGGATGCCGGGCACGCCCATGGTTTCCATATACCCCTGGGTGCCGGCCAGATTGCCGAGCTTGCCCAGCCCGGAGACCAGGAACAGCGCCATCAGCAGCAGGCGGGCAAGCAGGTAGGCAAGCGAGTGCGATGAGTGGCTCACGGGAGGTCCTTGCGGATGGCCGACGAACGCGATCGGAGCCCACCGGCGGTGAAGTCTGTGTGTAGGTGAAGCTACGCATTCTGGAACACGGCCAGCTGCGCGGCGAACGCACGCTGGTAGGCGGGGCGCTGCGTTGCGCGCGCCACATACGCGGCCAACGCAGGGTACTCATCGACGATGCCGCTGCTTTTCAGCCGCAGCAGCACCGAGACCATCATCAGGTCGCCAGCGCTGAACCTTCCGTCAAGCCAGGTGGCAGCGCCCAGCGCCGCCGACAGCTGCGACAGCCGCGTGCGCACCCGCTCATCGAGCATCGGCAAGCGCTGCGCATACCAGGGCTGCTCACGCTCCAGCACCCAGGCCATCGAGCGCTCGACGATCGGCGGCTCCACGGTGTTCAAGGCGGCGAACAGCCACATGATCGCGCGCAGGCGGGCGTCCGGATCGGCCGGAAGCAGACCGGGATGCTGCTCGGCCAGGTGCAGGACGATCGCGCCGGACTCGAACAGCACCTGCTCGCCCTCCTGCCAGGTGGGAATCTGGCCGAACGGATTGCGGGCCAGATGGGCGGGCTGCTTCATCTGCGCAAAGCTGAGCAGCTGCACGTCGTAGGCAATGCCCAGTTCCTCCAGCGCCCAGCGCACGCGCATGTCACGGGCCAGACCCTGGCCGCGGTCGGGGGAGGTGGCAAAGGCAGTGAGTGTCGGGGACATCGGTGTGCTCCTGCAGACGGAAGGGCCTGCCCTTGTTGTTCCGACGCGTGACGGTGTCGGGAATCGACAGTGACCACAGTGACCACAGTGACCTGCACCTCGCCTGCACGCGTTCTGCACGCAGGCGCTGTCGCCCATCCCGCAGTCTGCCGGGGTCATCCACAGAGGCAGGCAGGAAAGCCATGAATACCCCCGGAAAACCGAAGCCCAGCTGGCGCCAGAGAAATGTGCTGATGGGAGCACTCGCTGCCGTGCTGGTGATCGTGCTGATCATTCTCTTCGTGCCTTGGTGACCACGTGAGGTCGCTTTGATGTGAGCCGCACGCGGCTGTGGCGTGAAGCAGTCAGTGCGGGTTGGGTGAAGTGAGGCAGGCATCAATCGCTGCTCACCCGCGAACCACACCAACGTGTCCACAGTGGTCCCACAGGCAGCGCAGTCAACGCTGCTTTTCTCCCCCGATCCGAAGACAGGAGCAACGCCATGAGCACCCAGTCCACCATCGAACATCGCCTCAACGACCTGATTGAAATTGCCCGCGACGGCAAGTCGTTCTACGAGGAAGCGGCCACCAAGGTGAAGGATGCCGAGCTGTCGGCGCTGTTCGTCCGCATCGCCGGCGTCAAGGGCAGGATCGTCGCCGCGCTGAGTGGCTCGGTGGCCGCCAGCGGTGGCAAGCCGGCCGAGCACGGCACCCTGGTCGGTTCGATGCAGCAGTTCTACGGCAAGGTGCGCGCGGCGTTCGGCGACACCAACTACGGCTATGTGGCCGAACTGGAAGAATCCGAGGACCGTCTGCTCGGCGCATTCAAGGATGTGCTGAAGGAGAACGATCTGCCGCCGGGGGTGCGCCAGGAAGTCACCCAGCTGCTGCCGGACGTGCAGGAGTGCCACAACGTGATGCGCGCGCGCAAGCACGCGATGAAGGCGGCCTGATCATCGGGCGCAGGATGTAAAAAAGGGGCGGCCCGTGAGGCCGCCCCAACCCGTCAAGGGCAGGTCGTGTCAGAAGCGGATCGACCAGCGTGCATTGGCACCATGGTCGCGGCTTTCACTGCCGAACTGGCCGCTGTAGCCCAGTTCCAGCTGCTGGCGCGGGCTCAACCAGGCCGCCAGGCCGATCTCGGCCACCACCGCGCTGTCGGCAATCGGTGCACCGTTCACCGCAAACGTGGTCGCGCCGTCAGCGAAGGCCAGGTTGGCCACCTGGCTGCGGTCACCCGAGGCACGGCGATAGCCGACGCCGCCGCGCAGGTGTAGCCAGCTTTCCTGCTGGAACGACGCCTTCAGGCCCTTGTCGAAGCGCACGCCGGCGGTGGCGATGGTGGTGCCGGTGTCATCCACCTCGCCACGCAGTGCCGCCGCACCGCCGCGTTCGTTGATGCGCTTGAGGTCCACTTCAACGCGCGCCACCTGCAGGTACGGCTCCAGCCCGGCTTCCGGCCCGCCGAAGCGGTACCCGGCCTCGATGAAGGCCTGGCGGGTGCGGGCGTCGTAGCGTGCGCTCAGGCTGTCGCTGAAGCCAGCAAAGCCGACTTCACGCGTGCTCTTCACTTCGTGCTGGCTCCATGCCACACCGCCGCGCAGGCCGAAGCCACCCCAGCTGTGGCTGGCGTAGGCACCGAAATGCGTGTTGTCGATCTTCGACTTGGCGCGACGGTCCTGCTGCTTCACGTCGGTGCGGCCGGTACCGGCCAGCACACCCAGCTGCCAGCCGGAGACCTCGCGGTCGATGCCGACCAGCAGGCCGTTGCTGTTGGCTTCGGTACGGGCGGTGTTGAAATCACCGTCCAGCTTGCCGTTGCCACCGATCGCCTGGACCCAGGCACCGGTCGCATCGCCGGTCTCGGCACCGGGCGCGGCGGCACCGGCACGGCGCGACAGCGCGGCATCGCGCACATAGCGGCTGCCCTCGACCAGGGCCAGAGCGGTGGCCGGATGCAGCTCGCCACTGAGGCCGTCAAGCACGCCGCCGACCTGCTGCGGGAACAGCTGGGTGAGCGGCTTGGGCAGGCCCTGGTTGATCGGCAGCAGGTCAGCGGCACCCGCCACTGCGCGCTGGTTGGGGGTGGTGGCAGCGGTAGTCAGGGAAGCACCGCGGGCAACGTCGATACGCGCACCATTGGCGCCGTAGGCCAGGCTGAACTGCAGGAACGGCGAGAACGCGCTGAAGTCGGTCTTGGCGAACTGGCCGCTGACGCCGCCGTCGGCGCGCAGGAAGTTGAACTGTTCGCCGAGGTAGTACACGCCCGGTTCCGGTAGTGCGACCAGAGTACCGCCGAGCGTGGCGGTGCCGGTGACGTGCAGCTGGTCGCTGCGGCCACCCGGAGCCAGTTCCGCGGCATACACGCCGGTGGCGCCCTGCACGTAGTTGCCGTTGATGGTGAGTGTGCCGATCGAGTTGCCCGGTGCGATGATGCCGTCCACGCGGGTGGTGCCCAGCGTACCGATGCCCTTCAGCAGGCCGTTGGCGCCGACCGTGGTGGTGCCGCCGGTCTGGGTGCCGTTGAACGACACCACGCCGCCGTTGACGGTCAGGCTGCTGTTCTTCAGCAGGCCGCTGCTGCTGACCGTACTGACGCCGCCGCTGGTGTTCAGTGCGGTGGAGACCAGGCTGCCGTTGAGCAGGAACTGGCCGCCCTGCACCTCGACCGCTGAGGTCAGCGTGTTGGTGCCATTCAATTCCAGCGTGCCGTCGCGCAGCACAGCGCCGTTGAAGCTGTTGTTGCCGCTCAGGCGCAGCCAGCCGATGCCGGACTTGGTCAGCTTGCCGGGGCCGCCGATGTCATTGGTCCAGTTGTCCCAGGCGTCGCCTTCCCAGACCTTCAGGCCACCGGCTTTCTGGTTCATCACCACGTTGGTGTCCACGCGCAGCGAACCGTAGCCTTCGATGGCCTTCTTCAGATCGACCATGCCCCAGCCGTAGATTGGATCGATGCCTGCTGCACCCAGGTCGCGCGCGGTGGTCAGCAGCACGTCGCGCACCTGGGCGTTGTCCAGATACGGGAAGCGCTCCATCAGCAGGCCGAGCGCGCCGGTGATGTGTGGCGCCGCCATCGACGTGCCCGTCTTGGTGCCATAGACGTACTGGGTGTTCTCGCTGTCGATGATCAGGCGGACGTAGGCCGAAGTGTTCTCGACGCGGCCCTGGATATCACCGGACACGATGGTGCTCAGGATGTCGGTACCGGGAGCCGAGATGCACCAGTTGGCGGCAACGCCGCAGATGCTGGAACTGCCATCGATCACGTAGTCGGTTTCGCCCGCAGCAGCATTGGGCCGGCGGACGTTGGCCACTGCCAGCCAGTACGGTTCCAGTTCGGGCTTCCAGCGCGGCATGGCGGCCGTGATTCCGGCGACGGCGCCACTGCCGTTGCCAGCTGACCACACTTGGATGAGCGTGGAGCCGGGGGTATCGCCATTGCTGGCGTAGATGCTGCCGTACACGCCGTAGTCGGCACCGATGTTGGCGTACTGCTGGTCCAGCGCGGCGGCGGTCATGTTGCGCGTGGAGATGCCCCAGCTGTGATTGATGGCGCGCACGCCCTGCGCCTGGATCTGCGCATACATGTCCAGTGTCGCGGCGTCGTCCGGATCAGTTCGATAGACAGCACGCGGACGGTAGTAGTTGTCCGGATCCAGGCGCCACTCGTAGTAGGTGTCGCCAAACACCCGGGCGGCGGTGAGGTCTGAACCAAATGCCACGCCGTGCATACCCGTGCCATCGCGGTTGGCACCGATGGTGCCCAGCACATGCGTGCCGTGGTCGGCATAGCTGAAGCCGTACGGCTGGCCGGCGGCGATCAGGCGTGCGGCGAGTGCTGCCGGAACGCCGGCGCCGAGACCGTAGTAGTTGTAGCCGGGCTGTTCGCCACGGGTCTGCCCGCAAGCACCGGCACCTGCGACTACGCCCGGTGTCGCGCAGTCCGCGCCGATGGTGATGCTGGAAGTGTTGCGGCCGGAGAATTCGGGATGGGCCAGTGCCGAACCGGAGTCGAACAGCGCCAGGCGCACGCCCTTGCCAGTCAGGCCGCGTGCGTAGGCATGGTCGGCCCCCATCGCAGCCAGGCCCCAATCGGCATTGAATTCGTCGCTGCGCCAGCTTGCCGGGTCACCCGGGTTGCCGAGAATGGCGGGGGGAGTCGCCGCAGGGGCAGCGGCCGTCGCTGCGGGTGCCGTGCCGGTGGCAGGCTGCGCCCACGCAGCCTGCAGCTGGCGCTGCTGCTGCCAGGCATCAAGTGATTCGCTGGCCAGGGCGGGCAGCGCGGTAGCCAGCAGCAGCGAACTGGC
The DNA here is from genome assembly GCF_023518235.1 of Stenotrophomonas maltophilia. Lineage (NCBI taxonomy): Bacteria > Pseudomonadati > Pseudomonadota > Gammaproteobacteria > Lysobacterales > Lysobacteraceae > Stenotrophomonas > Stenotrophomonas maltophilia. The sequence continues at coordinate 3,887,105 of NZ_CP090423.1, forward strand.
AACGGCAAGCGCCAGCGGGCGGTGCGACAGGGAGCGGGACGAACGGCCGTACAGCGGGTGATTCATCGGACAACTTCCTTGGTTGACGGTCAACAACGCCGTTAACGCCAAGGCGCGACAACACCCCCCAGTAGTGTGAAGGAAATTTTATGAACGCGTTAATTTTGCGTGACAGAGGCGTTCACGTGGTCTCCCGGCGGCCGCTTTACCGTGGGCCGGCCTGGGCTCACCAGGCCTATCAAGGAGTGATATCGATGCGTACTTTCAGGAAAGTGATCGCGGCGGCGGTGTTCGCGTTGGCCTGTACCGGTTCGGTGGCCGTGGCCGGGCCGGTGGAACCCTGCGACCGGCCGTGCTGGCGGGCCTATCAGGCGTGCCTGTCCACCGGCGGAGATGCCACCGAGTGCGAGCAGGCGTACAACACCTGTGTGATCGATCTGTGCATGGGCGTGTGAGTCGCGCCGGTTGAAGCGGCAAGATGTGGGGCCCCGTCAGCGACGGGGCTCTTCTGTTTCCGTCGAAGGAGTCACATGGCTGTCAAACGTGTCGTCGCCAACATCGCCACCCCGGACCCGTCACGTGCGGCGGCCTTCTATACCGGTCTGCTGGGCATGCCGGTAGTGATGGACCATGGATGGATCGTCACCCACGGCGGCCAGGGCAACGCGCTGGCCCAGATCAGTTTCGCCAGCGAAGGCGGCGGCGGTGCACCGGTGCCGGACCTGTCGATCGAGGTGGACGATCTGCAGCAGGTGCTTGACCGCGTGCACGCGGCTGGCATCGCACTGGAATACGGGCCGGCCGACGAGCCGTGGGGCGTGCGTCGCTTCTTCGTCCGCGATCCGTTCGGGCGCCTGCTCAATATCCTGGCTCACCGCTGAGCGAGGCAGGCGGCCCGTCCGTAGCCTGCTCAGCCCTGCTGCCGCGGCGAGCGTTCGGCCAGCGGCTCATCGGCCGGTTGTTGCTGTTGCTGCCGCATGCCTGCGTGGCGGGCGTGACCTCCTTCGCGGCCGATGGCGGCCATGTGCTGGCGGTCGCGGCTGATGGCCTGGCCGCCCTTGCGGCCGGCAAGGCGCGCTTCGGCCGGGCTGAATTCGTGCGCGTTGCCGGAGGCATGCGCCGCACGGCCGCCCTTGGCGGCGATCGCGCGCTGCTTGTCCTGGTCCATCGAAGCGAAGCCGCGTTGGGAAGTGCCGCGATGCGGGTCGGCCATGGGAACTCTCCAGAGCAGGGAGGAAAGCAGCATCCTTGCCGATGCCCGGCTAAGGCCATGTCCGCGCGGGCGGCGCAGCCTTCACGCCACGTCGCAGTCGCGTTCACGCGCCGCTACGGTGGCAAACACAGCGTTGGCGCCGGTGCTATCGCAGATGACCGATGGCTTGCCTAGAATCGCAGCATCCCGGTAGTTCCCGGGAGCCTCGAGTGAATGGACTCAATGAAGATTCTGTTGACCGGCAGTTCCGGGCGGATCGGACGCGCGATCTTCGGTGCGCTGGCGGCGACCCATGAAGTGGTGGGGCTGGATCGCAGCCCATTCGCCACCACCCGCATCATTGCCGATGTCACCGACCGTCAGGCTGTGGCCCGCGCGGTGCAGGGTGTCGACGCGGTGATCCACACCGCCGCCCTGCACGCACCGCACGTGGGCCTGGTGCCCGATGCGGTGTTCCAGCAGATCAATGTGGACGCCACGGCCCACCTGCTGCAGGCGGCACGCGAGGCGGGCGCGCGGCGCTTCGTGCTGACCAGTACCACGGCGCTGTACGGCCATGCGGTGGTCGCCGGCGGCTGCCGTTGGATCGACGAAGACACCGAGCCGTTGCCGCGCACGATCTACCACCGTACCAAGCTGCAGGCCGAGGCCCTGGCCGAGGCTGCGGTGGCGCCCGGGTTCAGCGTGCGCGTACTGCGCATGGGCCGCTGCTTCCCCGAGCCTCCCGAACGCATGGCGATGTTCCGCCTGCATCGTGGCCTGGACGCGCGTGATGTGGCCAGCGCGCATGCCACGCTGCTGCTGGATGCGGGCGAGGGGTTCGCGCGTTACGTCGCCTGTGCGCCCACTCCGTTCCGGCGCGAGGATTGCCTGGACCTGGCCGCGCGCCCGCGCAGTGTGCTGGCCCGCCGCGCCCCGAAGTTGCTCGCCGAATTCGAGCACCGTGGTTGGCCATTGCCGCTCAGCATCGATCGCGTCTATGACAGTGCGCGGCTGCGCAGCGAGCTCGGCTGGCAGCCGCGTTTCGGCCCGGATGACGTGCTGCAGCAGTATGCGGCCGGCAGCATCGAGGTCCTGCCGCGCGCGCAATGGATCAAGGACCGCGTGGCCGAGTAGGTGCAGGTGGCTGTGCGGGCGGCGCTTCATGACCCGTCCCTGAGCGGATTCAGCAATGTGTAGGCGGGGCGACTCAACCTCGTGGGTAGGCGGCCGCTAACCCGGTGCGCTTCCAGTGCCTGGCCAGACCCGGCCGCTGGGGGCCCGCGCGACGGATCGCGCGCCTGCGCGGCGCCTCGCGGTGCCGGTCGTCCTGAACTGCCTTGCGGACCCATCCATGCCTTCTTCCCGCTCCGCCACTGCCCGCCGCCCGGGCAGCATCGCCCACAAGCTGATGCTGGGCACTGCCCTGATCGCGCTGTTGTGCTTCGGCCTGACGGCCTTCCTGATCTACCGCCAGGCCAGTGCCAGCCTGATCGATGCCTCGCGCCAGACCATGACCAGCGAGGCCAATGCGGAGGCCCGCCAGGTCGCCGCCGACCTGGGCACCGCTTTTGCCAGCAACGATGCGATGGTCGAAGCCGTGCTGGCCCAGCGCGCACGCGGCGACGTTCCGGACCGCGCCAGCCTGGCCGCGGTCCTCGGCGAGCAGCTGCGCACCCATCCGGAATGGCTGGGCAAGAGCACCATGTGGGAAGCCGAAGCGTTCGATGGCAAGGATGCCGAGTTCGCCAACACCGAGATGCACGACGCCACCGGCCGCTACATGAGCTACTGGGCCTGGCACGAGGGCAAGCCGCAGCAGTCGACCATGACCGACTACACCGAGGCCGCTGACGGTTCGGCCGACTGGTACGTGGTGCCCAGCCGCGACAAGCTGCCCAAGGTCAGCGAACCCTACGCCTACGACATCGCCGGCCAGCAGGTGCTGATGAGCACGCTGAGCTCGCCGATCGTGGAGAACGGCACCTTCCTGGGCGTGTTCACCGTCGACTTCTCGCTGGCGGCCTTGCAGAAGCACCTGGCCACGCTGAAGCCAATGGGCGCCGGCCATGTCGAACTGCTGTCACCCAAGGGCGTGGTGCTGGCCTCGGCCAATGCCGCCGAGATCGGCAAGCCGCGTACTGATGCATTGACCCGCGGCATGCTGGCCGATATCGCGGCCGACCGCCGCTTCGAGGCGTTCACCCCGGATGCCGAGGGCAACGTGCGCGTGTACGTGCCGCTGCGCGTGGGCGATGCGCCGCAGCGCTTTGCGTTGGGCGTGGTGATGCCGCATGCGGTGATCGTGGCCGAGGCGCGCCAGCTGCTGTGGCTGACCCTGCTGGTGGGCGTGGTGGCGGCGCTGACCCTCAGCGTCGGCGTGTATGTGCTGCTGCGCCGGCTGGCGATCCGCCCGTTGGCCGAGGCCGTGCGCGTGGCCGGTGATGTGGCCGCCGGCAAGCTGGACAGCACGCTGCCGGCGCGCAGCAACGATGAAGTCGGCCGCCTGCTGGACGCGATGCAGGGCATGCGCGGCCAGTTGCAGGCGGTGATGGCCGCACAGGCGGAAATGGCGCGGCGCCACGAGGCCGGTGAACTGAGCTATCGCATGGACGCGACCGCGTTCCCGGGCGAGTACGGCCGCATGGTCGCCGACAGCAACCAGCTGGTGGCCGCCAGCAATGCCGTCACCCAGCGCCTGGTGGAGGTGATGCAGCGCTATGCGGTGGGCGACCTGAGTGTGGACATGGAAGCGCTGCCGGGCGAGAAGGCGGTGTTCACCGCTGCGATGGCCACCACCAAGCACAACCTGGCCGCGATCAACGAGCAGATCCAGCAGCTGGCGGCGGCCGCTGCTGCCGGCGATTTCGCGGTGCGTGGCGATGTGTCGCGCTTCGATCATGATTTCCGCCGCATGGTGGACACCCTCAACACCATGATGCAGGTCAGCGACCACAACCTGGCCGAACTGTCGACGCTGCTGCGGGCCATTGCCGCCGGCGACCTCAGCGCGCGCATGCACGGCGACTTCCATGGCGTGTTCGCGGTGATGCGCGATGATGCCAACAGCACCGTGCAGCAGCTGACCGGCATCGTCGGGCAGATCCAGCAGTCGGCCGCCAGCATCCGCCTGGCCGCGGGCGAGATCGCCGCCGGCAACAGCGACCTGTCACGCCGCACCGAGCAGCAGGCGGCCAACCTGGAAGAGACGGCGGCCTCGATGGAGGAACTGACCTCCACGGTGCGCCAGAACGCCGACCACGCACTGCAGGCCAATACCCTGGCCGGCTCGGCAGCCGGTGTTGCCAGCGAAGGCGGGCAGGTGGTCAGCCAGGTGGTGCAGACCATGGAGCAGATCGAAGCCTCGTCGCAGCGTATTGCCGAGATCATCTCGGTGATCGATGGCATTGCGTTCCAGACCAACATTCTGGCGCTCAATGCTGCCGTCGAAGCAGCACGTGCCGGTGAACAGGGGCGCGGCTTTGCGGTGGTGGCCAGTGAAGTGCGCGCGCTGGCGCAGCGCTCGGCCGGCGCCGCCAAGGAGATCAAGGAACTGATTGATGCCTCGGTGGCCCAGGTGGGCGCGGGCGCGCAGCTGGTGCACGGTGCAGGGCGCACCATGCAGGAGATCGTCGGCCAGGTCGGCCGGGTCAACGAGATCATGGCCGAGATCTCGGCGGCCTCGCGCGAGCAGTCGGCGGGCATCGAGCAGGTCAACCAGACCGTGGTGCAGATGGACGAGACCACCCAGCAGAACGCCGCGCTGGTGGAGGAAGCCAGCGCCGCGGCACGCGCGATGGAAGAACAGGCCGAGCAGCTGGCGGTGGCGGTGTCGCGCTTCCGCCTGCAGGCCGAAACGGTGGTCACGGCTCGCCGCGCGGCCTGATCCCGCAAACGAAGACGCCCGGCGGGGGCCGGGCGTCGATTGCATCCTTGCCGCGCATCCCTGCGCAGTTCTGAGGGCTCAGAACATGCCTTCAAACGGGTTCCAGCTGGCGCGTCCTTCCACCTTCTCCAGGTAGTAGCTGTAGTTGGTGCTGGAGGCGACGAGCAGGTTCATGGCGATGAACAGCATGCGCCCCACGACGTCCGGAAGGAACATGGTGATGATGGCGAGCACGATGTTGATGCCGATCAACACCAGTGCCTTGCGCCACATGCCCAGGATCAACAGGTAGATGGCGCCGAAGAACAACGCAAAGAAGTTCAGGTTGATCTTCAGGCGGTCACCGAAGGACAGCGCCTTCCAGGCCTGCTTGAAGCCGGGATTCTTGGGGGCGCCGTGCTGGCGGAAGAAGTTGAAGCGGAACTGCCACTTCGGGCTGAACTGGGACAGGTTAGTGGTATTCATGGGAAACATCCCTGTTGGAAAACGTTTTCATGATAGGGCAAGTCCTATTCAGGATCCAAGCTTCGGCGTCAAAAATGTGACGCCCGCCTTGTTCGTTGTGGTGTGGCGGGGCGCCGCACCGTCACCCATCCGCCTTGTTTTTAGGATAGGGTGCGCAGTTCCGCTGCCACCCCAGCTGAACCCGGGTGGCGGCGGGATGTCCATGGAGGTTGCATGACCACACCTGCTACACCGGAAAACGCACCGGGACCGGTGCTCCTGCCGACACCTGAAGTGGTGCAGGCACAACAACTGCTCGCACGCCAGCAACTGGCGGTAGCGATTGACCGTGCACGCACGGCCGCTACGCAGAACGCGGCCGCGGCCGCGCTGGAAAGCGAGTAATCCGCAACACCGCCGATCGCGCTGGCGTGCTGCCAGCGCGATCGCGGCGCGCGCCGCCGGTCAGAACCGCGCTGTCATGCTCATGAAGTAGCTGCGCCCGGCCACGAAGTAGTCGGTGGAGCCTTCGGCATACAGTTTCTTGTCGGCCAGGTTGCTGACGCCACCGCGCAGGGTCAGTACCTCGTTGACGTTCCATGCCGCGGTCAGGTCATACAGGGTGTAGGCCTTGAGGAAGGTGGTGGCCACGCCGGTCTGCTTGCCGGTGTACTGTGCCGACAGGCTGCTGGAAAACACCGTGTTGGGCGTCCAGTCCAGCGACGAGTATCCCGAGAATTCCGGGGTGTCGATCAGGTTGCGGCCGGTGGTCAGGTTCTTGGCTTCCTTCATCCAGGTCGCCGAGGTGCGCCAGCGCCAGTGCTCGCCGAAGCGCACGTTGAGGTTGCCTTCCATGCCGCTGGTACGCGCGCGCTGGACGTTGCTCATGCGCGTCCACCAGATGCCGTTGAACCGGCCCAGCGGCGCGTACTCGATCTTGTTCCTGAAATCGGTATGGAAGTAGGTCAGGCCGGCATCGACACGTTCATTGTCGAAGCTGATGCCGATCTCGCGGTTGGTGCTGGTCTCCGGATCCAGATCCGGGTTGCCGGCCATGTAGCAGCCGCCGCGGGTGTAGCCCAGCGGGATCAGCGAGGTACAGCCACGACCGCCGGACTGGGTGGCGGCATTGGGCGAGTTCTCGGTCAGGCTCGGCGCGCGGAAGCCCTTGGAGACGCCGCCGCGGATCGTCCACTGCTCGGCCGGGTGCCAGACCAGGTAGGCACGCGGACTGACGTGGCCGCCGAATTTCTCGTGATGGTCCAGGCGTGCGCCCAAAGTCAGTGCCACGGTGCGGTGCAGCTTCAGTTCGTCCTCGACGAACAGGGCCCAGGTATCCACTTCCAGGCTGGAGCCATTGACCGGGTTGCCGGCGTAGTCGATCGGCGCGCGGCCGATGGTATCGGTGTTGGTCAGTTCCTGGCGCTTCCACTGGCCACCGACGGCGAACTGGTGCTCCACGCCCAGCGTGAACGGCGTGGTCAGGCTGCCCTCGATGATCGTATCGGTGGCTTCGGAGCGGCCTGTGGCACCGATGTCGTTCTTGTACTCGGTCCAGTACGCACTGATCTTCGAGTTGCCGAAGCTCCACGTGCCATCGTGGTTGAGTGCCAGCGAGCTGCGCTTGAGTTCACTGGCCCCCCAGGCGCCTTCGTCCTGCTGCTCCAGTGCGGTGTCGATGAAGGCCTGCTGCACGCCGTGGCCCGCTTCCAGCGTCAGTTCCTGCGCATCGCTGAGCTTCCACTGCAGCAGCGCGTCGACGTTGCGGTCCTTCTCGCCGGCGTAGGCGTTGCCGTAGACACCACCGTTGGAGCGGTCCGAGTCGCGGCGCATGCTGTTGGCACCGATACGCAGGCCGAAGCGTTCGCCGAGCGGGCCGGAGAAGGTCGCACCGATCTGCTGGGTGTCGCCGCGCGTGTCATCGACGGGGCGGGTATAGCTGTGGGTGGCACTGCCACGCCACTCATCGCCGATGCGCTTGGTGATGATGTTGATCACCCCGCCCATGGCGTCGGAGCCGTACAGTGAGGACATCGGTCCGCGCACCACTTCGATGCGCTCGATCTGGTCGGGCGAGATCCAGTTCAGATCCTGGCGGCCGAGGTCGGGGCGGTAGTTGGTCGAGGCCGAGCTGCCCATGCGCTTGCCGTCCACCAGCACCAGCGTGTAATTGGACGGCATGCCGCGCAGCTTGATCTTGGACTGCTCGCCGACCGCACTGAGGCCACCGGTCACGCCCGGCACGCGGCTGAGCAGGGTGGCCAGGTCGTGCACTGGCTGGCGCTCGATGTCCTCGCGGCTGATCACGCTGATGCTGGCCGGCGCATCCTTGATCCATTGCTGGTTACCCGAGGCGGTGACCACCACGGTGTCCAGATCCTTGGTGGAGGCATCGGCGCTGGCCTCGGCGGCGGCCAGGCCGGGCAGGGTCAGCAGGCAGGCGGTGGCCAGGGCGTGGGCCAGGCGGGTGCGCGGCAGGCGCGCGGAGCGGGGGTGGGACGGCAGGGACATGACGGCTTCCATGGGAGGTGGGGGACCCGGTGGAAGCAGCAGGCGCAGGCAATCGGCAGCCAGCCCCTTCCATGGGTCATCTGGGGTGCGCGGTTCGGACCGGCGCAGCTGGGTGGGTCTGGGCCGTGAGGAAGACGGCGACCTGCCTGGTTAATGAAATGATAACTGTTCGCGTTTGATACGATCCAGTACCCGGGGCGACATCGTGACATCCAGCGCGCACCGCGCCCGCTCGCCTGCTATTGGCTGAATGGGGAGAAATCCCGGCGTAGACCTTCGCACCCGGCTTACATCCGGCGCCCTAGACTGGGCCGCATTTTCGATTCCGCCCCGTTGGAGATCGTGTGGGTTCCGGTAGTGACAGACATCGACTGTGTGGCCTTGTGCCGACGCAGCCAGGACAAGTGCGGGCGCCGGGAAAGCGCGCCGGGAACCTTGGTGCATGCAGCCCGGCCGGGATGGCCGGCCGTGCCGACTGCGCGGAGTAGGCGGCAATGGGGGTGCAGACCATCCACGCTGAAGCCGATACGCCCGGGCTTGATGCCGGCTGGGCACTGCTGCCGGCCGAATCTCCGTTGCCGATGCCCGAGCAGACCCTGCGCCAGGGCGCGCTGAAGGTCCGTCGGCATCGTACGTCGCCGCGCCTGATCGGCCTGCGCCGGTTCTACATTTTCGGCGGCACCCTGGCCATGACGGCCCTGGCCACGCGGATGATGTGGCGGGTGCTGTCGGCCAACGGCATCAGCGTGCTCGAAGCCTGCCTGCTGGTGTTGTTCGTCGGCCTGTTCGCCTGGATCGCGCTGTCCTTCGCCAGCGCCCTGGCCGGCTTCCTGACCGCAGTGTTCGACCGCGGCTACCGCCTGGGCATCGATCCGGACAAACCGCTGCCGACCGTACACAGCCGCACCGCGCTGCTGATGCCGACCTACAACGAAGATCCGCGGCGCCTGCTGGCCGGCCTGCAGGCAATCTACGAATCGGTGGCGGCCACCGGCCAGCTCGAACGTTTCGACTTCTTCGTGCTCAGCGATACCCGGCGCGAGGACATCGCGCGCGCCGAGGAGCAGGTGTTCGCCGAACTGCGTGAGCGGGTGCCGGAGGGCATGACGCGGCTGTTCTATCGCCGCCGTGGCGACAACAGCGGGCGCAAGGCCGGCAACATCGCCGACTGGGTGCGCCGCTTCGGCGGCGCCTACCCGCAGATGCTGATCCTCGACGCCGACAGCCTGATGACCGGCGACAGCATCGTGCGCCTGGTGGCCGGCATGGAGCACAACGCCGATGTCGGCCTGATCCAGACCCTGCCGTCGGTGATCGGCGGGCGCACCCTGTTCGCGCGCATGCAGCAGTTCGGCGGCCGCGTGTACGGCCCGGTGATCGCCCGCGGCGTGGCCTGGTGGCATGGTGCCGAGAGCAACTACTGGGGCCACAACGCCATCATCCGTACCCGTGCCTTCGCCGACCACGCCGGCCTGCCGGCACTGCCGGGGCGCAAGCCGTTCGGTGGCCACGTGCTCAGCCATGACTTCGTCGAAGCGGCGCTGATGCGTCGCGGCGGCTGGGCCGCGCACATGGTGCCCTACCTCGGTGGCAGCTACGAAGAAGGCCCACCGACGCTGACCGACCTGCTGGTGCGCGACCGCCGCTGGTGCCAGGGCAACCTGCAGCACGGCAAGGTGGTGGGCAGCGCCGGACTGCACTGGATCAGCCGCACGCACATGCTGATCGGCATCGGTCATTACTTCACTGCGCCGATGTGGGCGATGCTGATGCTGATCGGCATCGCCATCCCGCTGTTCCAGGAGGGCATCGATTTCAACGCCCTGCTGCACCTGTCGCCCAGCGTGTACTGGCGTGCCCAGGATGAGCAGCAGGTGGTGCGCCTGTTTGCTGCCACCATGGCGGTACTGCTGCTGCCCAAGGTGCTGGGCTACCTGGCGATGCTGCTCGATCCGGTCGACCGTCGCGGCTGTGGTGGCGCGATCCGTGCCTTCGTGTCGATGCTGGTGGAAACGGTGCTGGCCGCATTGATGGCGCCGGTGGTGATGTACGTGCAGTCGCGCGGCGTGGCCGAAGTGCTGTCCGGCCGCGATTCGGGCTGGGACGCGCAGCAGCGTGACGATGGCGGCATTTCGTGGATGGCCTTGATCCGCGGCTATGGCGGGCTGGGCGTGTTCGGCGCCTTCATGGGGGTGCTGGCCTGGGCGGTGTCGCCGTCGCTGGCCGCCTGGATGGCGCCGGTGGTGATCGGCATGGTGCTGGCCATTCCGGTGGTGGCGCTGACCTCTTCGCGTGGTCCGGGCGCCTTCCTGCATCGCCTGGGCCTGCTCGACATCCCGGAAGAGAACATTCCGCCGCCGGTGCTGGTGCGGGCCGCGCAGCTGCGCCGGGAAGCGGCCGAGCAGCCGCCCCTGTACTGATCGCCCCGCGCCAGCGGCATAATGCGGCTCGAACTTGAAGGAGCCGCATCATGCTGCAAACGGTGGAACAGGAAACCGGCGCCTCGCCGCAATGGTCGGTGATCTGGCTGCACGGGCTCGGCGCCGACGGCCACGATTTCGCGCCGATCGTGCCGGAACTGGTGCGCCCGCACTGGCCGGCGCTGCGCTTCGTGTTTCCACATGCACCGGTGCGGCCGATCACCATCAACAACGGCGTGCCGATGCGTGGCTGGTATGACATCGTCGGCATGGATTTCCGTTCGCGCGCCGACATGGCCGGCGTGCGTGAATCGGTGGCGCAGCTCGATGCGCTGATCGCGCGCGAGATCGCGCGCGGCATCGCCGCGGAAAAGATCTTCCTGGCCGGCTTCTCGCAGGGCGGCGCGATCATCCTTACCGCCGCGCTGTCGCGCACCGCGCCGTTGGCCGGGCTGATCGCACTGTCGACCTACCTTCCCGATGCCGATGCGGCCACCCGGGTGGATGGAGCGGTGCAGGTGCCGGTATTCATGGCCCATGGCAGCAGCGATCCGGTGATTCCGCAGCCGGTGGCCGCGCACAGCGCACAGACGCTGCGCACGCTGGGGCTGGAGGTGGAATGGCACAGCTACCCGATGGCCCACCAGGTCTGCGCCGAAGAAATCCAGGCGCTGGGTGACTGGCTGCAGGACCGGCTGGGCGCTGCCTGAGCCATGTCGCCGGCCAGCGCGCCCCCCTGGATGCCAGAGCTGTGCCGCCTGCCGCGGGTTGCGGCGATGCTCGGCCTGGCCGAGCTGGTGGTGGTGGTGCTGGCCCTGGCACCCGATGGCAGTCGTCACTGGACCTTCGGCGAACTGCTGTCGGCCAGTGGCTTTGCGCTGTGGCTGGCGCTGGCGGTGACCGCCAGCCTGTGCCTGCTGCGGCAGGCGCTGTCGAGCCTGCCGCAGATGCTGGGCGCGGTCACGGCGATTGCGCTGGCGGCGCTGATCGCGGTGGTCTGCGCCGGCATCGTGCATGCGCTGTACGCGGTGCTGGGTGACAGCTTCGCGCGCGGCATCAGCTTCTGGCGTTTCACCCTGGGCAGTGCGGCGACCACCGCGCTGATCACCGCCCTGGCGCTGCGCTATTTCTATGTGAGTGACCGTTGGGCCGCGCAGGTGCAGGCCAATGCACGCGCGCAGGCCGATGCACTGCAGGCGCGCATCCGGCCGCATTTCCTGTTCAACAGCATGAACCTGATCGCCAGCCTGCTGCATCGCGACCCGGCGGTGGCCGAGCGTGCAGTGCTGGATCTGTCCGACCTGTTCCGCGCGGCACTGGGGGCGGGCGAGGGCGATTCCACGTTGCGCGACGAATGCGAACTGGCCGAGCGCTATCTCTCCATCGAATCGCTGCGCCTGGGCGAACGTCTGCAGGTGCGCTGGCAGCGTGATGAGCCACTGCCGTGGGATCAGCCTTTGCCGCGCCTGGTGCTGCAGCCGCTGGTCGAAAATGCCGTGCTGCATGGCATCTCGCGCCTGCCTGAGGGCGGCACCATCGAGCTGCAGCTGGCCTGCGAAGGCAATGAACTGCAGATCCGCGTGCGCAATCCGGCGCCCGACCCGCAAGCGCCCGGGCTGGCCCTGGCGCGTGGCGCTGGCCACGCCCAGCACAGCATCGGCCATCGGCTGGCCTGGCGCTTCGGCAGCGCCGCGCGGATGACGGCTGGCTGGAGCGAGGGCTACTATGCCTGCCAGGTGACAGTGCCGATCCAGTGAGGGAACGATCGTGAGGGTAGTCATCGCCGATGACGAACCGCTGGCGCGCGAGCGCCTGCGCAGCCTGCTGGCGGCGCAGGAGGGCGTGGACGTGGTGGCCGAAGCCGGCAACGGCGAACAGGCCCTGCACGCGTGCGCGGAACTGCAGCCGGACCTGGTCCTGCTGGACATCGCGATGCCTGGACTGGACGGGTTGGAGGCAGCGCGTCATCTGGCCAGTTTCGAGCCGCGGCCGGCCGTTGTGTTCTGCACCGCCTACGATGCACACGCGCTGTCGGCCTTCGAGGCGGCGGCCATCGACTATCTGATGAAGCCGGTCCGCGCCGAGCGGCTGGCCGCGGCGATCGCGCGTGCGCGCACCTTCCTGGCCGGCCGTGACGGCCAGCCGCATGACAACAGCGGGCAGCAGGCGCGCAGCATGCTGTGCGCGCGCCTGCGTGGCAGCCTGCGGCTGATTCCGCTGGACGACATCCACTACCTGCAGGCCGAAGAGAAGTACGTGGTGGTGCACCATGCGCGCGGAGAGGATCTGATCGAGGAGTCGTTGAAGTCGCTGGAAGAGGAATTCGCCAGCCGTTTCATCCGCATCCATCGCAACTGCCTGGTGGCGCGGCATGAGCTGGTCGAACTGCGCCGTGGCACTGGCGGGCAGGTGCAGGCGGTGCTGCGGCATGGCAAGCAACCGTTGGAAGTCAGCCGCCGCTGCGTGGCGACGCTGAAGCAGGAACTGCGGCATCTGTAGGGTTCCGCGCGGCCTGCGGCCGCGACTGCTTCGAAATCAACATCAACATCAACAGCAACAGCGGGTCATGGCTCGGTGTTCCTACGTGCTGGGTCGGGCCGGGGTGGGGTGGCGGGACACGCTGCAAGTACATCGCTGTAAGCTCGATGGCGCCATCCATGACGCCAACGGTTCCGCCACCCCACCCCGGCCCAACCCTCTCGTTGTCTCCTGCGTCGGACAGCAAGAGCGTTGGTGTTATCGGAGGGGGAGAGAAATGTAGAGTCGAGCCATGCTCGACTCAGAGCGAAGCGATCCGCTGTTGCTCCGCTTTTCTTTTGATCTTCCGTGGCTGGCGCGCACGGAAACTGTCAGAGGCCGGGCGGGGTGGGGTGGCGGGGGTGTCCGCGGCATGGATGCCGCGGCCAAGCCCCCAAGGATGGGTTTACGGCGTCCCCCGCGAACCCACCCCGCCCGGCCAAACGCAATGATCCAGCCGTTCGCCCCAGCCAGGAGGGGCTCCGCCGTTGGCCGTATCCGCACCGGAGGCGCGATAATGTGCCGATGGAAACCGTCCGCATCGCCACCCGCAAGAGCCCGCTCGCCCTCTGGCAGAGCGAACACGTCGCCGACCGCCTGCGCCATGCCCACCCCGGCCTGCATGTGGAACTGGTACCGATGAGCACCCGCGGTGACGAAGTGCTGGACCGCTCGTTGGCGGCCATCGGCGGCAAAGGGCTGTTCCTGAAAGAGCTGGAGCTGGCCATGCTGCGTGGGGAGGCCGATTGCGCCGTTCACTCCCTGAAGGACGTGCCGATGGAGCTGGACGCGCCGTTCGCGCTGCCGGCGATGCTCACCCGCCACGACCCTGCCGACGGCTTTGTCTCCAACCTCTACGCCTCGCTGGACGCGCTGCCGATCGGTGCGCGGGTCGGCACATCGTCACTGCGCCGGCAGGCCCAGCTGCGCGCGCTGCGCCCGGATCTGGAACTGCTGGATCTGCGCGGCAACGTCAACACCCGCCTGGCCAAGCTCGACAACGGCGGCTACGACGCCATCGTGCTGGCGGTGGCCGGGCTGGAGCGGCTCGGCCTGGGCAATCGCATCGTCGCGCGTCTGCAGCCGCCGCAGTGGTTGCCGGCACCGGCGCAGGGCGCGGTGGCGGTGGAATGCGATGGTGGCAATACGCGCCTGATGGCGCTGTTCGCCGGCCTGGATGATGCCGCTACGCGTGCCTGCGTCGAGGCGGAGCGGGCGATGAACCGCGCGCTGCATGGCAGCTGCCATGTGCCGGTGGCGGCGATCGCGCAGTGGCAGGGCCAGGATCTGCACCTGCAGGGGCTGGTGGGCAGTGCCAGCGATGGCCGCGCGGTGCGTGCCGAGGCAGTGGGCCCGGCCAGCGACCCGGAAGCGCTGGGACAGCAGGTGGCGAGAATGCTGCTGGACGCAGGCGCAGGCGAACTGCTGGACGTCTGAGCCATCAGGTAGTGCCGGCCAGCGGCCGGCACTACCGAAAGAAAACGGGCGCCCTGGCGCCCGTTCTGTTTACTTGAACTTGTAGACCACGTTCATGGTGGTCAGCGTATCGGTCTTGCGCTTGTCCTCGGCCACGTCACTGTTGTAACGCGCCTGCCAGCCGGCCTTCAGCGCCAGGTGCTCGTTCATGCTCACCGACACGCCGAAGTCGTTCTGGCCGAAGGTGTTGTACGAACCGGACTCGACCAGCAGGGTGTTGACCAGGTCGGTGTTGTCGGTCAGCGAGTACTTCAGATCGAACAGGCCGCGACCGATCATGCCGGTGCGGGTGCGGTCGTCCTCGGTGCTGTGGGTGCGGCGCACACCGGGGCCGAGCTGGGCATCAAACGAGAAACGCTCGGTGTTCCACAGGCGGGTGCCGTAACCCAGACCGAACGAGCTCTGGCGGTCGTAGGTGGCGAAATCATCGCGTTCGGTACGGACCGTCGCGGTCAGCTGGCGGTGCTCGCCCAGCTGCAGCGCGCTGCCGGCACTGCCGGTATAGCGGTTGGCGGTGGTGTTGTTGCGGCGGGTGGTGGTGCCGTCGTCGTTGGTCTCGGTCACCTTGGAGCTGGAGCGCAGGCCGAACAGGTCCATGCTGTGCACCCAGTCACCGTCGGTGTAGCGCAGGCGCAGGCGGCCGTTGAAGCTCTCGGTGCTGCTGTTGCCGCGCGCCGAGGCAAAGCCGAGCTCGCCGCCGCTGCCGCTCCACGGCGAAGACATCGCCGCCAGTTCGGAGGCATCCTGCGCGTACGCCAGCGGCGCGCACAGCAGCAGGGGAATCAGCAGGGACACGCGCAGGGACATCGAGGCTTCTCCGAAGCGGTTGACAGCCGGTGATGATACTGGAAGCGTGATGGCGGTCCGAATCGATCCAAAACCGGCTTCAGCAGGCGTTGCCGCGATCGCCCATTCAGGGCAGATCGACGCGCAGTGCCGGGTCGTTGAAGCGCGAATACCGCAGCCGCAGCTGGAAGCTGCGACCATTGCTGCTGCCACTGCGTACCAGTTGCCGCGGCAGGCCCTGCGCATCCAGCCAGTATTCGAGGCGCTCGCCGGGCTGCGTACCGCGCAGCCGGTAGTGGCGGGTCTGGACCCCATCCAGCAGCTGGTCGCCGAGGTCTTCGGCCTGCAGGTCGGCGGGCAGGGCATCGAACGGCAGTGGATTGCGCCACTGTTCGAGCAGGCCCGCCGGGGCCGGCACCTGGCGGATGGCGCCATCGGCCTGCAGGAACAGGGTATCGCCGATGATCGTCTGCGCACCGGCCGGGGTCTGCACCCGGAAGCGGTCGGGGGCGACGAAGTCCATCGAACTGCGCACCGGCTGCGGCGCACCCAGCAGCTCCAGCTCGGCATGGAAGCTGCGCAGGGCGGCAAATCGCTGGCTGGCGGCCAGCACCGCCTGGGCCGGGTCGGCGGCCGGGACCACGGCGGCGGAGGACGCCGGGGGCGGTGCTCCGTTGCAGGCGGCCAGCAGCAGACAGGCCAGCAGGGGCAGGGCAGGCAACCGGCGCATCGGGGCTTCCATGGGGGCGGGGGCGCCCACGATAGCCCAAACGTCCCACACAAGACCCGCGACTCGGACATAATCGGGGGCATGGACCGATACGAACGCATCACCGCCCTGCATCGTCTGCTCAAGTCCGCGCGCTATCCGGTGACGGTGGCGACCCTGCAGGACAAGCTCGGTTGTTCCCGCGCCACCGTCTACCGCGACCTGGCCTTCCTGCGCGATGCGCTGATGGCGCCGATCGAGGGCGACGGCGAGGCCGGCTTCCGCTACCACGCCGACGAGAGCGACCGCTTCGAGCTGCCGGGCCTGTGGCTCAGCTCGGAAGAGCTGCACGCCCTGCTGGCCTCGCAGCATCTGCTGGCGCGTACTGGCGGCGGCGTGCTGTCGTCGGTGCTGGCACCGTTGCAGCAGCGCATTGAGAGCCTGCTGGCGGCGCAGGCGGGTGTGTCCAGCTGGCCGGTGGACCGGGTGCGGGTGATCCCGCATCGTGGCCGCAAGTTCGATGAAGGCAGCTTCCGCAGCGTGGCCTCGGCCGTGCTGGAACGCCGCCAGCTGGCGTTCGAGTACCGCGCCCGTTCCACCGACGAGCCGACCAAGCGCACCGTATCGCCGCAGCGCCTGACCCACTACCGCGACAACTGGTACCTGGACGCCTGGGACCACGACCGCGAAGCCCTGCGCAGTTTCGCCGTGGACCGCATCCACAAGGCGCGGGTGATCGACAGCACCGCCCGCGATGTGGCCGACAGCGAGCTGGATGAGCAGCTGGGCGCCAGCTACGGCATCTTCTCCGGTGCCCCGAAGGGCTGGGCAACCATCCTGTTCAGCGCCAAGGCCGCACGCTGGGTGGCCGACGAACACTGGCATTCAAAGCAGCAGGGCCGTTTCCTGGCCGATGGCCGCTATGAGCTGAAGGTGCCCTACAGCGTCTCGCGCGAACTGCTGATGGACGTGCTGCACTATGGTTCGGACGCCGAGATCGTCGAGCCGATGATGCTGCGCGAGCAGGCCAAGGCGCTGCTTGAGCTGGCCCTGAGCAACTACGAAAACGCCTGACCCTCCCCCCGAGAGACCCATTGCCCCCATGAAGAAGACCCTGTTGCTGCCCCTGCTCGCCGCTGCGCTGGCCCTGACCGCCTGCGGCAAGTCCGGTGAGCCCTCGCAGAAGCTGGTGGTGGCCGCCACGGCCGTACCGCATGCCGAGATCCTGGAGGTGGTCAAGCCGATCCTCAAGCAGGAAGGCGTGGACCTGGACGTGCGCGTGTTCAATGACTACGTGCAGCCCAACGACCAGCTGGTGCAGAAGCAGGTGGACGTGAACTACTTCCAGACCGAGCCGTACCTGGATGCCTACAACCGCGACCGCAAGACCGATCTGGTCAAGGTGATCGGCGTGCACATCGAGCCGTTCGGTGCGTACTCGCGCAAGATCAAGTCGCTGGCCGAGCTGCGCGAAGGCGCCGACGTGGTGATCCCCAACGACCCGAGCAACAACAGCCGCGCGCTGATCTTGCTGCACAAGGCCGGGGTGATCGAGCTGAAGGACCCGACCAATGCGTTGGCTACCCAGCGCGACATCATCGCCAACCCGAAGAACCTGAAGTTCCGCGAGCTGGACTCGGCGATGCTGCCGCGCGTGCTGGACCAGGTCGACCTGGCCCTGATCAACACCAACTACGCGCTGGATGCCGGCCTCAACCCGACCCAGGACGCACTGGCGATCGAGAGCAAGGATTCGCCGTACGTGAACTTCCTGGTCGCGCGCCCGGACAACAAGGACGACGCCCGCGTGCAGAAGCTGGCCAAGGCACTGACCAGCCCGCAGGTGAAGACCTTCATCGAGACCAAGTACAAGGGCGCGGTGCTGCCGGCGTTCTGACCGTGCGGTAGTGCCGGCCGCTGGCCGGCAATCTGCAAACGCTGCCAAAGATCATGCGGTTGCCGGCCAGCGGCCGGCACTACCCTCAATCGACGTGGAAGGCGAGGGTGGCGGCCACGGCTTGCTGCCACCCGGCATACAGCTTCTCGCGCCGGGCCACTTCCATCTTCGGCTCGAAGCGCCGGTCCAGGCCCCACTGCGCGGCGATCTGTTCGCGGCTGGTCCAGAACCCCACCGCCAGCCCGGCCAGATACGCCGCGCCCAGTGCGGTGGTTTCGGTCAGCCGTGGCCGCAGCAGCGGCACGCCGAGAATGTCGGCCTGGAAGCCGGCCAGGAAGTCGTTGCCGATCGCACCGCCGTCGGCACGCAGTTCGGTCAGCGCGATGCCGGCATCGGACTGCATCGCATCGAGCACATCGCGGGTCTGATAGGCCATGGACTCCAGCGCCGCGCGCACGAAGTGCGCCTTGCGGGTGCCGCGGGTCAGGCCGAACATCGCGCCACGCACGTCGCTGCGCCAGTAAGGCGCACCCAGGCCAACGAAGGCCGGGACCAGATAGGCCCCGCCGCTGTCGGGAACCTGCGCGGCCAGCGCCTGGCTGTCGCCGGCACGCTCGATCATGCGCAACCCGTCGCGCAGCCATTGCACCACCGAGCCGGCGATGAAGATCGAGCCTTCCAGCGCGTACTCCACGCGCCCGTCCAGGCCCCAGGCGATGGTGGTCAGCAGGCCGTTGCGCGAACGCACCGCCTGAGTGCCGGTGTGCATCAGCATGAAGCAACCGGTGCCGTAGGTGTTCTTGACCATGCCCGGCTGGAAGCAGGCCTGGCCGAACAGCGCCGCCTGCTGGTCACCGGCGATGCCGGCGATCGGGATCGGATGGTCGAAGAAGAACTGCGGCCGGGTGTGCGCATACACCGCACTGGAATCGCGCACCTGCGGCAGCATCGCGCGCGGGATGTCCAGCAGCGCCAGCAGGTCGTCGTCCCAGTCCAGCGTGTGGATGTTGAACAGCAGGGTACGCGCGGCATTGCTGTAGTCGGTCACGTGCGCCTGGCCGCCACTGAGGTTCCACACCAGCCAGCTGTCGATGGTGCCGAACAGCAGTTCGCCCCGCTCGGCGCGCTGCTGGGCGCCGTCTACGTGGTCAAGGATCCAGCGCACCTTGGTCGCGGAGAAATAGGCGTCGATCAGCAGGCCGGTACGCTCGCGGATCAGTGCCTCATGCCCTTCGGACTTCAGCCGCTCACAGATCGCGTGGCTCTGCCGCGACTGCCAGACGATGGCGTTATGGATCGGCTGGCCGGTGGCACGGTCCCAGACCACGGTGGTTTCGCGCTGGTTGGTGATGCCCAGCGCGGCAATGTGGCGTGGGTCGATCTGCCCGCGGCTGAGCAGTTCGGTCAGCGTGGCGTACACGCTGGTGAGGATCTCGCGCGGGTCATGCTCGACCCAGCCGGGTTGCGGGAAGATCTGCGCGAACTCGCGCTGCGCGCTGCCGACGATGTCGCCGGCCCGATCGAACAGGATCGCGCGCGAACTGGTGGTGCCCTGGTCGATGGCCAGCACGTAGCGGGGCGTCATGCAGCGTCTCCGGTAGCGATGGGGAAATCCTACGGCATCGATCGCGTCGCGCGCGGCCGCCCTGGTAGCTGCCAACCTTGGTTGGCACACGTAGCAACACCGGGGTCAGAGCCCTTTCCGTGGGAAAGGGCTCTGACCCCCCATCCACGCCTGCAGCCGTGCCACCTGCGCAGCATCCAGCCGCAGCCCCAGCTTGCTCCGCCGCCACAGCACATCGTCGGTGTCGAACGCCCACTCATGTTTGCGCAGGAAGTCCACTTCGCGGGCATGCAGGCCACCGCCAAACTCCTCGCCAAGATCGTGCAGGCCCTGTACACCCTGCAGCAGCTCCGCGCTGCGACTGCCATAGGCTCCGGCCCAGCGTTGTGCGATACCTGCGGGCAACCACGGTGCCAGTGCCAGCAGGTGCGAGCCTGCCTGTGCGGCGTCTCCCCAGTCACTGCCGGGCAGCGGGTCTCCGGTAGCGGTCCAGGCCTGCCCCATCTGTGGCAGGGCCGGGCGCAGCAGGTCCATCGCCTCTTCGGCCAGTACCCGGTAGGTGGTCAGCTTGCCGCCCAGCACATGCAGCGCCGGTGCCGGGGCCACCTGCAGCTGCAGGCGATAATCGCGGCTCAGCTTCGCCGCGCGCGGGTCCGGGTCGGCCAGCAACGGGCGCACGCCGGCAAATTCCCAGACCACCTCATCCGGCACGACCGGTTCACGCAGGTAGCGACTGGCCGCCTCGCACAGGTACGCCACTTCAGTTGGCAGCACGCTGCAGCGCGCGGGGTCGCCACGATAGTCGGTGTCGGTGGTGCCGATCAGCAGATGATCGTGGGCGAACGGGAGCAGGAACACCACGCGGCCGTCGGGTTGCTGCAGCAGGCAGGCGCTGTCATCGGGCCAGCGCCGGCGCAGCACGATGTGGCTGCCCTGTACCAGCCGCAGCGCGGGGCCACCGCTGCGCGCCTGCATCCGTTCCAGCAGGCCGCCCGCCCATGGGCCGGCCGCATTGACCACCGCGCGGGCGCTTACATGCTGCTGCCGGCCATCGGCCATTTCGAGCCGCGCCTGCCATCGGCCCTGTTCGGCGTGCAGATCCATGCAGCGGCAGTGCACCTGCACCCGTGCGCCCCGCTGCGCGGCATCCAGTGCGTTGAGCAGCACCAGCCGCGCATCATCCACCTGCGCATCGGCGTAGCTGAAGGCCTGTCGCAGCGTCGGCGAGAGCCATGTGCCGAGCGGGTCATGCCGCAGGTCCAGTGCGTGGGAGGAGGGGAAGGCGGCGCTGCGCCGGCCCAGGTGGTCATACAGCCACAGCCCTGCGCGCAGCATCCAGCGTGGGCGCAGGTGGGGTTCCCACGGCAGTACGAAACGCAGTGGTCGAACCAGGAAAGGGGCCTGGCGCCGGACCACCTCGCGCTCGCCCAGTGCCTTGCGCACCAGGCCGAACTCGCCCTGTTCCAGATAGCGCAGCCCGCCGTGGATCAGCTTGCTGCTGGCGCTGGAGGTGTGTGCGGCCAGGTCGTGCTGGTCGCACAGCAGCACGCGCAGGCCGCGGCCGCTGGCATCACGGGCGATGCCGGCACCGTTGATGCCGCCACCGATCACCAGCAGGTCGACTTCGTCCATCGCGCCTCCGCATTCGGTCTGTAGAGTCGAGCTTGCTCGACTGCCGTGCCGATCGATAGTCGAGCAAGCTCGACTCTACAGAACGCGGGTGACGGAAACGACGACGGGCCCCGCAGGGCCCGTCGCGTTACATCAATGAAGCAGGTGCAGCGCGGATCAGAAGCGGGCGCCGATGCCGAAGCCGACGGTCCACGGATCCATCTTGGCTTCGCCGATCTTCTCGCCGCCGACCTTGATGTCCGGGCGTGCGCGCATGTAGCGGGCGTCGGCACGGGCGAACCAGGTGGAGTTGATGTTCATGTCGACGCCGACGGTGCCGATCACGCCCTTGGCATCCTTGAAGCGGATGTCGGTGTCAGCGCCGTTGCCCAGCTTCTCGTTGCTGAAGCTCGACTGGTAGTAGCCCACGCCCACGAACGGACGGAACACGTTGTCAGCCTGGCCGAAGTGGTACTGGCCGCTCAGCGCGATCGGCTGCTGCTCGACCGAGCCCAGGCGGGCGTTGTTCGGGCCCTTGAACTTGTTGTCGAACTTGTCGGCCGCGCCCCACAGCTCAACGGCCCAGTTGTCGTTGATGTAGTAGCTGAAGCTGACGGTCGGCGCCGGGCCGCCATCGGTCTTCTTCACGCCAGTGATCGGATCGTTCTTCGGTTCCAGCAGCGAGATGCCGCCAACCACGGCAAAATGCTTGCCCGAGGCAGTGTCGGCAGAGCTGCTGTCCTGGGCGAAGGCGGCCGGTGCGAAGGCAGCGGAGGTCAGCAGGGCGAGACTCAGGATACGGATGGAGCGCATGGGGGTATCTCCTAATGTTTCTTGTTTTGGGCCCCCGGTTGCGGGGCGAGCACAACGTAGTCGCCTCAACATGAATCGAATCCGACGCGCGTTAAAAAATGGTTTTCCTTGTTCAGCGAAGGGTGCGAAAAGCCTGTTTTCATGGGCATTTCCGCGTGCGGTGACATTCATGCAGTTGGAGAAGATGTGAGCGCGGCGATGCTGTGCATCGGCCTGCGCGCGCAGGTGAACGCGGACTGCCGCGTGCTGCTGCTCGGTTCGATGCCGGGTGTGGCGTCGTTGCAGGAGCAGCGTTACTACGCCCACCCGCGCAATCGCTTCTGGCCGATCGTGGCCGACATCTGCGGGTTCGCTGCGGATCTGGACTATGCGCAACGCCTGCAGGCAGCGAAGGCCGCCGGTATTGGCCTGTGGGATGTGATCGGCCGCTGCGAACGACGCGGCAGCCTGGATGCGGGCATCGTGCGTGGCACGGAAGTCCCCAATGCGTTGCCGGAACTGATCGCGCAGCTGCCTGAGCTGAAGCTGATCGGCTGCAACGGTGGTGCCGCGCTGCAGGCGTACCAGCGCTGGGTTCTGCCCCACCTGGCGGCCCCGCCAACGCTGCTGGCACTGCCCTCCACCAGCCCGGCCAACGCGGCGTGGTCGTTGCCACGACTGCGCCAGGCCTGGCATCCGCTGGCCGCCGTACTGGCGACATGAAGCGGACATCCTGCCGACAATACGCTACCGACTGGTCGCAGCCGCCGCCCATGGGCAACAGCCTGTCCCGGCTGCGTGCGTACTGAAAACACCTGTAACGGTTGGCGCAGACCCCCGCTGGCCGCACAATAGACGTTTCCCTACACCAGATTGCCGGAGTTATCCCCATGGCCGAAATCAAGGAAGCACTTGTCCCCGATATCGGTGACTACAGCGATATCCCGGTAATCGAGGTGCTTGTCGCCGTCGGCGATACGGTCAAGAAGGACCAGGGTCTGGTCACGCTGGAAAGCGACAAGGCCACCATGGAAGTGCCGTCCTCGGTCGCCGGTGTGGTCAAGGAAATCAAGGTCAAGGTCGGCGACAACCTGTCCGAGGGCAAGGTCGTGGCGCTGATCGAAGTGGCCGAAGGCGAAGCCACCAAGCCCGCTGCCACCGCACCGGCCCCGGCCAAGGCCGCCGCCCCGGCCGCCGCCGCCCAGAGCGCCCCGGCCCCGGCCGCTGCTGCTCCGGCCGCCCCGGCCGCCAGCGGTGCCGTTGAAGCCCTGGTGCCGGACATCGGTGATTACACCGACATTCCGGTCATCGAGGTGCTGGTCGCCGTGGGCGACACCGTCAAGAAGGACCAGGGCCTGGTCACGCTGGAAAGCGACAAGGCCACCATGGAAGTGCCGTCCTCGGTGGCTGGCGTGGTCAAGGAACTGAAGGTCAAGGTCGGCGACACTCTGTCGCAGGGCGCCGTGGTTGCCATCATCGAAGCCGAAGGCGCCGCCGCTCCGGCCCCGAGCAAGGCTGCTGCTGCCGCCGCCCCGGCGGCTGCCGAGACCGCTACCAAGGTTGAGCCGGTCGCCGTTCCGGCGCAGCCGGACAAGCTGGCTGCCCGCGAGGTCGCCTCTGCCGGTACGCCGTCCAGCCCGCCGGTGCAGTTCAACGCCGATGGCGTGCTGCCGGCCAAGGTGCCCTATGCCACCCCGGCCGTGCGCGTGTTCGCCCGCGAACTGGGCGTGGACCTGCTGCAGATCAACGGCACCGAGAAGGGCGGTCGCATCACCAAGGGTGACGTGCAGAAGTTCGTCAAGGCCGCGCTCAGCGGTGGCGTGCCGGCTGCCGGCGGTGCCGCTGCTGCTGCCGGTGGTGGCCTGAACCTGCTGCCGTGGCCGAAGGTCGACTTCAGCAAGTTCGGCGAAACCGAAGTGCAGCCGCTGTCGCGCATCAAGAAGATCTCCGGGGCGAACCTGGCCCGCAACTGGGCGATGATTCCGCACGTCACCCAGTTCGAACAGGCTGACATCACCGACCTGGAAGGCCTGCGCGTGGCGCTGAACAAGGAAAACGAGAAGGCCGGCATCAAGCTGACCATGCTCGCCTTCCTGATCAAGGCCAGCGCCGCGGCGCTGAAGAAGTTCCCGGAATTCAACGCCTCGCTTGATGCCAGTGGTGAAAACCTGACCCTGAAGAAGTACTTCCACATCGGTTTCGCTGCCGATACGCCGAATGGCCTGGTCGTGCCGGTGATCCGCGATGTGGACAAGAAGGGTGTGGTGCAGATCGCCCAGGAAACCGGCGAACTGGCCAAGAAGGCGCGCGACGGCAAGCTGGGCCCGGCCGACATGAGCGGTGGCTGCTTCTCGATCAGCTCGCTGGGCGGCATCGGTGGCACCGCGTTCACCCCCATCGTCAATGCACCGGA
Organism: Stenotrophomonas maltophilia; assembly: GCF_023518235.1. NCBI lineage: Bacteria > Pseudomonadati > Pseudomonadota > Gammaproteobacteria > Lysobacterales > Lysobacteraceae > Stenotrophomonas > Stenotrophomonas maltophilia. The sequence goes on from NZ_CP090423.1 coordinate 3,911,323, forward strand.
AGTGGCCATCCTGGGCGTGTCCAAGTCCTCCATCCAGCCGGTCTGGAATGGCAAGGAATTCGCGCCGAAGCTGATGCTGCCGCTGTCGCTGAGCTACGACCACCGCGTCATCGATGGCGCCCTGGCCGCACGCTTCACCACGTACCTGTCGCAGGTACTGGCCGACATGCGCCGCGTGCTGCTGTAAGGCACCGCTTCGCCCCCACCGTGCGGCCGCTGCCCCGGGCGCAGCCGTGTGAACAGATGCAGTGACAGCCCGCCGGCCATGCCGGCCGGGCACAAGGAAAACCACCATGGCCACGATTGAAGTCAAGGTTCCCGACATCGGCGATTACAGCGATGTGCCGGTGATCGAAGTGTTGGTCGCCGTCGGCGACACGGTGAAGAAGGATCAGGGTCTGGTGACCCTGGAATCGGACAAGGCCACCCTGGAAGTGCCGTCGTCGGCCGCCGGCGTGGTCAAGGAAATCAAGGTCAAGCTGGGCGACACCCTGTCCGAAGGCGCCGTGGTTGTGGTGCTGGACGCCGAAGGCGCCGCCGAAGCCCCGGCCAGGGCCGCCGTGCCGGCCCCGGCAGCAGCCGCTCCGGCCAGCAAGCCGCCGGTGACCCCGTCGCACCGTGCCCCGGCCGAGCCGGCCGCGCCGAAGCCGGCGCTGTCCAGCGGCAAGCCGGCTGACATCGAATGCGAGATGGTCGTGCTGGGCTCGGGCCCGGGCGGCTACACCGCTGCCTTCCGCGCCGCCGACGTCGGCCTGGATACGGTGCTGGTCGAACGCTACGCCAGCCTCGGCGGCGTCTGCCTCAACGTGGGCTGCATTCCGTCCAAGGCCCTGCTGCACGCCGCAGCGGTCATCGACGAAGTGGCCCATGCCGGCGATTTCGGCGTCGAGTTCGGCAAGCCGACCATCACCCTAGACAAGCTGCGCCAGTACAAGGAAAAGGTGGTCAACCAGCTGACCAAGGGCCTGGCCGGCATGGCCAAGCAGCGCAAGGTCCGCAGCGTGCAGGGCGTGGGCAAGTTCGTGTCCGCCAACGAACTGGAAATCACCGCCGCCGACGGCAGCACCCAGCTGCTGCGCTTCCAGAAGTGCATCATCGCCGCCGGTTCGCAGGCGGTGAAGCTGCCGAACTTCCCGTGGGACGACAAGCGCGTGATGGATTCCACCGACGCGCTGGAGCTGGCCGAAGTGCCGGGCTCGCTGCTGGTCGTCGGCGGCGGCATCATCGGCCTGGAAATGGCCACCGTGTACGGCGCGCTGGGCAGCAAGGTCACCGTGGTCGAGTTCATGGACCAGCTGATGCCGGGTGCCGACAAGGACCTGGTCAAGCCGCTGTCCGACCGCCTGAAGAAGCAGGGCATCGACGTGCACCTGAAGACCAAGGCGTCGGGCGTCACCGCCGATGCCAAGGGCATCACCGTCACCTTCGAAGCGGCCGAGGAAGGCCAGGCGCCGGCACTGGCGCAGGGCACCTTCGACCGCGTGCTGGTGGCCGTGGGCCGCTCGCCGAACGGCAGGAAGATCGATGCCGAAAAGGCCGGCGTGCAGGTCACCGACCGCGGCTTCATTCCGGTCGATCGGCAGATGCGCACCAACGTGCCGCACATCTTTGCCATCGGCGATATCGTCGGCAACCCGATGCTGGCGCACAAGGCCACGCACGAGGGCAAGCTGGCCGCTGAAGTGGCCGCTGGCCACAAGAAGGAATGGGTCGCCCGCGTGATTCCGTCGGTGGCCTACACCAACCCGGAAATCGCCTGGGTCGGCGTCACCGAGACCGAAGCCAAGGCCAAGGGCCTGAAGGTCGGCGTGGCCAAGTTCCCGTGGGCCGCCAGTGGCCGCGCGATCGGCATCGGCCGTACCGAGGGCTTCACCAAGCTGATCTTCGACGAAGAGACCCACCGCATCATCGGTGGTGCGATCGTCGGCGTGCATGCCGGCGACCTGCTGGCCGAGATCGGCCTGGCCATCGAGATGGGTGCCGAAGCCGAAGACATCGGCCACACCATCCACGCGCACCCGACGCTGAGCGAATCGGTGGCGATGGCCTCGGAAATCTACGACGGCACGATCACCGATCTGTACATGCCGAAGAAGAAGTAAGGCGCCCGCGCCTTGCGAACGAAAAGCCCTGGCAGCTGCCGGGGTTTTTTGTTGGCTGCGGGGACGCCTTCGGCAGCACCTCGCGAGGGTCTGGGCCGCTGCGCGGGTGGCAGGCGTTTGGACAAATGTCCCCCGTCGTCCGCCTGCGGCGGTCGCCTCCTCCTTTACGTTGTCCAAACGCCTGCCACCCGCGCAGCGGCTCGGCTTGCCGGACAGTCGAGAGCCACGGCCTAGGCCCCCTGGACGCCTGCACGCGGAGGGAGAGGGGGATGGGTGCGAAGTAAAGGAGGAGATGACGGCCGCAGGCCGGCGCCCGGGGACATTCGCACCCATCCCCCTCTCCCTCAAGCGCTCGACCCAGCTGCTCTTGCTCCTGCACGCAGGGAAAAACAGCACAAAAAACGCGGCCCCCGATGTTCCGGAGGCCGCGCCAGGAGAGAGCGTGTGTGGAAGAGGCGGGGGATCAGAACACGAAGCTGACGCCGGCCACCGGCCCCTTGAATTCCTGCTTCAGGCCGATGGTGCCGTCGCTGCCCTTCTTGTCCGCATCGAGCTTGAACCAGTCGTAGCCGGCGAACACACCGAAGTTCCGGGTGAAGCGGTAATCGACGATGGCGTTGGCGCGGCTCAGGTCGCCCTTGTAGTCATCGAAGCTGCCCCAACGGGTGTTCAGGTACTGGCCCTGCAGGGTGATCATCCACTTTTCCGACGGGGTGAAGCTCAGCCGCGCGCCGACCACCGGCGCCACGCCGTCGGTCTTCTCGTTGAGGAACTGGCCCTCATACACGGTGCCCAGATCGGCGTAGGCCTTGCTGCTGACCTTGGCGTACTCGGCACCCAGCTGCAGGCCGAGGTCGAAGGTGTCGGTGTCCACCACCGAGTAGTCATAGACCAGGCTGGCCACCTGGTACTTCAGCTCGCCCTTGACGAAGCTGCCGGACGGCACGTTGACGTCACCGACGGAGATGTCCTGGCCGAGGGTCTCGCGGCGGTCCTTGTCGTACTTGAAGTAGTTGAACAGCAGGCGCTGGCGGTTGCTGATGCGGAACATGCCGTCGATGCGCGGTTCCCACTCCTTGCCACCCAGCTTGAAGTCCTCGGAGAAGCCGATGTCCTGGCCGGCGACGTTGGTCTTGCCGCGGATCGTGTTGTCCGAGTCGATGTTCATCGCACCCAGGCGCAGGGCGAAGCGGTCATCGCCTTCGGCGGCGTGTGCGGCATTGGCGAACGAAGCGCCGGCGGCGAGCAGGGAGAGGGCGAGCAGGGTGGGTACGGGGCGCATCGAAGAGTCCTTGCAGGGGTTCATCAGAATGAAAGCCACTGTGCCGGACGCCGGCGTCCACCATCCGTGAACGTATGGTCCACGTCATGTGGACGGTTCAGCGCTGTCGCCGCGACGCAAAAAGATGGCCCCGGAGCCGGGCTTCGGGGCCATCGTGGGACCTGCGGGGCGGAGCGTCGACGAGGTTGCTGCAGGCAGGTCGCAAGATCGGACCGACGCCCACAGCAAAAGTTCCGCCGCCTGCGACCAAAGTTCAATATTGCATTGCAACATGACACGGACGTCATTGTCCCCGGGGCGGAACGCAAAAATGTAACCGTTACCGCAACTTGCGGCCTTCCGGGATGAACAGGGAGCGGTTGTCTCGCAAATTGTCCCATTGCTATAATTTGGCGGCTCGATGAGGCCCCCCTGCTGTAGCCGCCTCAGCCATCCACTTGCAACCACGCGGGACGTCCTGTGCTGAACTCCGTTGATGCGGGTCGGCGACTGATGCTGCGCGCCGCGGTCTACCCGCTGGCCGCGGTCGCTGTCCTGGCCCTGGCCTTCCTGCTGGTGGGTCCGAAATATGCCCTCGGCGCGCTGGCGTCCGGTGTGGCCATTTCGGCCGGCGGCTGGGTTGCGGCACGAATGGCGCTCAGCGGCGGGGCGGTGGCGGCGGGTTCGGCGATGGCGCGGCTGATCGTCGCGATCGTGGCCAAGTGGGTGGTCGTTTTCGGCGTCCTGCTGGTGGGGTTCCTGGTCTTCAAGCTGCCTGCATTGGCGCTGTTGGCCGGTATCGCCGTCGGCCTGATGTTCCAGGTCCTGGCCATGGCCAGGCGTTGACAAAAATTCAAATAACTAAGGTTCCGGACACATGGCGGGCGAGGCTCTAACCCCTACCAGCTACATCCAGCATCACCTGCAGAACCTGACCGCACCGGTCGGCAAGGGCGAGGGGATGTTCTGGCATATCCACGTCGATACCTTCCTCACCGCGGTCCTGATGGGCCTGGTGATCGTGGTTGCCTTCTGGCTGGGCACCCGCAAGGCCACTGCCGGCGTGCCGGGCAAGTGGCAGGCGTTCGTGGAAATCTGCCTGGAGTTCGTCGACCGCCAGGCCAAGGACACCTACCACGGCAAGAGCAAGCTGGTCACGCCGATCGCCATCACCATCTTCTTCTGGATTCTGCTGATGAATCTGCTGAAGATGATCCCGGCCGATTTCATCGCCAAGCCGCTGGAAATGGCCGGCATCCACTACTGGAAGCCGGTGCCGACCGCTGACGTCAACGCCACCCTGGGCATGGCCTTCAGCGTGTTCTTCCTGATGCTGTTCTTCGCCCTGCGTGCGAAGGGCCTGGGCGGTTTCATCAAGGAATTCCTGACGGCGCCGTTCGGCAAGTGGATGATGCCGTTCAACCTGATCCTCAACATCGTCGAGTGGCTGAGCAAGCCGATCTCGCTGGCGATGCGACTGTTCGGCAACATGTTCGGCGGCGAAATCGTGTTCCTGCTGATCTGGGTGCTGGGTGGTGCCGGTTTCTTCGGTGCCATTGCCGGTGGTGCGTTCGGCCTTGGCTGGATGCTGTTCCACCTGCTGGTGATCCCGCTGCAGGCCTTCATCTTCATGATGCTGTCGATCGTGTACCTGAGCCTGTCGGAAGACGCTCACTAACGTTTCAAGCTTCAACGCGTTTCAACCTTCATCCGTTTCATCACCCTTAGCAACTTAAGTTCCTGGAGATAACCATGTACTTCGCCGTCCTGACCAACTTCGCGCAGATTCAGAGCTCCACCGCCCTTGCCGTCGGCATCATGATCGGCCTGGCCGCGCTGGGCGCCGGTCTGGGTCTGGCCATCATGGCTGGTAAGTTCCTGGAGTCGGCCGCCCGCCAGCCGGAACTGATCCCGGTCCTGCAGGTCCGCATGTTCATCACCGCCGGCCTGATCGACGCCGCGTTCATCATCTCGGTCGCCGTCGGCCTGCTGCTGGCCTTCGCCAACCCGCTGTCGGCTGCCTTCGCTGGCGCCGTCACCAAGGCTCTGGCCGGCTGATACAGCGGTTTGAGACGACCGGGTGCTGATGCACCCGGTTTCGGATGAAGGCCGGATGCGCCGCTACGGCGGCGCGTCCACCCCGAAACCAGCGATCGAGCTAACCATGAATATCAATTTCACCCTTCTCGCGCAGGCGCTCGCCTTCGCTGGTCTGATCTGGATCATCGCGACCAAGATCTGGCCGCCGCTGATGAACGCGATCGAAGAGCGCCAGCAGAAGATTGCTGAAGGCCTCGCTGCTGCCGACCGTAGCCAGAAAGATCTGGCCCAGGCGCAGGAGAAGGTCAACGAAGCGCTGAAGGAAGCCCGCACCAAGGCCAACGAGATCATCGATCAGGCCCACGCGCGCGCCAACCAGATCGTCGATGCTGCCCGCAACGAAGCGATCACCGAAGCCACCCGTCAGAAGGAACTGGCCCAGGCTGAAATCGACGCCGCCGCCAACCGTGCCCGTGAAGATCTGCGCAAGCAGGTGTCCGCGCTGGCCGTGACCGGTGCCGAAAAGCTGCTCAAGCGCGAAATCGACGCCAACGCCCACAAGGCGCTGCTCGACGAGCTGGCCTCGGAGATCTAAGGATGAGCCAGGCCCTCACGCTTGCCCGCCCGTACGCCCGCGCCGCGTTCGCGACCGCGCGCGACGAAGGCGCGTTCGCGCCGTGGTCGGACGCCCTGGCGTTCTCCGCCCACGTCGCCGCCGACCCGCGCGTGGCGGCCCTGCTCGCCAACCCGGAGCTGGGTCGTGACGACGCCGTCGCCCTGCTGGCGCCGGTGTCCCACGGCGAGACCTACTCGCGCTTCCTGGCCATCCTGGCCGATTCGCATCGTCTGCCGCTGCTGCCGGAAATCGCCGGCATGTTCGACGCCCTGCGCGCCGAAGCCGAGCACGTGGTCAAGGCCACGGTGACCTCGGCCGCCGAACTGTCGGCCGGCGAGCTGGACGCGATCAAGGTCGCGCTGCGCAAGCGCTTCAACCGCGAGGTCGATGTGACCACTGCGGTGGATGCCTCGCTGATCGGCGGCGCCGTGATCGACGCCGGCGACGTGGTCATCGATGGTTCGCTGAAGGGCAAGCTGGCCCGTCTGCAGACCGCGCTCGCTAACTGAATTCATTTAACGTCCGGCCCCGCTGCCGGCACTAGGACTTGACGATGGCAACCACGCTCAACCCCTCCGAAATCAGCGAACTGATCAAGAACCGCATCGAGAAGGTCAAGCTGGCCGCGGAATCGCGCAACGAAGGCACCGTGACCAGCGTGTCCGACGGCATCGTGCGCATCTTCGGTCTGGCCGACGTGATGCAGGGCGAAATGATCGAACTGCCGAACAACACCTTCGCCCTGGCCCTGAACCTGGAGCGCGACTCGGTCGGCGCCGTGGTGCTGGGTGACTACGAGCACCTGCGCGAAGGCGACGTCGCCAAGACCACCGGCCGCATCCTGGAAGTGCCGGTCGGTCCGGAACTGCTGGGCCGCGTCGTGAACGCGCTGGGCGAGCCGATCGACGGCAAGGGCCCGCTGGGCACCGACCTGACCGCTCCGGTGGAGCGCGTTGCTCCGGGCGTGATCTGGCGCAAGTCGGTCGACCAGCCGGTGCAGACCGGTTACAAGTCGGTCGACGCGATGATCCCGATCGGCCGTGGCCAGCGCGAGCTGATCATCGGCGACCGCCAGACCGGCAAGACCGCCATGGCCATCGATGCGGTGATCAACCAGAAGGGCACCGGCATCAAGTGCGTGTACGTTGCGATCGGCCAGAAGGCTTCGACCATCGCCAACATCGTGCGCAAGCTGGAAGAGAACGGCGCGCTGGCCCACACCATCGTGGTTGCCGCTACCGCTTCCGAATCGGCTGCCATGCAGTACATCAGCGCCTACTCGGGCTGCACCATGGGTGAGTACTTCATGGACCGCGGCGAAGACGCGCTGATCGTGTACGACGATCTGTCCAAGCAGGCCGTGGCCTACCGCCAGATCTCGCTGCTGCTGAAGCGCCCGCCGGGCCGTGAAGCCTACCCGGGTGACGTGTTCTACCTGCACTCCCGTCTGCTCGAGCGCGCTGCCCGCGTGTCCGAGGAATACGTCGAGAAGTTCACCGAAGGCAAGGTCACCGGCAAGACCGGTTCGCTGACCGCGCTGCCGATCATCGAAACCCAGGCCGGCGACGTGTCCGCCTTCGTTCCGACCAACGTGATCTCGATCACCGACGGCCAGATCTTCCTGGAAACCGACCTGTTCAACGCCGGCATCCGCCCGGCCGTGAACGCCGGTATCTCGGTGTCGCGCGTCGGTGGCTCGGCCCAGACCAAGATCATCAAGAAGCTGTCGGGCGGCATCCGTATCTCGCTGGCCCAGTACCGTGAGCTGGCTGCGTTCGCGCAGTTCGCCTCGGACCTGGACGAAGCGACCCGCAAGCAGCTGGAGCGCGGTCAGCGCGTCACCGAGCTGATGAAGCAGAAGCAGTACGCGCCGATGTCCATCGCCAACCAGGCGCTGTCGATCTACGCCGTCAACGAGGGCTACCTGGACGACGTGCCGGTCAACAAGCTGCTGGCGTTCGAAGAAGGCCTGCACGCCCACTTCGCCAACACCCAGGGCGAGCTGGTCAGCAAGGTCAACGCCACCGGCGGCTGGGACAACGACATCGAAGGTGCCTTCAAGAAGGGCATCGCCGAGTTCAAGACCACCGGCAGCTGGTAATCGCGGTCCTGTAGAGCGGAGCCACGGGCTCCGCTGGACCAGATGACAAACGGTTGAACAACGCGGGGCAACAGCCCCGCGCCACGGGAAACAAGAGATGGCAAGCGGACGCGAAATCAAAACCAAGATCAAGAGCGTGCAGAACACCCGCAAGGTGACGCGCGCCCTGGAAATGGTCTCGGCCTCCAAGATCCGCAAGGCGCAGGATCGGATGAAGACCTCGCGTCCGTACGCGCAGGCGATGAAGCAGGTGATCGGTCATCTGGCCCAGGCCAGCACCGACTACCAGCATCCGTTCCTGGTCGAGCGCGAGCAGGTCAAGCGGGTCGGCTTCATCGTGATCTCCTCCGATCGCGGTCTGGCCGGCGGCCTGAACAACAACCTGTTCCGCAAGATGCTGGGCGAAGCCAAGGCATGGCAGGACAAGGGTGCCGAAGTGGACCTGGTGACCATCGGCCAGAAGGCATCGACCTTCTTCCGCCGCGTGAAGGTCAACATGGTCGGCAGCGTGACCCACATCGGCGACGTGCCGAAGCTGGAATCGCTGATCGGTGTGATCAAGGTCATGCTCGACGCCTTCACCGAAGGCAAGGTCGACCGCGTGTACCTGGTCTACAACCGCTTCGTGAACACCATGACGCAGAAGGCCAGCTTCGATCAGCTGCTGCCGCTGCCGCCGGCTGAAAAGCAGGTCGCTCACCACGACTGGGATTACCTGTACGAACCCGATGCCGCGACCGTGCTCGAGCACGTGATGACGCGTTACATCGAATCGCTGGTGTACCAGGCACTGCTGGAAAACGTTGCCTCCGAGCATGCCGCTCGCATGGTTGCGATGAAGGCGGCGAGCGACAACGCCAACAAGCTGATCGGCACCCTGCAGCTCGTCTACAACAAGGCGCGCCAGGCAGCGATCACCCAGGAAATCTCCGAAATCGTCGGCGGCGCGGCAGCAGTCTGACCGCGTTCGTTCAAAGCACACATTAGAGGATGCAGCAATGAGTCAGGGCAAGATCGTTCAGATCATCGGCGCGGTCGTCGACGTCGAATTCCCGCGTGAGTCGGTGCCGAAGGTGTACGACGCACTGAAGGTCGAAAACACCGAAATCACCCTCGAAGTCCAGCAGCAGCTGGGCGACGGCGTGGTGCGTACCATCGCCCTCGGTTCCACCGACGGTCTGAAGCGCAACCTGGTTGCCGTCAACACCGGCCGTGGCATCTCGGTGCCGGTCGGCGCCGGCACCCTGGGCCGCATCATGGACGTGCTGGGCCGTCCGATCGACGAAGCCGGCCCGGTGGCCGCCAGCGACAGCTGGGAAATCCACCGTGCGGCCCCGTCGTACGAAGACCAGAGCCCGGCCACCGAACTGCTGGAAACCGGCATCAAGGTCATCGACCTGATGTGCCCGTTCGCCAAGGGCGGCAAGGTCGGCCTGTTCGGCGGCGCCGGCGTCGGCAAGACGGTCAACATGATGGAGCTGATCAACAACATCGCCAAGGCGCACAGCGGTCTGTCCGTGTTCGCCGGCGTGGGTGAGCGTACCCGTGAGGGCAACGACTTCTACCACGAAATGAAGGACTCCAACGTCCTGGACAAGGTGGCGATGGTGTACGGCCAGATGAACGAGCCGCCGGGCAACCGTCTGCGCGTCGCCCTGACCGGCCTGACCATGGCCGAATACTTCCGCGATGAGAAGGACGAAAACGGCAAGGGCAAGGACGTTCTGCTGTTCGTCGACAACATCTACCGCTACACCCTGGCCGGTACCGAAGTGTCGGCACTGCTGGGTCGTATGCCGTCGGCGGTGGGTTACCAGCCGACCCTGGCTGAGGAAATGGGCGTTCTGCAGGAGCGCATCACCTCGACCAAGAATGGCTCGATCACCTCGATCCAGGCCGTCTACGTTCCCGCGGACGACCTGACCGACCCGTCGCCGGCGACCACCTTCGCCCACCTGGACTCGACCGTCACTCTGTCGCGTTCGATCGCCTCGCTGGGTATCTACCCGGCCGTCGATCCGCTGGACTCCACCAGCCGCCAGATGGACCCGCTGGTCATCGGCCACGAGCACTACGACACCGCCCAGCGCGTCCAGCAGACCCTGCAGAAGTACAAGGAACTGAAGGACATCATCGCCATCCTGGGCATGGACGAACTGTCCGAAGAAGACAAGCAGGCCGTGTCGCGCGCCCGCAAGATCGAGCGCTTCTTCAGCCAGCCGTTCCACGTGGCCGAAGTGTTCACCGGTTCGCCGGGCAAGTACGTGCCGCTGAAGGACACCATCCGTGGCTTCAAGGCCATCGTCGATGGCGAGTACGACCACCTGCCGGAGCAGGCGTTCTACATGGTCGGCGGCATCGAAGAAGCGGTTGAGAAGGCCAAGAAGATGGCTGAGAAGGCCTGATCATGAGCACCATTCGTTGCGACATCGTCAGCGCTGAACAGGAAATCTTCCGTGGCGAAGCGACCCTGGTCGTGGCGACCGGTGAGCTGGGCGAGCTGGGCATTGCGCCCAAGCACGCCCCGCTGATCACCCGACTCAAGCCCGGCAAGGTCGTGGTCACCACGCCGAACGGCGAGCAGCTGGATTTCGCCATTTCCGGCGGCATCCTGGAAGTGCAGCCGCAGGTAGTGACCGTGCTGGCCGACACCGCCATCCGCGCGCAGGACATCGACGAAGCCTCGGTCCGCAAGGCCAAGGAAGAAGCCGAGCGCATCCTGGCCAACCGCGGCGAAGCGATGGAAGTGGCCGAAGCCCAGCAGAAGCTGGCCGAAGCCGTTGTCCAGCTGCAGGCCCTGGAACGCCTGCGCAAGACCCTCAAGCACTGAGGTTCACGCGCTGCATCCACGAAAACGCCGGCCTTGTGCCGGCGTTTTTGTTTGTGCGGGTACGGCAGCGCCGAATGGGTAGAGTCGACTGTTAGTCGACTACCGCGCGCAGCGCGGGATTTCCGCGGCCTCACGCAAGAGCAGCCGACCAGCGGTCGACTCTACCGATCCCGATCCTGGCGCTGTATCAGCGATACACCACATACCGCATCAACAGGAACGAGACGCAGGCCAGCCCGCCTTCGACCAGCGGCTTGGCCAGCCAGGTGTACTGCAGGCCGAGTGCGTGATCGACCAGGCTCACCAGCAGCGTGCTTGCCGCGGTCATCAGCAGCCACAGCACGAAGAAGCGGGCAAAACGCTTCCAACCCAGCCGATGGCTGCCGGCCTCGGCGAAGGTGTAGCGGCCGTTGAGCCAGAAGCCCAGCAGCATGCCGGCCAGGCGCCCGGTGATGTTGGCCGGAGCCACCGGCATGCCCAGCGCGGTGGCGACCACGAACACCAGCCAGTCCACCAGCAGCTGCACGAGCCCGATGACGAGGTAGGCGCTTCCCTGGCGGAACAGACTCATCGGCAGGCGGCAGGAGGAGGAGGGATGCCCATGTTAACGGCCCACGCTCTAGAATCATCGGCAACGACCCACGGACCGCCGTTGCCATGACCCAACCCCTGCACGTCATCATCCTCGCCGCCGGCGCCGGCAAGCGCATGAAGTCGGTGCTGCCGAAGGTGCTGCAGCCGATCGCCGGCCAGCCGATGCTGGCACACGTGATCGCCGCGGCGCGCGAGCTGGACCCGGCGGCGATCCACGTGGTCCATGGCCACGGCGGCGAAGCCGTGCGCCAGTACTTCGCCGGCCAGCAGGATCTGCAATGGGCTGAACAGGCACAACAGCTCGGCACCGGCCATGCGGTCGCACAAGCGATGCCGCAGGTGCCCGATGCCGCGCAGGTGCTGGTGCTGTACGGCGACGTGCCGCTGATCCGCGCGCAGACCCTGCGCGACCTGCTGGCGCAGCCGGGGCGGTTGGCAGTGCTGGTGGCCGAGGTGGATGACCCGACCGGCTATGGTCGCGTGCTGCGCGACGCCGAGGGCAAGGTCGGTGCGATCGTCGAGCAGAAGGATGCCAGCGACGAGCAGCTGCGCGTACGCATCATCAACACCGGCATCATCGCCGCCGAATCCACTGCGCTGCGCCGCTGGCTGTCGCAGCTGTCCAACAGCAACGCGCAGGGCGAGTATTACCTGACCGACGTGTTCGCTTTCGCCGCGCACGAGTACACCCCGGCCGAAATGGCGCTGGTTGCCGACCCGCAGGATGCCGAAGGTGCCAATGATCCGTGGCAGCTGGCGCAGCTGGAGCGTGCCTGGCAACGTCGCGCGGTGCGTGCACTGTGCGCGCAGGGCGCGCGCGTGCGCGATCCGGCACGGCTGGATATCCGCGGTACCGTCACTGTCGGCAGCGACGTGCTGATCGATGTCGACGTCGTGCTGGAAGGCAACATCGTGCTGGGTGACGGCGTCACCATCGGTCCCTTCAACCGCCTGAAGGACGTCAACCTCGGGCCGGGCACCGAAGTGCGCGCGCATTGCGATCTGGAAGGCGTGGTCACCGAAGGCGCCGCGCAGGTCGGCCCGTTCGCGCGGCTGCGGCCGGGCACCGTGCTGGCCGATGGCGTGCACGTCGGCAATTTCGTCGAAACCAAGAAGGTTACCCTCGGCGTCGGCAGCAAGGCCAATCACCTGACCTACCTGGGCGATGCGGTGATCGGCAGCAAGGTGAACATCGGCGCCGGCACCATCACCTGCAACTACGACGGGGTGAACAAGTTCACCACCACCATCGGCGACAATGCGTTCATCGGCTCCAACAGTTCGCTGGTGGCGCCGCTGACCATTGGCGATGGCGCGACCATCGCCGCCGGTTCGGTCATCACCCGCAATGCTCCGGACGGCAAGCTGACCCTGGCACGCGCACGACAGGAAACCATCGATGGCTGGAAGCGCCCGCTCAAGAAGTCCTGAGCCGCGCCTTCCGCGCGCCGATGAACTCGACGCGCTGCCGGCCATCGAGCAGCGCGCCGGAGGGCTGTTGAAGGGTCATGAGGCGTATGCGGTGTTTGCCGCGCATGGCCTGGATCTGCGGGCACTGCACGCAGGCCTGCACCGCCGCCAGCTATGGGTGGTGGATGCGGCTGACGGTGGCATCGCCGGTTACCTGCTGGCGGGCGAACTGGCAGGTGAGTTCCACATACTGCAGATGGATGTGGACCCTGCGCATGCGCGGCAGGGCCATGGTCGTGCGTTGTTGCGCCATGTACTGGCACAGGCGCGGGCAGGCGGCTACCGATCGGCGGTGCTGACCACGCTGTCCGACGTGCCGTGGAATGCGGCCTTCTATGCCAGCGAAGGGTTCGTTACCGTAGCGGAAGCGGAGTGGGGCGCGGCGCTGCAGGCAGTGATGGCCGAAGAGGCCGCGTTGGGGTTTCCGATGCATCTGCGGGTGGCGATGCGGCTGCTCTGGTAGGTACCGACCTTGGTCGGCACATTCACGCGTGGACCCACCAACGCGATCGGAGCGCTCACCCCACCGGCAGCAGAATCGATACGCACAGTCCACCATCGCCGCGATTCTGCAGCGACACGCGCCCGCCGTGCGCTTCCACAATCTCGCGCGTCAACGCCAGCCCCAACCCGGTGCCGTTGCGCTTGGTGGAATAGAACGGCATCAACGCGTTCTGCAGCACCTGCTCGTTCATGCCCTTGCCGCGATCGAGCACATCCAGGCGCAGCCACTGCGGCAACCGCGTCAGCTGCACCTGCACGTCATCGTTGGGCGGATCAGCCTCGGCGCAGGCTTCGTGCGCGTTCTTCAGCAGGTTCAGCAGGGCCTGCCCGAACTGCGCGATGTCGATGCGGCTGCTCAGCTCCTCGTCCGGCTCGCGATCCATGGTGAACGGAATCTGCTGGCGCAGGCTGGACAGGAACGGTGCCCAGTGCACGGTCTGCAGCTGCGGCTGTGGCAGTTTGGCAAAGCGTGCATAGCCGCGGATGAAGCCTTCCAGGTGGCGCGCGCGGTCTTCGATGGTGGTGAAGATCTCCGGCAGCCGGTCGAAGCGTTCGCGTTGCACCAGCACGCCGCCGGAATGAGCCAGCGAAGCAATCGGCGCCAGCGAATTGTTGAGCTCGTGGCTGATCACCCGGATCACCTTCTTCCAGGTCTGCACCTCCTGGCGTCGCAGTTCGGCGGTCAGCAGGCGCACCAGCAGCAGGTCATGCGGGCGGCCGTTGAGCTGGAACGCGCGACGCGAGAGGTGGTAGACCTGCTCGTCATCTTCATCGCCATCCTCGCCCTCGGCATGCACCGCGAACAGGCTGTCGCCGCCACGGGCGATGGCATCGCGCAGTTCCACCGGCACCTGCTCCAGCACGTCCTCCAGGCGCTGGCCTTCCAGCTTCCAGCCGCCGTGCAGCAGCTTGCGTGCGGCCAGGTTGGAGAACACCACGCGGGCGATGCCATCACCGCCGGAGGCGATCAGCAACATCGCCACCGGCGTGTTCTGCACCATGGTGTCCAGCAGCAGTTCGCGCTGCACCAGGCCCTGCCGCTGCGCGCGCAGCACGTCGCCCAGTTCGCGGTGGGCCTGCACCAGGTCGCCCAGCTCGTCATTGCCCGGCCAGTGCACGCCGAAGTTGTACTCGCCATCGCGGTAGCTGCTGGTGGTACCGGACAGGGCGCGCATCAGCGAACGCACCGGCGCGGTGGCGCGGCGCAGCGTCCACCACATCAGCGACAGCAGGATCAGTGCCGATACCGTGGTCACCACCCAGCCGTGATCCATCCAGTAGGCCAGCAGCCATGGCAATGCGGCGGCCAGCGCCAGCACCGGCAGCAGGCGCAGGAACAGGCGGAAGGTGAAGGAGCGCCGCTTCATTCGCGTGGAATGCCGTGGCGGTCCATGCGCCGGTACAGCGCCTGGCGGCTCAGGCCGAGTTCGGCAGCGGCCTGGGCGATGACGCCGTGGTTGCGTGCCAGTACATCCTCGATGCGCGCACGGTCGGGATCATTGCCCGCACTGGGCGCAGGCCGGGGCGCCGCAGGCGCGCGCGGCAGATTCAGGTCGGCCACTTCAATGCGGCTGCCGGTGGCCAGCAGCTCGGCGCGCTGGATCACGTTGCGCAGCTCGCGCACGTTGCCGGGCCACGGATGCCGCTGCAGCGCAGCGGTGGCGGCACTGGACAGCGGCTTGCCTGCGGTCAGGAAGCGCTCGGCCAACGGCACGATGTCACCAGGGCGTTCGGCCAGCGGCGGCAGCACCAGCTCCACGGTATTGAGCCGGTAATAGAGGTCCTCGCGGAAGCTGCCGTCGCGGATCATCGCCGGCAGGTCGGCATTGGTCGCGCTGACCACGCGCACCTTGACCTGGCGCTCGCGGTTGGAGCCCAGGCGCTCGAAGCGTCCGGTTTCCAGTACACGCAACAGTTTCATCTGCCCGCCCAGCGACAGGTTGCCGATCTCATCCAGGAACAGTGTGCCGCCGTCGGCGGCTTCGAACTTGCCTTCGCGTGCCTTGTTGGCGCCGGTATAGGCGCCGGCTTCGGCACCGAACAGTTCGGCTTCGATCAGCTCTGATGGCAGTGCGCCACAGTTCACCGCCACGAATGCCCCCTTGGCCACCAGCGAGTTGGCCTGGATGATCTGCGCGATCTTCTCCTTGCCGGCGCCATTGGGGCCGGTGATCAGCACCGGCAGCTCCGAGCGCGCGACCTGGCAGGCCAGAGTGATGACGCGTTCGCTGGCCGGATCGGCGACCACGGCGCCGCACAGGTCGTACTTCTCTTCCAGGGCGTTGCGCTGGCGCAGTTCGCGCGCGCGACGGCGGTCCAGTTCGCGGCGTGCCTCGGACAGTTCCAGCAGGTTGTTGACCGTGGTCAGCAGCTTGCGGTCGTCCCAGGGCTTGGCCAGGTAGTCGGCGGCACCGGCCTTGACCAGGTCCACCGCACTGCTCAGATGGGTCCAGGCGGTGAGCAGGATCACCGGCAGGTCCGGGTGGCGCGCGCGGATCTGTGCGAACAGCGCCTCGCCTTCCTCGCCCGAGGTGGTGTCTTCGCTGAAATTCATGTCCTGGATCACCAGGTCGACCGGCTGCGATTCGAGCAGCGCCAGGCCTTCGGCCGGGGTCTGCGCCTGCAGGGTGTCGATGTCATGCAGGGAGAACAGCACGTCCAGCGCGGTGCCCACGCTGGCGTTGTCGTCGATGATCAGGATCGAAGGCATCAAGCAGTTCTGCGGAAAGGGATGGGCGGCGCCGTTGGAGCCGTTCGCGTGCCTGCGCCGGGAGAGCCCGGCGCCACCCATCAAGCATAGCCAAACCGGCGCCCGTGCAGGGCGCGTTGCTCAGCGCTGCGGCGCCGGAGGGGGCGGCGGCGGCGGAGGTGGTGGCGGGGCGACCAGCGCCAGGCGCCAGGCGACCGCATCCACCGGTACCGTCAGCTCGCGCTTGTCGCGCCGCAGCAACAGGTACACGGTCGGTGCGGTGGTCTGGCGCAGGGCCTCGCTCAGATGCTCGACCCGGCGCACGGCGGTATCGTTCACCCGCAGGATGCGGTCGCCGTGGCGCACGCCGAAGCGTGCCTCCGGTTTAGCCGCCTCCACATGCACCTGGCCCTCGGTCGAGCGCAGCGACAAGCGCGCATCGTCCTGGCGCCATTCCAGTGTCTGCGCGCTGCCACCGCCGGCCAGCGCCGGCAGTGGCAGAAGCAGCATCAACGCCATCGTGCAGGCGCGCATCTCACGCCCCTCGCGTGGCGACGGCCGGCGGCACCGCTGCCGCACGCCGGGCCGGCCCGAACACCGCGATCTGGCCCAGCACCCACAGCAGCAGCGCGCCCAGCGGCAGGTAGAACAGTGGCATGCGCGGCAGCTCGTACAGGTTCATCAGGGCCAGATTGATCGCATAGGCAGCCAGCATGCCCAGCACGATGCCCAGCGTGGCCAGCAGGAAGTTCTCGGTCTGGAAGTAACGCAGGATCTGCCCACGGGTGGCGCCCAGTGCACGGCGGATGCCGATCTGCTTGCTGCGCTGCTGCACCCAGAAGCTGGCCAGGCCGATGATGCCCAGCGCGGTGACCACCAGCAGCGAGATGCTGACGGTGATCAGCAGGCCGACCATGGCGCGGTCATTCTTGAAGAAATCCTTGCGCTGGTCTTCATAGGTCAGCTTGTCGCGCATCAGCCGGTTGGGGTCGTTGCGTTCCAGCGCGACCGCACCGGCGTCGAGCACTTCCTGGCGGCGTTCCGGCGAAGTGCGCAGCATGTAGGTACCACCGTCGTCGAAGGTGCGCCGTACCGGCAGCAGCATCGAGTTGGTCCAGTTGTCATTCCAGCCATTGGGCGTGCTGAGCGTGTCGACGATGCCGACCACGTGCAGCGGCTGCTTGCCCATGTAGTAGGTCTTGCCCAGCGCGCTGCCGTTGGGTTCCATCTTGGCGGCAGTGGACTGGGTGAAGATCACCGGGATGGCCTTTTCCTTGGCGCCGCCCTTGCTGACGTCTTCGAAGTTCTGGTACTCGTCGGGCAGGAAGTCGCGGCCGGCGATCAGGTTGATGCCCATCGTGGCCAACCCGTTCTCCGAGAGGGTGTACATCGAAGCGTTGGTGGTCGGCCGTTCCTGGTCGACCTCGCGCGAGATGCTGCTGCTGGAGGAGCCGTTGCGGAACGGAACCTGGTTGATGATGGTGGCGTTGCTGACGCCGGGAATCGCACGCAGCGAGGCCAGATCCTCGCGGGTGCGGGCCAGGGCGTCGGTCTGCTTGCCGATGCCGCTGACGCGCAGCATCACCAGTTCGTTCTCGGCGATGCCACTGGGCATGCTGATCTTCTCCACGCGCTGGCTGACCAGGAACAGCGCGTTGCAGACGATGGCGCAGGTCAGTGCGACTTCCAGCACGATCAGGGCGGCAGCGGTCTTGTGCCGGCGCAGTGTGCTGAGGATGGGGCGGATGTCCATGGGAGTCCTCGTTCGGGTGCTTACTGCGACTTGAGCTGGATGGCCGGGGTGACCTGCATGGCACGCCAGGCGGGCAGGAAACCGGCGGCAAGGCTGGCAAACAGGGTCAGGCCCAGTGCGAGCAGCAGCATGTTGCCGTCCAGGTGGGCCAGCTTGGCGTACTCCACCGGTTGCTGGCGCACCGCGAACAGGCCGAGCAGGGCCAGGCCGATGCCGAGCACGCCACCGACCACACCGACCGCGCCGGCTTCCACCAGGCACTGCAGGAAGATCTGGCCGCGGCTGGCGCCCAGGGCACGGCGCACGCCGATCTCACCGCTGCGGCGCAGGAACTTGGCCAGCAGCAGGCCGACCGTGTTGACCAGGCAGACACCGAGGAAGCCCAGCGCCAGCCACAGCTGCAGGCGCACATCGCTGGGCACCGCGCCGTTGAAGTCCAGCCATTCCATCACGGTGCGCAGGCGCACGTTCGGCGGGTGCTTGAAGCGGCCGGCCTCGCGCTGTTGGGTCGAATAGTTCTCCAGGTAACGGCGGTAATCGCCGGCCTTGGCCGGGTCCATCTCCACCCAGTACTGCAGCCAGGCGCAGGGAGCGTTGAGCGAATAGCTGTTGCCGTCGGGGTTCTCGCCGAAGCAGTTCATGTTGCCGTTGTTGCCCAGCTTCAGATCGAACGAGGTGGAGATCGGCAGCAGCAGGTCTTCGTTCTTGCCGTAGCTGCCGGTGGTCAGGTCATAGAAGTGCGGCTCCGGGCTCCATTCCTTCATCACGCCGACGATGCGGTAGCTCTGGCCCTCCATGCGCAGGTCGCGGCCCACGCTGTTGGCACCCTGGTACAGCTTGTCATTGAGCGCCTTGGAGATGACCACCACGCGCGCGCGTCCGTCATCGTCCTCGCGCGTCCACGGACGGCCGTACTGCATGGGCACCTCGAACATCGGGAAGAAGTCGGCCGAGGTCCAGCGGGTGTCGATGCTGAAGGGCTTGAGGGTGCTGTTGTCCGGTTCGATGGTGCCGCCGCCGCCGCTCATCAGCGCCTGGCGTTCGCCCTTGGCTTCGCGCAGCAGCGCTTCACCGTCGAAGCGGGTCAACTGGGTTTCCGGCTCTTCGCCGGCGACATAGGCGCCGGTGGCGGCGTCGAGCTGCACGTAGAACAGGCGGTCGCTCTTGCCGGGAATCGGGTCGCCGGACAGCACATGGAACACGGTCAGGGTAGTCATCGAGGCACCGATGCCAAGCGCGATGGCGATCACCATCAGCGCGGTCAGGACCTTGTTGCGGCGGAAGCTGCGGGCCGCCAATCGGGCGTAGTAGGCGAACATGGTCGGGCCCTCACTCGTTGACGGCGACGATGTGGCGCACCGGCGTGGCCAGCACCGGCTCGCGCACCAGGTCGGTCACCTGGCCATCGACGATGTGCACGTTGCGCTGTGCACGCGCGGCCAGTTCCGGGTCGTGGGTGACCATCACGATGGTGGTGCCGGCGGCGTTGATCTCTTCCAGCAGTTCCATCACGCCACGTGCCATCTGCGTATCCAGGTTGCCGGTCGGTTCGTCGGCCAGCAGCAGGCGCGGGCTGCCGGCCAGGGCGCGCGCGATGGCCGCGCGCTGCTGCTGGCCGCCGGACAGTTCATTGGGGTAGTGCTTCATGCGCGAGCCGAGGCCGACCTGGCTCAGCGCCTTTTCGATGCGCTCGCGGCGCTCGCTGGCGCTCATCTTCCGGTAGCGCAGCGGCACATCGACGTTGTCGAACAGGTTGAGGTCGGGAATCAGGTTGAAGCCCTGGAAGATGAAGCCGATCTTCTGGTTGCGCAGGCGGCTGCGGGCGTCGTCGCCCAGCGTGCTCACGTCCTGGCCGTCGAGCATGTAGGTGCCGCTGGTGAAGGTTTCCAGCAGGCCGGCGATATTGAGGAAGGTGGTCTTGCCGGAACCGGACGGACCGGTGACGGCGACGAACTCGCCTTCCTTGACCTGCAGTTCCAGCGAGCGCAACGCATGGGTTTCCACCTGTTCGGTGCGGAAGACCTTGGCGACCGAGCGCATTTCGAGCATGTACATGGGGTGTCCTCTCTCCAGGATTCAGGGTTCAGGTATCAGTTGACGGAGACGCGCTCGGCGTCCTTGAACAGGTCGCTGCCGGAGACCACGATGCGGTCGCCCGGTTGCACACCCGACTTGATTTCCACTTCGCCCAGGCTGCTGACGCCCAGTTCCACCGGACGGCGCACGGCGGTGCGGCCATCCATCACGTAGGCCATGCCGTTGCCCTGTTCGACGAACGGGCCGCGCTCGACCTTCAGCACGTTCTTGCGGGTATCGAGCAGCACGCGCACCGACATCCGCTGGCTCTGGCGCAGGCCTTCCGGCTGCGCGCTGGCGAAGCGCACGCGGGCGTTGACCTCGCCGTTGACCACTTCCGGCGACACCGCGCTGATCTCACCCGGGAACGGCTGGCCGTTGCCGCCGGTCAGCTGTGCCGGCATGCCGATCGCCAGATCGCGGGCGAAGCTTTCCGGCACCTTGATCTCGACTTCAAACTTGGACAGGTCGACCACGCCCAGCACCGGCGCGTTGGCGGCCAGGTTGGTGGACTGCACCGCCTGCACCTGGCCGACCTGGCCATCGAACGGTGCGCGCAGGGGCAGCGCATCGACCTGGCGCTGCACTTCAGCCACCACCGCCTTCTGGCGATCGGCCAGCAGGCGCTTGTTGCGCGCGTCCAGGTCGGCGCCCTGGCTCTGCAGGCGGGCGTCGGTGGTGGCGTTGGCCAGGGTGATGTCGGCCTTCTTCAGCGAGTCCTTGGCCTTGGCCAGGTCGATCTGCGGCACCGCGCCACCGTCGTAGCCGCGCTGGTAGCGCTGCAGGTCGCGGTCGGCGGCCTGCCGTTCGATGGTGGCCTGGTCGGTCTCCTTGCGCGACTTGGCGCGGGCCAGGGTGGCGTCCAGCGCGGCGCGGCTGGCCTCGGCCTCCAGGCCGGCCAGGGTGGCCTGCTCCTGGGCCAGCTTGCTGCGCAGTTCCGGGCTGTCGATGATCGCCAGCTCCTGGCCCTTCTTCACCACATCGCCGGCCACCACCTTCAGGTCCACGGTACCGGCCGAGATGGCGTACAGGATCGGGCTGTTGGCGGCGATCACCCGGCCATCGGCGGCGATGTCGCGCACCAGGTCGCCGCGCTTCACTTCGGCGATGCGCACGCGGCTGCTGTCGAAGGAGCGGCTGGCATTGGACCAGGCATGCACGGCCCAGCCGATGCCGGCGATCAGGGCGATGGCGCCCAGGGCCGGCCAGCGGTAGCGGTGCCAGCTGGCGCCGGTGGCGCTGGCCGGGGCGGAGGAAACGATCTGGTCCTGGGCGGAAGTGTCGCGGATCATCGGGTGCATGCCTGACGGTGGTAGCCAGTACCAAGCACGTAGCGTGCCAACTTTATTTCATTTGTTTTCAATGAGTTGGAGATGGCGCGGACGTGTCCGGGTGTCCGCGGACACCTTTCCGGACACTTTCATTAAGCGGACAGGAGGGGGAAGGCGGACACGCACGCTAGAATGCCGCGATCGTCTTCAAGGAAACGCGTGACATGTGTGGAATCGTGGGTGCGATCGCCGATCGCGACGTGGTGCCGGTGCTGATCGAGGGCCTGAAGCGGCTTGAGTACCGCGGTTACGATTCCTCCGGCATCGCCGTGATCGACCAGCACGCGCGTCCGGACGTTCGTCGCGTGCGCCGTACCGGTCGCGTTTCGGAGATGGCCACGGCCGCCGAGGCCGAGGGCTTCAATGCGCTGCTGGGTATCGGCCACACGCGCTGGGCCACCCACGGCGGCGTCACCGAGGCCAACGCACATCCGCACATCAGCCAGGGTGTGGCGCTGGTGCACAACGGCATCATCGAAAACCACGAGGAGCAGCGCGAGAAGCTGCGCGCGCTGGGCTATACCTTCGAATCGCAGACCGACACCGAAGTCATCGCGCACCTGATCCACCATCACCTGAAGAGTGGCGACGACCTGCTGGTGGCGCTGCAGCACACGGTGAAGGAACTGACCGGTGCCTACGCGCTGGCCGTGGTCAGCCGTGCCGAGCCGGAACGTTTCGTGTGCGCGCGCATGGGCTGCCCGCTGCTGGTCGGCCTGGGCGAGGGTGAGAACTTCGTTGCCTCGGATGTGTCGGCAGTGATCTCGGCCACGCGCAAGGTGATCTTCCTGGAAGAGGGCGACACCGCCGAAATCCGTCGCGACGGCGTGCGCATCTTCGACGGCCATGACCAGCCGGTCGAGCGCGAGGTGCACCTGTCCGACGTGTCGCTGGCCTCGCTGGAGCTGGGCCCGTACCGCCACTTCATGCAGAAGGAAATCCACGAGCAGCCGCGTGCGCTGGGGGACACCATCGAAGCGGCGATCGACGCCGGTGGTTTCCCGGCCGAACTGTTCGGCAAGAACGCCGAAGCGGTGCTGTCGGGTATCGAAGGCGTGCAGATCATCGCCTGCGGCACCAGCTACTACGCCGGTCTGACCGCACGCTACTGGATCGAGGCGATCGCCGGCCTGCCGTGCAGCGTGGAGATCGCCAGCGAGTACCGCTACCGCGCCGCCTACGCGAACCCCAGGCACCTGATCGTGACCATTTCCCAGTCTGGCGAAACGCTGGATACGATGGAGGCGCTCAAGTACGCCAAGTCGCTGGGCCACAAGCACACGCTGTCGATCTGCAACGTGCCGGAAAGCGCGATTCCGCGCGCCAGCGAGCTGGTCTGCTACACCCGTGCCGGCGCCGAGATCGGCGTGGCCTCGACCAAGGCGTTCACCACCCAGCTTGCCGCGCTGTTCCAGTTGACCGTGGTGCTGGGCAAGCTGCATGGCCGCATCGACGCGGCACGGGAAGCGGACTACCTGGAGCAGCTGCGCTTCCTGCCGGGCAGCGTGCAGCACGCGCTGAACCTGGAGCCGCAGATCGCCGCCTGGGCCGAGCGCTTCGCGCGCAAGGCCAACGCCCTGTTCCTGGGCCGCGGCCTGCATTACCCGATCGCGCTGGAAGGCGCGCTCAAGCTCAAGGAAATCTCCTATATCCATGCCGAAGCGTACCCGGCCGGCGAACTGAAGCACGGCCCGCTGGCGCTGGTGGACGAAGACATGCCAGTGGTGGTGATCGCGCCCAACGACAGCCTGCTGGAGAAGGTGAAGTCGAACATGCAGGAAGTGCGTGCGCGTGGCGGCGAGCTGTTCGTGTTCGCCGACCAGGACAGCAATTTCAACGAGTCCGAAGGCGTGCACGTGATCCGCACGCCGCGCCATGCCGGCGTGCTCAGCCCCATCGTGCACACCATCCCGGTGCAGCTGCTGGCTTACCACACCGCACTGGCGCGCGGCACCGACGTGGACAAGCCGCGCAACCTCGCCAAGAGCGTGACGGTGGAGTAAGGCCTGGCCGATCTGCTGGCAGTACCGACGAGGGCGGCCCGATGGGTCGCCCTTTTTTCATGCCGGCATGGCATTCTCTGCGGCCGAACCCGCGCATCACGGAGGATGCCTGTGCAGGCTGCCATGCGACGATCCATGCCCTGCACAGTGATGCCGGAGCTTCATTTCACTGTTGGCAGTGCACACCCGCAACGGGTATGCCTGGCCATGTCCATTCCGCGCGCGATGGCGCGCATTACAGGGGCTGTAGATGAAAAAGCTGCATGGAGTCGCGTTGGCGGTGGCAATCAGTGCGCTGTCCGGTTGCGCGAGCGTTCCGATGACCGAGAAGAGCGTGGTGGATACGGCCAAGACCTTCCCGGCACCGCAGGACGGCAAGTCCGGGGTGTACGTGTTCCGCAACAGTTTCGTCGGCAAGGCACTGAAGAAGGACGTGCTGATCGATGGGCAGTGCCTGGGCGAAACCGCCGACAAGGTGTTCTTCTATACCCAGGTTGCCGGTGACCAGGAACATGTGATCTCCACCGAGTCGGAGTTCTCGCCCAACGACCTCAAGCTCTTTACCGAAGCCGGTCGCAACTACTTCATCCAGCAGTCGATCAAGATGGGCGTTTTCGTTGGCGGCGCGAAGCTGACCGTGGTTCCGGAAGCGGAAGGCCGCAGCCAGGTGATGCAGCTGAAGATGGCCCAGAACGGGCGTTGCTCGAAGTAACCCCGGTGGCCGGCGGGAGGCTGTGCCTTTCGCCGGCCCGCCCGAAGTGGGACGGCGCAGGGCCGTTCTGTCCGTGCCCGGCCGCGGAAGATCAATCTTGAGTGCGCGGAGCCGCCGGTGTTCAGCCTCGGTTTCAGCGGCGGTGCCATTCTCTGGATCGTCGGTGGGTTCCCACGACGAACTGTCCCATCGGTGCCGGTAGTGGCCATGGTCGGCAGTCGTAGAATCGATCCGACCGAGATACGGGTTGCGCTGCCGGACCCGCCTCGTTGGCGTTGCAGCACGTGGTCTGCCGGTCCGATCCAGGAGCGCGCAGCCGGTGCGCCAGACGTGCGCTGAAAGGTCTGTTCCCGGGGAGGGGGCGTATCGGAAGAGCACACTTTTTTGACTTCAGTGACCTGCACCAGGAAACAAGAATGAACGTCCGCGAACTCCTGCAATCCAAGAAAGAAGCTGTCATCACCATTGATGCGGAAGACACCATCGGTGCCGCCGCCCACAAGATGAGCGCGAACAAAATCGCTGCCCTGGTGGTGATGAAGGACGATGCCCCGGTCGGCATCATCTCCGAAAAGGACATCGTGCGTACCCTGGCCGATGACGGCCCGCAGGCCGGGCGCCGGGTGATTTCCAGCGTGCCCTCCACTGGTCTGGAAGGCATCGCGCCGGAGGCCACGCTGAAGCAGGCCATGTCGCTGATGACGTACTCGCGGCGCCGTCATCTGATGGTCACCGACGGCACGCGCCTGGTCGGCATCCTCAGCCTGGGCGACATCGTGAAGAACCTGCTGGGCGAACTGGAGCTGGAAAAGGCCGTGCTGCAGGACATCTACATGGCGGCGCATTGACGCTGCAACAGAAGCCGCGCTGGTAGCAGAACAACGGCCGGGTGCGGATGCACCTGGCCGTTTTCCTGTGCGCGCTTTGATTCGGCTAGTCTGATCAGGCGTGAGCGTGCACGTTGCAGACAGCGAGAGGAAATGGAATGTTCCAGAATGCGAGAAGGGAATTACTGGGCCCGCTGCATAGCCTGCTGAAGCGGCCGCTGGAGTTCCGCGCGGTGGACAGCATTGAGAGGCATCTGCGCCGGTTGCTTGAAACACGCCCGGACTACGACGCATTGTGTGAGCTTGCGCGCTGGTACGACGCACAGCGGGCGGCCGTATTGCCGCTGTTGCCGGCACTGCATGCAAAGTTGCAGGATCGGCTCTCCATCATTCTGCCTGCCGCTGCCTGTGTAGATCGCGTCGCGACCAGCGTGCGGCACGGGCAGGGCGGCGCGGAGCCGTTCCCGCAATGTGCGCAGGCATCGGCGCAGATCCAGCTGGAGCGCCTCTCCGACCTGCTGGAGCTCGCACAGTGCGGAGCGGGCGATCCATCGCAGGACGACGTTGTATGCCAGACCCTGCAGGTCATGCTGCTGAGCGAGGCGCTTGCGCTGGTGCTTTCCGGATTGGCGTGCGCCTCCCGGCAGAGTGACGGATCGCTGCTGCTTGAACCCGGCGATGACCATAGCCTGGGTCTGCTTAAGCAGGTCTGGTTCGCGCGGTGGCTGGACAGCAACAGCGAGATGGCGTTGATGGTTCGCATTGCCGAGTGCTCCGCTCAGGCCGCAGGTCGTTCCACGCAACTGGATGAGTTGCTGACCCATGCGGTACTGGACCGGGCACTGACCGTTACCTGGGCGTTTCTGGAATCGGATGCCACCTTGCACAGAAGCATGGCCTTTGCCCATGACGCTGCTCGTCTGGTCGTTTTCATGCTTTCTCGCCATGGAGCAGGAGAGATGTTCATTGGACGAGCACAGCTGCGCGAAGCAGACCTGGATGATGTCTTGCAGACCATCCTGGCGTGGCAGTCAAAAGGATTGAGAACCGATTGGATGGTGGTGCCGGGGCCGACGGGCTACATGCTGGCCGGTGGCTGGGACAAGGCGCTGCGCTGCGTGCTGGTGCAGTTCGCGCAGTCGGTCGGTGAGACCGAGCTGCTGCGCAGGCTGATCGGCGGTGATGGATTCGAACGGAGCTATATCCGAAGCCGCCTTGAACGCCAGCTGATCCAGCCGCAGCGCTATTCCGTCCACGAGGGAATCCAGAAGCACCATGTGCTGAAGGATCCGCCAGCCGATCTGGATGTGGAATACATCCTTCACGACTCGCTGTTGCAGCATCACTACTTCATTCAGGCCAAGCACGCCGCCAGGGGCGAGGTGGGGTATCTGGACAGCGTGGTCGCGGCGCTGCAGAAGGATCTCAGCGATGGCCTGCGGCAGTTGCGAGGGGCCAAGGCCTGCCTGGAAGATGGCCGGCTGGAGCCCCTGTGGGCGTCACGCGGGTTGTCGGGCGTGACCGCCGCCAACAGCAGTTTCCTGCTGGTCCACAACATCGCGCATCTTGACCTGCAGGTGACCGACGATGGCATCGCGCTTTACGACTGGCGGACGCTGCGGAATCTACTGGATGACGCGGCCGTCACTGTCAGAAGGCCTGGGGAGCAGGAGGTCCTTCGGCGCGCTGCTTCACCACTGAGCGTCGCCAATCCGATGGATGTGGTGCACACGTTGCTGTCCGAACACGGCATCTATGCGGGAGCCGGACAGGCCGCGTGGGCACCCTTGGCCGTCACCAGTTCGATGGAGCTGGTGGCCGGCCGTGTGCATATGCGCGCCTTGGGGATCTGAAGGCGCTGCGCGCATCCAAGCGGGCACCGCGTCGGCACCAAGCAGCTCCGATCGCAGCCAGGGCCTAGCTAGAACGTCACCTTGACCGAATCGGCGCTGTAGTTCGCCGGGCCGTGGTAGACCACCTCGATGTTGTTGCCATCCGGGTCCAGCACGAACGCCCCGTAGTACCCCGGATGGTAGGGACGCTCGCCCGGCGCGCCGTTGTCGGTGCCGCCGGCGGTGATCGCGGCGGTGTGGAAGGCATCCACGGTAGCGGTGTCGCGTGCCTGGAACGCCAGATGGTGGCGACCGGTCAGCTGGCCGGCCGCGGCCTCGCTGCTGGCGCTGGAAATGAACAGCTCGTCGGCCCAGAAGTAATCATCGCCTTCGCCGGCGATCGGGATGCCGATGGTGTCGAACACCGCCTGGTAGAAGCGGCGGCTGGCGGCCAGATCACGCACCACCAGCTGGATGTGGTCGATCAGGCGACCACGGTGCAGTTCCATCGTTTCCATACGAACCTCGCAAAAAAGGGGGCGGAGTCGGTAGCGCCGGGCTGTGCCCGGCGAGCGCGCAGCGCGGCCTGCTCAAGGCCGCCGGGCATGGCCCGGCGCTACCGGAATTGTGCCCCTTTCCGGGTCAGGCGTTGGCGATGATCTCGACCCAGTAGCCGTCCGGGTCCTTGATGAAGGCCAGGTTCTTCATGCGGCCGTCGGTCAGGCGCTTCTGGAAGGTGACGCCGAGGGCCTCGAAGCGCTGGCAGGCGGCCTCGATGTCCGGCACCGATACGCAGATGTGGCCGAAACCGCGCGGGTCACTGTTGCCGTCGTGGTAGACCGCGCCGTCCTGGGTCTCGGTGCCGTGGTTGTGGGTCAGTTCCAGCACGCCCGGCAGGCCGGCCATCCACAGTCGGCGCTGGGCATCGTCTTCCGGCACCACCGCGCCGGCCGGCACGTAGGCCAGGAAGTACAGGCTGAACTGGGCCTCCGGGAAATCGCGCTTGTCGATCAGCTGGTAGCCCAGCACGCGGGTGTAGAAGTCCAACGAGGCGGTGATGTCCTTGACCCGCAGCATGGTGTGGTTGAACACGAAGCCGGTGGTTTCGGCCGGGGCCTGGGCGGCGACGCCGGGGACATCGCGCAGGGCGGGAATGGTCATGGGGGAGTCCTTCAGACAGGGCCGTTGCCGGCCGGATGGCGCCATTCTACCGGCCGGCACCTGACGGCACCGCGACGTACAATGGCCGGATCGCACCGTTCCGTCCTCACAACGATTGCCCGCCATGTCGCAGCGTGAATGGGTGGCC
The DNA here is from genome assembly GCF_023518235.1 of Stenotrophomonas maltophilia. NCBI lineage: Bacteria > Pseudomonadati > Pseudomonadota > Gammaproteobacteria > Lysobacterales > Lysobacteraceae > Stenotrophomonas > Stenotrophomonas maltophilia. Next base: position 3,939,373 of record NZ_CP090423.1, read on the forward strand.
GCCGCCATCCGCAAGATCGAAGCCGATTTCAACCGTTCCGCCGATACCCACCTGATTCCGCTGGCACTGCCCGGGTTCGAGGGCATCGAGCTTTACCTGAAGGATGAATCGAGCCATCCCACGGGCAGCCTCAAGCACCGGCTGGCGCGCTCGCTGTTCCTGTATGCGCTGACCAACGGCTGGCTGCGCGAGGGGCGCCCGGTGATCGAGGCGTCCAGCGGATCGACGGCCGTCTCTGAAGCCTATTTCGCGCGCCTGCTCGGTTTGCCGTTCATCGCGGTGATTCCGGCCACGACCTCGCCGGAGAAGATTGCGGCGATCGAATTCCATGGCGGTCGCTGCCATCTGGTCGAGCGTGCCTGCGACCTCAACTGCGAATCGGAAAGGCTGGCCCGCGAAACCGGCGGCCACTTCATGGACCAGTTCACCTATGCCGAGCGCGCCACTGACTGGCGTGCCAACAACAACATCGCCGAATCCATCTTCAAGCAGATGGCTGAAGAGCCCAGCCCGATTCCGGAGTGGATCGTGTGCAGCCCGGGCACCGGCGGCACGGCGGCCACGCTGGGCCGCTACGTCAGCTACCGCCGGCACGATACCCGCATCCTCTGCGCGGACCCGGAAGTGTCGGTGTTCTTCGAAGGCTACCAGGCCGCTGTGGCGGGAGAACAGGACTGGCGCGGCCGGACCTGCAGCGGGGGTTCACGGGTGGAGGGCATCGGTCGGCCGCGGGTGGAATCGAGCTTCATTCCGACCTGCGTCGATGCGATGGTGAAGGTACCCGATGCACTGAGCCTGGCCGCGATGCGTCATGTCAGCCGCCAGCTGGGGCGTCGCGTCGGCGGCTCCACCGGCACCAACTTCATCGGCGTGCTGCAGGCGGCACAGTGGATGCGCGAGGCCGGTCACCAGGGCAGCATCGTCAGCATCCTCTGCGATGCCGGCGAGCGCTATGCGCAGAGCTACTACGATCCTGCGTGGTATGTGCGCCAGGGCATCGACGTCGATGGCGCCGACGCGCAGCTGGCCGCTGCAGTGGCCGGGCAGGGGCTGCCCAAGCTGCCGTGGTGCAGTCTGGAAGCGCTGTAACCGGTCGACGTTGTCGTCGGGCATGGCCCGGCGCTACCGGTCACGCCAGGCGGGTAGCGCCGGGCCACGCCCGACGGTCACGAGGGCGTCTCAATACCCCGCCGCGGTGAACGCATCCAGCACCGCATCGCGCAACGCATCGGGCAGCGCCTCGATGTCCATGGCGCGGTCATCCAGGTGCAGGCTCGGGTCCAGCACGCTGGCACGGCCCTGGGCCAGCGCCTGCAGCCATAGCAGCACGCAGATCACAAACTCGCGCTCGTGGCCCAGCTGCAGCTGGCTGGCGCCGCGCTCGACCACTTCGAACGGGTACCACTCCTGCGCATCGTTGAAGGTGCCGCCCTGCTGCAGTACCGCCTGCAGCTGTTGCAGGTGGCGTGGGGCGTCGTCGCCGGCATCGCACAGCGCGGCGATCCAGGTCAGTTCGGCCGGGCTGGCGGACAACGCCAGCGATCGTGCCGGTGAGGCGGATGCAACTGCAGCCAGACCTTCCATGTGGGGCCTCGTTCGGTACCTACCGCTGCGGACTCCCCCGCAGCCAGAGCTTCGGCGCCGAACCGTAAGGCCGACGTGAATGCCGGGCCGTGCCCCCTTGTCAGCCCTGCCTGGCAACGCCATATCTACCGGGCTGCCCGCCTGCCGGGCCCGTACCCTGGAGATCTGCCGTGACCGTTGCCAACCCCCTGCTCGATTTTTCCGGCCTGCCGCGCTTCGAGGCGATCCGCCCCGAGCATGTGGCGCCGGCGCTGGACGTGCTGCTGGCCGAGGCCGAAGCCGCCGTCAGCACGGCCGAGCAGGTGCAGCCGGTTACCTGGCAGACCTTCGTGGCCCCGCTGGATGACGCCACCGAGCGCCTGTGGCGTGCCTGGGGCCTGGTCGGCCATCTGCAGGGCGTGGTCAACACCCCCGAGCTGCGCGAGGCCTACAACAGCAACCTGCCGCGGGTGACCCGCTTTGCCAGCGCGCTGGGCCAGAACCTGGCGCTGTATCGCCAGTACCAGGCACTGGCTGCCAGCGCGGAGGCCGCGACGTTCGACGACGCCCAGCGCAAGGTGCTGGACAACACCCTGCGTGACTTCCGCCTGGGCGGTGCCGAACTGGCGCCGGAGGCGCAGCAGCGCTTCGCGGCGATCAAGGAAGAGCTGTCGGCGCTGTCGGCGAAGTTTTCGCAGAACGTGCTCGATGCCACCGACGCGTGGTCGTTGATCATCGAGGATGAGGCACGCCTGGCTGGCGTGCCGGACGACGTGAAGGCCGCCGCGCATGCGGCAGCGGAAAAAGACGGCAACAAGGGCTGGAAACTGACCCTGCAGATGCCGTGCTACCTGCCGGTGCAGACCTGGGCCGAAGACCGCGACCTGCGCGAGATCCTGTACCGCGCCAGTGCACAGCGCGCCTCCGAATTCGGCGACGACGCGCTGGACAACAGCGGCAACATCGACCGCATCCTGGCCCTGCGCGCGGAACTGGCGGCACTGCTCGGTTTCGGCTCGTATGGCGAGTACTCGGTGGCGACCAAGATGGCACAGGACCCGGCCGAGGTACTCGGCTTCCTGCGCGACCTGGCCATGCGTGCCAAGCCGTTCGCGGCCAAGGATCGCGCCGAGCTGGAGCAGTTCGCATGCGAGCAGCTCGGTATCGAGCAGCTGCAGGCCTGGGACCTGGCCTTCGCCGCCGACCGCCTGAAGCAGGCGCGTTACAGCTATTCCGAGCAGGAGGTGAAGCAGTACTTCACCGAGCCGAAGGTGCTCGGTGGTCTGTTCTCGGTGATCGAGCAGCTGTACGGCCTGCATGTGCAGGAAGACAGCGCACCGGTCTGGCACGAGGACGTACGCTTCTTCCGCCTGGTCGATGCGCAGGGCGCGCTGGTCGGCCAGTTCTACCTGGATCTGTACGCACGCGAAGGCAAGCGCGGCGGCGCCTGGATGGATGATTGCCGCAACCGCCGCGTGCGCACCGATGGCAGCGTGCAGACGCCGCTGGTCTACCTGGTGTGCAACTTCGGCCGCGGCGCGAACGGCAAGCCGGCCACCTTCAGCCACAACGAGGTGACCACGCTGTTCCATGAAATGGGCCATGGCCTGCATCAGCTGCTGACCCGCATCGGCGAGCTGGGCGTGGCCGGCATCAACGGCGTGGAATGGGATGCGGTGGAACTGCCCAGCCAGTTCATGGAGAACTTCTGCTGGGAGTGGGACCACCTGCAGGGCATGACGGCGCATGTGGAAACCGGCGAACCCCTGCCGCGCGCGCTGTACGAGCGCATGCTGGCCGCGCGCAACTTCCACAGTGGCATGGCTACCGTGCGCCAGCTGGAATTCGGTCTGTTCGACATGCTGCTGCACAGCCAGTACGAGCCGGCGCAGGACAGCGTGCTGGCGCTGCTCGATCGCGTGCGCGGCGAAGTGGCGGTGAACCATCCGCCGGTCTGGAACCGCTTCCCGCATCAGTTCAGCCACATCTTCGCCGGCGGCTATGCGGCCGGGTATTACAGCTACAAGTGGGCCGAGGTGCTCAGCGCCGATGCCTACGCCGCGTTCGAGGAAGCGCCGCAGGCGCTGGCGGAGACCGGTGCGCGGTTCCGCGATGAGATCCTGTCGCGGGGGGGCAGCCGTCCGGCGGCGGAGAACTTCAGGGCCTTCCGTGGTCGCGCCCCGCAGATCGACGCGCTGCTGCGCCACTCGGGCATGGCGTAAACCGCGGTGGTGGGTGCCAACCCTGGTTGGCACGTTCTGGCAATGGTGCGGACCAAGGTCCGCACCCACCGAAGAGCGGTGCTCTATTCGGCGTAGATCATCTTCCGGGTCATGCCGCCGTCGACAATGAAATCCTGGCCGGTGCTGAACCCGGACAGCGATGACAGCAGGTACACCGCCAGCGCGCCGATGTCCTCGGGCTGGCCGACGCGGCCGACCGGGTGCTGGGCGTGGTCGATGGCCGAGTAATCAGGTTCGTGGCGGCGCGCGGGCGCCTGCCAGGCTGTGGTACTGATCCAGCCAGGGCTGATGCTGTTCACCCGCACCGCCGGCCCGGCGCTGATCGCCAGCGCATGGGTGAAGGCCACCAGCCCGCCCTTGGCTGCGGCATAGGCTTCGCTGTGGGCTTCCGACTGCCAGGCACGGGTGGAGGCGATGTTGATGATCGCACCCGCCGCGCTGGCCGACAGCGCCGGCAGTGCGTGCTTGCTGCACAGGAAGGCGCCATGCAGCGAGGACAGGCGGCGCTGCCATTCGTCCCACGCCATGTCCTGCAGCCGCGTGCCGTGCGGGCCGGCGATGCCGGCATTGTTGACCAGCCCGTCGATGCGGCCGAAGCGCTGCTGCGCCACCGCGATGAACGTGCTGACGCTGGCTTCGTCGGTGATGTCCAGGCGCTGGAATGCGGCATCCTCATCGCGCTGCCATTCGTCCAGGCAGGCCCGTCCGGCCGCGTCGTCGAGGTCGCCGATCAGTACGCGTCCACCGGCACCGAGCACGGCCTGGGCGATGCCACGGCCGATGCCGTTGGCGCCACCGGTCACCAGCACCACCTTGCCTGCCAGCGGCGCGGCCGGCCACGCGGCAATCGGCGGCACGCGGCTCATGACAGGTCTTCGCCGCGCAGGCGCCGATACCAGCCGTCCACGCCGATGCGGTCCAGGGTCTGGATGTTGCGCTCCACGATCACGTCCGGATCGGGGAACGCGTCCACCGCGCGCGCCACGCTGTCTTCGCGCAGCAGGTGCAGGGTGGGGAAGGGCGCGCGGTTGGTGTAGTTGCTGGCATCGTCGGCGGCCACGCCTTCGAACTGGTAATCCGGATGGAAGCTGGCCACCTGCAGGATGCCCTGCAGGTCCAGCGCCTCGATGGCTGCGTCGGCGTTGTCGAGGAAGTCGTTGTAGTCGAGGAAGTCAGCCAGCACCTGCGGGTGCACGATCAACGTGGTGTCGATCTGCTCGGCCGGTGTGTCGCGCAGCAGCACCAGTTCCTCGGCCAGCTGCTCGACCAGTGCTTCGGGCGTGGTCGCATCGCTGAGCACGAAGCGGACCTGCTCCTTCACGTACACCGCCTTGGCGAACGGGCACAGGTTCAGGCCGATCACGATCCGCTCCAGCCACAGGCGGGTGGCGGCGATCGGGTCATCGGTGGGCAGCTGGAAATCGGTCATGGCGGGCACGTCGGCTGGCGGGGCCGCCATTGTAGGCGTGTGACCGGCAACGCGCCGTCGTGCCTGCCACTGGCGGCGCCGGTCAGGCCCGGCGGACGCTTCAGTCGCGGAAGTTGTTGAACTGCAGCGGCAACTCGAACTTGCCGGCCTTGAGCACGGCGATGGCATCCTGCAGGTCGTCGCGCTTCTTGCCCTGTACGCGCAGCTTGTCGCCGTTGATCTGGCTTTCCACCTTCAGCTTGGCGTCCTTCAGTGCGGCGGCGATCTTCTTGGCGATCTTCTGCTCGATGCCCTGCTTGACGGTGATCTTCTGCCGGGCCTGGGCCAGGTTGGTCTCGATGTCGCCGAATTCCAGGCTCAGCACGTCGATGCCGCGTGCGGCCAGACGCGCGCGCAGGATGTCGTTCATCTGCTTGAGCTGGAACTCGGTCGGCGCGGTCTGGTTGATGACATCACCGTCGCGCTCGAATTTGGCGTCCACGCCCTTGAAGTCGAAGCGGGTGGCCAGTTCGCGGTTGGCCTGGTCGATGGCGTTGGTCAGCTCGTGGGTGTCGACTTCAGACACGACGTCGAAGGAAGGCATGGGGATTTCCCTGGCAGGTGGACTGTGCCGATTGTATCCGAGCACGCTGAAACCGGGCGTGGCAGGCCGCAGCATGGGGCTGCGGCTATCGGGTGTCGCCCAGCCAGATCACCCTGAAGGCTTCTTCACGCTGATCCGGCGATGTGCGCGTGTAGTCCGGCCCCGGGCGGACGCGGATGCAGGGCCTTCCGTCGCACCGGCTGATGGTCGCCTGGACCAGCGCTTCCTTCACTGCGATTTCGTTGTCCAGCTTCGACAGTTCAGCACGGCGCTGGTCGATCTCGGCTTTGCCGGGGATCAGCACGACGAAGGCAACGGCAACGAGGACGACCACGATGACGAGCGCCACCAGGGTGCCCCTCAGCATTGTGCGCAGGCGGTCAGCGGCCTCTGTCAGCTTCAGCGTTGATGCAACCAGCTGCTCATCCGCCTCGGTGAGCTTCTGCGCGGCAAGTGCGGCGACGGTCGTGTTGACCTTGTGATCAAGCGCGCTGACAGTGTTTTTGACTGCAGCCTCCACCCGTCGGGTGTGCTCGCTGATCCGCTGCTCCGCAGCGCTCAGCGAGGTGAGCAGTTCAAGAGCCTTCTTCTGCTGTCCTCTGGCGGCGTCGACGATGTTGTTGATCGCGGTGAGGTTGGCCTGCGACCGGTGCTCGAACGCCTCGACGGCTTTATCCACGCTATTCATGCTCAACGGCCTGCTTCCTGAGAGGGAATGGCGATCTGTTTCTGTTTCTGTTCCTGTTTCTGCTGGTCATGCTCGTGCACCATGGAAAGCGCTCTCCCCCGTTCAATCTCGCATTTCTGAATCCACGCCCTGTGCGAAAGCTTGAGATCGGCGACGTCCGTCAGCTCGGCGAACGCAAGGCCATTGGCACTGCAGTTGATGACGATGCCTCCCGCTCCGGTTTCACCGTTACCCACGGTCAACCTGACCAGCGACAGATAGTTGCCGACGAGGGACGGTTCAATCGCCGCTGCCGGATCTGCCCCTTCGTCGGCCATCGCCGAGGCGATGTCTTCCAGCGACGTGTGTGCGGCCTTGGCCTTGTTGAAGGCGTCCAGGTAGGCAACGAACAGGCACTTGGCCAACGACGGTGAGCCCGAGCCCGGCTTTATGTCTGATTCGAGGTACCAATGGATTGCGCGCGAAACGGCTTCAAGATGCTGGTTGTCGCCGGACAGCGCCGTTGCCAGCTGGGCCTGCCGCTGCCGCTCCTTGCGCTTGCGCCCGCTGCGCGCCTTGAACTCCAGCAGGCGTACTGTGCCAGGGAGCTGAAGCAGGACATCGCCAAGGTTCTTGTCTTCGGGCGTCTGCTGCAGCAGGTTGATCATCACCGGTAATGTGCCGCTGGCGGGGGCGACGCGATGGGTATGGAAACCGAGCGCGAACAGGAAGTTTCCGATGACCACGTTTTCGTAGAGCTTCATCCATGGCGCTCATTGGCAAGTCGATACCCAGTTCGGCCGAGATGCCGGGAACTTGAGGGTGGGCATGCCCGGACCGGGTGCGGTGCGCGATAATGAGCCATGAACGTGCAACGCTCCCCCTCGCGCGCGGTGGCCTGGATGGTCGCGGCGGTCGCCTGCTTCTCGCTGATGGACGCCGGCATGAAGCAGCTGTCGGCCAGTTATCCCACCCTGGAAGTGACCTTCCTGCGTGGTGCGGCCTCGCTGCCGTTCGTGCTGGTCTGGGTGCTGGCCAGCGCCGGGCCGCGCTCGCTGGTGCCGCGGCGTTGGGGCCTGCACCTGCTGCGCGGCGCGCTGGGCATGGCGATGATCGGCTGCTTCGTGTTCGCCCTGCGCGACCTGCCGCTGTCCACCGCCTACACCATCTATTTCGTCGCGCCGCTGCTGATCGCCGCGCTGTCGGTGCCGCTGCTGGGTGAGCGGGTGGGGCCGCGGCGCTGGGTGGCCATCGGTATCGGCCTGATCGGCGTGCTGGTGGTGCTGCGGCCAGGCGTGGACGGTTTCATCTCGGTGCCGGGCCTGATGGTGCTGGCCGCGGCCACTGCCTACGCCGTGGCCGCGATCACGGTCAGCCTGCTGACCCGCACCGATACCTCGCAGTCGATGGTGGTCTGGTTCCTGGTGATCATGGCCCTCGGTGCCGGACTGCTGTCCCTTCCCGGCTGGGTGCCGCTGCAGCTGGCACACGCGCCGCTGATCGCCGGCATGGGCCTGGCCGGGGCATTGGGCCAGATCGCCCTGACCAAGGCCTTCCAGCTGGGCGAGGCGTCGATGATCGCGCCGCTGGAGTACAGCGGCCTTGTGTGGGTGATCGGCTGGGATCTGGCCTTCTGGGGCCAGTTGCCGGATGGCTACACCTGGGTCGGCGCCGCCATTATCGTGGCTTCGGGCCTGTACCTGCTGCACCGCGAACGGGTCAACCGGCAGGAACCGCCGAAGCCACTGGATCATCCCTGAACCCGGGGTAGTGCCGGCCGCTGGCCGGCAACTCCTTGCGCCGCAGTGACCGCTGTCGTTGCCGGCCAGCGGCCGGCACTACCGGGCGCGAGGCGTTACGGGCGCCTTAGAACCAAAAGGAATAACATTCTGGCCCATGGCGCGGGCGCGCGAGCGCCGGCGCTGGTAGGCTGCACGCCCCCTTCCGTCACCCAGCCGGTGAGCCACGCCCGTGATCGAGTTCCAGCGCCTGCACAAATCCTATGCCGTTGCCGGCCGCGCAGTCAGCGCGCTGCAACCGCTGGACCTGACCATCGAGGCCGGCGAGGTGTTCGGCATCATCGGCCATTCCGGCGCGGGCAAGTCGACCCTGATCCGCATGATCAACCGCCTGGAAGAACCCAGCGGCGGCCGGCTGCTGATCGGCGGCGAGGATGTCACCGCATTGGACGCCGATGGCCTGCGCGCGCTGCGCCGGCGCATCGGCATGATCTTCCAGCACTTCAATCTGCTGTCCTCGCGCACGGTGGCCGGCAACGTGGCCTTCCCGCTGGAACTGGCCGGCACGCCGAAGGCGGAGATCGACGCGCGCGTGGCCGAGCTGCTGCAGACCGTCGGCCTGGAAGCGCATGCGCAGAAGTACCCGGCGCAGCTGTCCGGTGGCCAGAAGCAGCGCGTCGGCATCGCCCGCGCACTGGCCACGCGCCCGCAGATCCTGTTGTGCGACGAGGCCACCAGCGCGCTGGACCCGCAGACCACCGCCTCGGTTCTGTCGCTGCTGTCGAAGATCAACCGCGAACTGGGCCTGACCATCGTGCTGATCACCCACGAGATGGATGTGATCCGCCGTGTCTGCGACCGTGTGGCCGTGCTCGACGCCGGGCAGATGGTCGAGACCGGGCCGGTCACCCGGGTGTTCCTGCATCCGCAGCATGCGACCACGCGCCGTTTCGTCAGCGAATCGGAGCATGTCGATGAAGGTGCGCTGCACCGTGATTTCGATGTGGTCGGCGGGCGCATCGTGCGCCTGACCTTCCTCGGCTCCGACACTTACGAGCCGTTGCTCGGCAGCGTCGCGCGGCAGACCGGCGTCGACTACAACATCCTGTCCGGCCGTATCGACCGGATCAAGGACACCCCGTATGGCCAGCTGGTGGTCGCCCTGGTGGGCGGTGACCAGTCCGCCGCGCAGGCCGCGTTCGTGGCTGCCGGCGTGCACGTTGAGGAACTGCGTCGATGATCATCGCCACTGCCGGTGGTTTCTTCCGCCATCTGGATGCGGGCAAGTGGGCCGACATCGGCCAGGCCACTATCGACACCCTGCTGATGCTGCTCGGTTCACTGCCGCTGACCCTGGCCATCGGCCTGCCGCTGGGCGTGCTGCTGTACCTGTTCGGCGCGCCGCAGATGAAGCGCCGGCCGTTCGCCTATGGCGTACTGGCGCTGGTGGTGAACCTGCTGCGCTCGGTGCCCTTCATCATCCTGATGATCGTGCTGATCCCGGTCACCCTGTTGCTGATGGGAACTTCGCTGGGTGTTCGCGGCGCGATCGTGCCGCTGGTCATTGGTGCCGCGCCGTTCTACGCGCGGCTGGTGGAGACCGCGCTGCGCGAAGTGGACCGTGGCGTGATCGAAGCCACCCAGGCAATGGGCGCCACCACCTGGCAGCTGGTCACCCGCGTGCTGTTGCCGGAAGCGCGTCCGGGCCTGATTGCCGGTGCGACGGTCACCACCGTGGCGCTGATCGGCTTCACCGCGATGGGCGGTGCGATCGGTTCCGGTGGTCTGGGCGATCTGGCCTTCCGCGATGGCTACCAGCGTTCGCATACCGACGTGGCGCTGGTCACCGTGGTGCTGCTGCTGGTGCTGGTGCAGCTGCTGCAGATGCTCGGCGACCGGCTGGTCGCGCATTACAGCCGCAAGTAACCGGTGTTTCCGCCGGGCATGGCCCGGCGCCACCAGAATGATCGCGCGGATACGGTAGCGCCGGGCCATGCCCGGCGGGCGCCTTGTCAGCGCACGTTCGGCACTTCGTAACCCAGCTTGCCGACCTGCTCGGGGTGCTGCGGCACGCGCTTGAGCTTGTCGGTGTTCACGCCGTACTCGTCGCGCAGGCGTTCGGCCAGCTCCTTGTACAGCGCCTTGTCCATGTCCGGGGTGCGCGAGAAGATCCAGGCCATCTCACGGCCCGGGTAGCCGATCAGCGCCCAGGAATAGTCCGGCGCGACTTCCAGCACCCGCGAATGGGTCGGCACGACACGGTAGAACCAGGTGCGCCAGCCGTGGTTGCCGCTGTCCGGATCGACGCTGGCGCGGGCGCGCACTTCCTGCAGCGGTTCACCGAAGCCATCGCGGTAGCGGTAGGTGATGCCGACCTTGTGGGTGTCGCGCAGTTCGTATTCGTTGACGCTGGCCACATGGCCACGTTCGATGAAGTTGGGCACGCGGCCGATCACATACCAGGTGCCCATGAACCGCTTGAGGTCGATCGGCGCATCCAGGGCAGCCGCACCCGGGGTGCTGGTACGGGGCGACGGCGGCTCACTGGCGGCCATGGCGGGTGCCGCCAGGGACAGGGCCAGCAACACGGCGCAGAACGGGCGGATCGAAGTCATGCGGGAGCGGGCTCGGATGGGCTTTGCCCGAGCATGGTCGACTGTGCGTGCGGGATCCGTCAATGGTGTCGCAACCTGTGAGAAGGGACATGCCCAAGCTGTGTTGCATTGTCTACCGGAGAAGGCTCATGACCGCACGTTCCGCTCGTCGCCCTGCAACTGAACGCGTCAGCCAGCGCGTCGACCCACGCCTGCTGCGCAGCGTTCAGCAGGTGGCCTTGGCCGGCGTGGCCCTGGTACTGGTCTGGCCGGCCGCGCGTGGCAGCAGCGACTGGCTCGGCTGGCTGCCGATGTGGCTGGTGGGCATGCCGCTGGTGGCGTGGTGGGCGCTGTTGCGCTTTCCATTGCCGCGCCCGGGGTGGCTGCGGCTGGCGCGGCGTACCGGTGGACAGGCGCGTCGCCCTGGCCGTGGCGCGGCCCGTGTCCGCCGTGGCTCGACGGCCACGGCCTGACCTTCGACACAGGGGATGCGGCGACGTTCCGTGCTAGCGTTCCACGGCTTATGACTGCCTGGAGCTGCAATGTCACGACTCGCTTCCGCCTGCCTGCTGGCCGGCATGATGACCGCTGCCTCGGTGGGAACCGCCGTGGCCGCTGAAGACACCGATCGCTACGCCTGGCTGGAGGACGTCACCGGCGACAAGCCGCTGTCCTGGGTCAAGGAGCAGAACGCCAAGTCCGAGGCGCGCCTGGCGCAGACCCCGGCCTTCAAGCAGATGGAGACCAGCATCCGCGAAGTGCTCGACTCCGACGCCAAGATTCCCGGCGTGCAGAAGATCGGCGATTACTACTACAACTTCTGGAAGGACCAGCAGCACGAGCGCGGCCTGTGGCGCCGCACCACGCTGGCCGAGTACCGCAAGGCCTCGCCGCAGTGGGAAACCGTGCTCGACCTGGACGCGCTGAACAAGGCCGAGGGTGAGAACTGGGTCTGGCACGGTGCCGACTGCCTGCGCCCGGACTACAGCCGCTGCCTGATCGCGCTGTCGCGCGGTGGTGCCGATGCCGACGTCACCCGCGAGTTCGATCTGGCCAACAAGACCTGGATCAAGGATGGCTTCTTCCGTCCGGAATCGAAGGGTGGCCTGAACTGGATCGATCGCGACACGGTGTTCGTCTACACCGACTTCGGTGCCGGCTCGATGACCACCTCCGGCTACCCGCGCGTGGCCAAGCTGTGGAAGCGCGGCACGCCGCTGGCCTCGGCCAGCGTGGTCTATGAAGGCAAGCCGGAAGACATGTACATCGCGGCGATGCACGATGACACCCCGGGCTTCGAGCGCAACCTTGTCAGCCGTACCCTGGCCTTCTACAACAACGAGCTCTACCTGCGCGGCGACGATGGCACGCTGACCAAGATCGACGCGCCGAACTCGGCCGAGAAGGGCCTGCACAAGCAGTGGCTGACCCTGGAACTGCGTGATCCGTGGACCGTCGGCGGCAAGACCTACGCGTCCGGCTCGCTGCTGGCGACCAGGCTGGACGACTTCCTGGCCGGCAAGCGCGACTTCGAGGTGCTGTTCACGCCGACCGCGACCACCTCGCTGGCCAGCGCCACCTGGACCAGGAGCCACCTGGTGCTGAACGTGCTGGACGACGTCAAGAACCGCTTGTCGGTGCTGACCCCGGGCGCCAATGGCTGGCAGACCAGCCGCTTCGTTGGCGCGCCGGCCTTCGGCACGCTGGGCGTGGCGGCGGTGGACAGCAATGACAGCGACGCGGTGTGGCTGACCGCCACCGATTACCTGACCCCGACCACGCTGGCGCTGGCCGAGATCGGCCAGGCACCGGAAACGCTGAAGACCATGCCGGCCTTCTTCGATGCCAAGGGCAAGGTGATCGAGCAGCACTTCGCCACCAGCAAGGATGGCACCCGCGTGCCGTACTTCGTGGTGCACGACAAGGCGATGAAGCTCGATGGTTCCAACCCGACCCTGCTGTACGGCTACGGTGGCTTCGAGATCTCGCTGACCCCGAGCTATTCCGGTGGCATGGGCCGCGCCTGGCTGGACAAGGGCGGCGTGTACGTGGTCGCCAACATCCGCGGCGGTGGCGAGTATGGCCCGCGCTGGCACCAGGCGGCGCTGAAGCAGAACCGCCACAAGGCCTATGAAGACATGGCCGCGGTGGCACGCGATCTGGTCAAGCGCAAGATCACCACCGCCAAGCACCTGGGCGTGCAGGGCGGCAGCAACGGTGGCCTGCTGACTGGCAACATGCTCACCCAGTACCCGGAACTGTTCGGTGCGGTGGTGGTGCAGGTGCCGCTGCTGGACATGAAGCGCTACAGCCACCTGCTGGCCGGCGCCTCGTGGATGGCCGAGTACGGCAATCCGGACACCAGCGACTGGAACTTCATCAAGACCTTCTCGCCGTACCACCTGTTCGATGCGAAGAAGAACTACCCGCCGGTGCTGTTCACCACCTCCACCCGCGATGACCGCGTGCACCCGGGCCATGCCCGCAAGATGGCGGCGAAGATGATCGACGCCGGCAAGGACGTGACCTACTACGAGAACATCGAAGGCGGTCACGGCGGTGCAGCCAACAACGCGCAGGCCGCACACATGTCGGCGCTGGCCTACAGCTTCCTGTGGGAACGCCTCGGCGGTAAGTAAGCAGAACGGAAAACGCCGCCCCAGGGCGGCGTTTTTCGTTGCCGGCGCTACCGGAAATGCTTCAACCCGCGCGCAATCCGCGCCACCGCCTCCTGCAACCGAGGCACTTCCTGCGTATACGCCAACCGCACATGCTGGTTCGCACGATGGAAGCCGAAATCCAGGCCCGGGGTGAACGCCACGTGCTCGGTTTCCAGGAAGTGCGCGCAGAATGCCTGCGCGTCGTCGGTGAAGGCGCTGACATCGGCGTAAAGATAGAACGCACCCTGCGGTTCCACCTCGATGCGGAATCCCAGCTCGCGCAACGCGGGCAGCAGGAAATCGCGGCGCTGCCGGAACGCTTCGCGGCGCTGTTCAAAGATCGCCATCGCTTCTTCGCTGAAACACGCCAGCGCCGCATGCTGGGCAATGCTCGATGCGCTGATGTACAGGTTCTGCGCCAGTTTCTCCAGGTCGGGCACGGCCGCCGGCGGTGCCACCAACCAACCCAGCCGCCAGCCGGTCATGCCGAAGTACTTGGAGAAGCTGTTCAGCACGAACGCGCTGTCATCCACCTGCAGCACGCTGGGCGCATCCAGGCCATAGGTCAGGCCGTGATAGATCTCGTCCACCACCAGGTGGCCGCCGCGCGCGTGCAGCGTCTGCGACAAGGTCGCCAGTTCGTCGGCCGACAGCACGGTGCCGGTCGGGTTGGCCGGCGAGGCCACCAGCGCGCCCACGCTGTCGGCGTTCCAGTGCTGTTCGATCAGCGACGGAGTGAGTTGATAGGCCGTCTCCGGCCCGACCGGCACCAGCTGCGCGCCGCCTTCGACCAGGCGCAGGAAGTGGCGGTTGCAGGGGTAGCCGGGGTCGGCCAGCAGCCAGTGGCGGCCGGGATCGACCAGCAGGCTGCTGGCCAGCAGCAGCGCGCCGGAGCCGCCGGGGGTGACCAGGATGCGTTCGGGGTCGATGTCCAGCCCGTAGTGGCTGCGATAGAAGCCGCTGATGGCCTGGCGCAGGGCCGGCAGCCCGCGTGCGGCGGTGTAGCGGGTATGGCCGGCGGCCAGTGCAGCCTGGCCGGCGCGCACGATGGGTTCGGCGGTGGTGAAGTCCGGTTCACCGATTTCCAGGTGGATCACATCGTGGCCGGCCTGTTCCAGCGCCTGCGCGCGGGCCAGCAGTGACATCACGTGGAACGGGGCGATTTCATGGCTGCGCCGGCTGTAGCCCGGCGTGTGGGGCAGGGTACTCATGCAGCCCATGGTACGCCGGTCGGCATGACCCATGACGATCCGCAGGGTTGCCGCTTGGCCGCGATTGGGGTCAGATCCCTCTTCGGGAAAAGGGATCTGACCCCGTCGAAGACCATTGCATTGATGCGCCTGGAGCCTTATTTCATGAAATCCCTCCTCTGCCTGTTGCTCGCGAGCCTGATGACCACGACCGCTACCGCCGCCACGCCGCCCGTTCCGCCGGATGCCGCCAAGCACCCGCATGTGGTCAAGGCGCCGTTCGGTGCGACCCGTAACGACGACTACTACTGGCTGCGCGACGACAAGCGCGAGAACAAGGACATGCTGGCCTACCTGCAGGCCGAGAATGCCTACGCCGACCAGCTGCTGGCGCCGCTCAAGCCGCTGGAGGACACGCTGTACAAGGAGATCGTCGGCCGCATCAAGCAGGACGATTCCAGCGTGCCGGCGCGTGAGCGCGGTTACTGGTACTACAGCCGCTTCGAGACCGGCCAGGACTACCCGATCCACGCGCGCCGCAAGGGCAGCATGGACGCGGCCGAAGAGATCCTGCTGGACGTCAACGCGATGGCCGCCGGCAAGGGCTATTTCAACGTCGGCTCGATGGAAGTCAGCCAGGACAACCAGCTGCTGGCCTGGGCCGATGATGACGTTGGCCGCCGCCAGTACACGATCCGCTTCAAGGACCTGCGCAGCGGTCAGGTGCTGCCCGATGTGATCACCGGCAGTTCCGGCGACCTGGTCTGGGCCGACGACAACCGCACCGTGCTGTACGTGGAAAACGACCCGGAAACGCTGCTGACCGTGCGCGTCAAGAAGCACGTGCTGGGCACCCCGGCCAGCGCTGACACCGTCGTCTACGAAGAGAAGGACGACAGCTTCTACATGGGCATCGGCCGCACCCGCGACGATCGCTTCATCACCATCGGCGTACACAGCACGGTGTCTTCGGAAGAGCGCTATGCGCCGGCCAGCGACCCGACCACGTTCACCGTGCTGGCGCCGCGCCAGCGCGATGTGGAGTACGACGCCGACCACTACGATGGCCGCTGGGTGATCCGTACCAACGACGGTGCGAAGAACTTCAAGCTGGTCACCGCACCGACCGACGCGACCTCGCGCGCGCAATGGAAGGACTGGATCGCGCACGACAATGCAGTGTTCATCGAAGGCTTCGAGCTGTTCGACAACTACACCGCCATCGCCGAACGTTCCGAAGGCCTGGAACGCATCCGCCTGCTGTTCAAGGACGGCCGCAGCGACTACGTGAAGGCCGATGAGCCGGCGTACTCGATGGGCCTGGGCGACAACACCGAGGCCGATACGCCGTGGCTGCGCTACGTCTATACCTCGATGACCACCCCGACCACGGTGTTCGAACTGAATACCGCCACCGGCGAGCGCCGCCAGCTGAAGGTGCAGCCGGTGATCGGCTATGACGCCAGCAAGTACGAAACCGACCGCGTCTGGATCACCGCGCGCGATGGCGTGAAGGTGCCGGTGTCGCTGGTCTACCGCAAGGGCTACCAGAAGGATGGCAAGGGCGCGCTGTTCCAGTACGCCTATGGCAGCTACGGCATGTCGATGGACCCGTATTTCAACCAGACTGCGGTGAGCCTGCTCGACCGCGGCGTGGTGTATGCCATCGCGCATATCCGCGGTGGCCAGGAAATGGGCCGTGACTGGTACGAGAACGGCAAGCTGCTGCACAAGCAGAACACCTTCAACGACTTCATCGACGTCACCCGTGGCCTGGTGGCGCAGGGCTGGGCGGCGAAGGACCGCGTCGCTGCGTCCGGCGGCAGCGCCGGTGGCCTGTTGATGGGCGCGGTGGCCAACCAGGCGCCGCAGGATTACCGGGTGATGGTGGCGCAGGTACCGTTCGTCGATGTGGTCACTACCATGCTCGACCCCACCATTCCGCTGACCACCAACGAGTACGACGAGTGGGGCAACCCGGAACAGAAGCCGTACTACGACTACATGCTGTCCTACTCGCCCTACGACAACGTAAAGAAGCAGGCCTACCCGGCACTGTTCGTGGGCACCGGCCTGTGGGATTCGCAGGTGCAGTACTGGGAGCCGGCCAAGTGGGTGGCCAAGCTGCGTGACGACAACACCGGCCATTACCCGATCCTGTTCCGCACCAACATGGAAGCCGGTCACGGCGGCAAGTCCGGGCGCTTCCAGCGCTACCGCGAGTTGTCCGAGTCGTATGCGTTCGTGCTGCAGCAGCTGGGCATCGCCCAGCCGTGATGGCGACAGGGTGCCGGGCACTGCCTGGCACCCTGAACCGGTATCCTTGCGGCCATGAGCCCACCTGATCCCGTCACCCGCGATGCCGCCACGCCGCCGCGCGTGGTGCGTTTCCGCTGGGCCTGGTGGCTGCTGGCCTACGTCAGCCTGGGCACCGGCATCGTCGGCATCTTCGTGCCGGGCCTTCCCACCACCGTATTCATCCTTATCTCGGCCTGGGCCGCCTCGCGTGGTTCCGAACGACTGCACAACTGGCTGCTGCAGCATCCGCGCTTCGGCCCGGCCATCGCCAACTGGCAGGCGCATGGCGCGGTCAGCCGCTACGGCAAGTGGATGGCCACGATCACCATGGCCGTGTGCGCCGGCATCATGCTGTGGTGCGTGCCGATTGCCTGGGTGAAGTGGTTCTCGATCAGCAGCATGACGGTGGTGGCGATCTGGCTGTGGACCCGGCCGCTGCCGCCGCCGGAGCGGTAGTGCCGGCCGCTGGCTGGCAACCCGATCCCCTGCACCAACCGCTCAGCCACCAATGGCTATACTCGGGGCATGAAGATCCCCCATCGAAATGTCCTCCTGATTCCGCTGGCAGCGGCCTCGCTGCTGTTCCTTGCCGCCTGCGGCAACAAGGGTCCGCTGGTACTGCCGCAGAAGCCGGTGCCGGTGGAAGAAGCCGTTGAACCGGCGGCCGAGCCCGCCACCGAGGCGCCCCCGGCGCAGACCGAAGGCACCAGCACCCCGGCTACGACCGCGGAGCCGGCACCGCAACCGACGCCGGCGCCGGCGAAGAAGGCGGGCGGCGGGAATGAGTAAGAGCGGTTCCACGGCCCTGCGCTTCAGCAAGATGCACGGCGCAGGCAATGATTTCGTAGTGATCGACCTGCGCGACGGCACCCCGCCGCCGACGCCGGAACTGGCCGCGCGCCTGGCCGACCGCCATACCGGTGTGGGCTGCGACCAGATCCTGACCATTGAAGCGCCGCGCGCGGAGGGCTCGGTCGCCTCCTACCGCATCTGGAATGCCGATGGCTCCAATTCCGAACAGTGCGGCAACGGCGCGCGCTGCATCGCCGCCTGGCTGGTGCGCGAGGGCAGTGCACAGGGCGATGCCTTCGTCATCGACAGTCCGCTGGCCAGCCATGAAGTGAAGGTGCTGGGCGGGGGGCAGTTCGCGGTGACCATGGGTGTGCCCGCGTTCGAGCCGGCCAATGTGCCGTTGATGGGCTTCGCCCATGCGCGCGAGGAATACCTGCTGCCGCTGCAGGGCGAGAGCGTGCGCTTCGCCGCGGTGTCGATGGGCAACCCGCATGCGGTGATCGAGGTGGGCCTGATCGACGCTGCACCGGTCGAGCGCGTCGGAGCGCTGCTGCAGCAGCATGCGTCGTTCCCGCGCTCGGTGAATGTGGGCTTTGCCCAGGTGATGGGCCCGGAACATGCGCGCCTGCGCGTGTTCGAGCGCGGTGTCGGCGAAACTCTGGCCTGTGGCAGTGGCGCCTGCGCCGCTGCGGTGACCCTGATGCAGCGCGGCCGCTTGCAGCGCGATGCACGCATCAGCCTGCCCGGTGGCGACCTGCGCATCCAGTGGCCGGGCGATGGGCAGCCGGTGGTGATGGCCGGCCCGACCGCATTCGTCTTCGAAGGGGAGTGGATCGCATGACCGAAACCGTCGACAAGCTCGGTGCCCACGAAGTCGCTGCCTGGTTGCGGCGTCATCCGGGGTTCCTCAAGCAGTTCCCGGACCTCGCATTGACCCTGGTGGTGCCACGCGATGACGGCCCGACCGCGTCGCTGGCCAGCTACCAGCTGGAAGTGCTGCGCGAGAAGAACCGCGAGCTGGCACGACGGTTGGCCGACCTGGGCGCGACCGCCCAGGTCAACGAGCGGCTGGCGGTGCGCACGCATCAGCTGACCCTGGCGCTGATGAAGCAGGACAACGCCGCCGACACCCTGCGCGCGATGGCCGCCTCGCTGCAGGAAGACTTCGCCGGTGACCTGGTGCGGCTGGTGGTGCACGCGCCGGTGGCCGGGCTGGAACAGGCCGATTGGCTGCAGGTGATTGCCGCCGATGATCCGCAGCTGGCGCCTTTCCGCGATTGCCTGAAGGACGGTGAGCCGATCTGCGGCCGCCTGCAGGCGGAAAAGAACACGGTGCTGTACGGCGTGCGCAGCGAGGAAGTGCAGACCACCGCACTGCTGCCGCTGCCGGGCGTCGGCCTGATCGCGGTCGGCAGCCACGACCCGAACCGCTTCTATCCGGGCATGGGCACCTTGTTCCTGCGCATGATGGGCGACTCCCTGGCCACTGGCCTGAAGCGCTTCGCGGGCTGAGCAGGACCCGACGGCGATGAGCGCGGTACAGGCCTTCCTGCAGCACCTGCAGGTGGAACGGCGGATGTCGGCACATACGCTCGACGCCTACCGCCGCGACCTGGAGGCGCTGTCGCTGTGGGCCGAGCCGCGTGGCGTGGCGGTGGAGGCACTGGACGCCGACGCGTTGCGCCAGTTCGTGGCCGATGAGCACCGGCGCGGTCTGTCGGCCAAGAGCCTTCAACGCCGTTTGTCGGCCTGCCGAAGCTTCTATGCGTGGCTGCTCAAGCATGGCCGCATCGAAGTGAGTCCGGCCGCGACGCTGAAGGCACCGCGCGCACCGCGCCGTTTGCCGCAGGTGCTCGATGCCGACGAAGCCGTGCAGCTGGTCGAGCTGGAACCGGAAGGTGAGCTCGGCCGCCGTGACCGCGCGCTGCTGGAACTGTTCTATTCCTCCGGCCTGCGTCTGAGCGAAGTCTGCGCGCTGACCTGGCGCGACCTGGATTTCGCCGGTGGCCTGGTCAACGTGATGGGCAAGGGCAACCGCCAGCGCCGCGTACCGTTCGGGCGGCCGGCGCGCGAGGCGCTGCAGGCGTGGCGTGCGGAAAGTGGCGGTGGCCCGGCCTCGCCGGTGTTCCCCGGCCGCAACGGGCCGATCAGCCAGCGCGCGGTGCAGATCCGCATCCGCCAACTGGCGCAGCGCCAGGGCCTGTTCAAGCACGTGCACCCGCACATGCTGCGGCACAGTTTTGCCAGCCATATCCTGGAATCGTCCGGTGATCTGCGCGGCGTGCAGGAGCTGCTCGGCCACGCCGACATCGCCACCACCCAGATCTATACCCATCTCGATTTCCAGCACCTGGCCAAGGTCTACGACGCCGCGCACCCGCGCGCCAAGCGCCGCAAAAGCAACGAGGGCAGCGGAGAAAGCTGAACGTTGCCCCTGCGGCAGCCGGTCGCAGGTGGCTTGAAGGGCGCAGGGCAGTCCCCACCTCTGGTTCTGTCACCCCGGAGGCATCATGGACCCCAGTCAGAACCCCAACGTTTTCCACGCCACCACCATCGTCTGCGTCCGTCGCGGCGAGCACGTGGCCATTGCCGGCGACGGCCAGGTCACGCTGGGCCACACCGTGATGAAGGGCAATGCGCGCAAGGTGCGCCGCCTTGGCCGTGACGGCCAGGTGCTGGCCGGCTTTGCCGGCGCCGCCGCCGATGCCTTCACCCTGTTCGAGCTGTTCGAGGCCAAGCTGGAAAAGCACGGCCAGCTGCAGCGTGCCGCAGTCGAACTGGCCAAGGATTGGCGCACCGAGCGCCGCCTGGGCAAGCTCGAAGCCCTGCTGGCGGTAGCCGACAAGGAAACCTCGCTGATCATCAGCGGCACCGGCGATGTGATCGAGCCGGAGGACGGCATCATCGCCATCGGTTCCGGTGGTTCGTATGCCCTGTCGGCCGCCCGCGCGCTGATGGCGCACACCGAACTGGATGCACGCACCATCGCCAGCGAAGCGATCGGCATCGCCGGCGACATCTGCATATACACCAACCGCAACGTGGTGGTCGAGGAGCTGTAACGCCTCCCGATCCGCTGGGCATGGCCCGGCGCTACCGACAACGAATCCGTGAGCACATCCATGTCGAAGATCGAAGTTTCCTCCGCCACCATGACCCCGCGCGAGATCGTGCAGGAGCTGGACCGGCACATCGTCGGCCAGCACGACGCCAAGCGCGCGGTGGCCATCGCCCTGCGCAACCGCTGGCGCCGCATGCAGCTGCCGGCCGAACTGCGCAATGAAGTGATGCCGAAGAACATCCTGATGATCGGTCCGACCGGCGTCGGCAAGACCGAGATCGCGCGGCGCCTGGCCACGCTGGCCAACGCGCCGTTCGTCAAGGTCGAAGCCACCCGCTTCACCGAAGTCGGCTACGTCGGCAAGGACGTCGAGCAGATCATCCGCGACCTGGCCGATACCGCGGTCAAGCTCTATCGCGAACAGGCCAAGGTGCGCGTGCGTACCCAGGCCGAAGAGCGGGCCGAAGACCGCATCCTCGATGCGCTGCTGCCGCGTCGCAGTGGTGGCATCGGTTTCGATCCGGAAGTGGCGCGCAACGAGCCGTCGGCGCAGGACAACGAGACCCGCATCAAGTTCCGCAAGATGCTGCGCAATGGCGAACTGGACGAGCGCGAGATCGAGCTCGACCTGGCCGCGAACGTGAGCATGGACATCATGACCCCGCCGGGCATGGAGGAAATGGGCCAGCAGCTGAAGTCGATGTTCGCCAACCTCGGTGGCGGCGCCAAGGCGCACAAGCGCACGCTGACCATCAGGGCCGCACGCCCGCTGCTGGTGGAAGAAGAGGCCGGCAAGCTGGTCAACGAGGACGACATCCGCACTGCGGCGATCGAAGCCTGCGAGCAGCACGGCATCGTGTTCATCGACGAGATCGACAAGGTCGCCAAGCGCGGTGACAACGTGGGTGGTGGCGACGTGTCGCGCGAAGGCGTGCAGCGCGACCTGCTGCCGCTGGTGGAAGGTTCCAACGTGTCGACCAAGTACGGCACGATCAAGACCGACCACATTCTGTTCATCGCCTCTGGTGCGTTCCACCTGGCCAAGCCCAGCGACCTGATTCCGGAACTGCAGGGTCGTTTCCCGATCCGCGTGGAGCTGGGCGCGTTGAGCAAGGGCGACTTCGTGCGCATCCTGACCGAACCGAAGGCCGCGCTCACCAAGCAGTACGAAGCGCTGCTGGCCACAGAAGGCGTCAAGGTCAGCTTCACCGCCGATGCCATCGAGCGCCTGGCCGAGATCGCCTTCCAGGTGAACGAGCGCCAGGAAAACATCGGTGCGCGCCGCCTGCACACCGTGCTGGAGCGCCTGCTGGATTCGCTCAGCTATGAGGCGCCGGACCGCGATGGCGAAACCCTGGCGATCGACAGCGCCTACGTCGACGCGCACCTGGGTGAGCTGGTACAGGACCCGGACCTGAGCCGCTACATCCTGTAATGCAGAAGGCCGCCGAAAGGCGGCCTTCTTGTTTGAAGGGTTGGATCCCTCGCCCTGGCGAGGGCCCTGACCCCGGTCCCCTCACGCTTCCGGCAGTGGCTCGGGCACCGTGCCCGGCACGAACACGCCGTCCTTCACGTAGGCGGCCAGAGTCATGTCCAGCGCGAGCATGCCGTCGCGCTTGAGGTCCATCAGGTCCGGCTCGACCATCGCGCCGTGCAGCACGCCCAGGATCGTCGCGTGCAGCATGCGCGCAGCGATCTTCGGGTCGGCACCGTCGCGCAGCTGGCCCAGGTCACCCGCACGGCGCAGGGCGCGCTCCATCCGCTCCAGCGCATCGCGGAAGCCGGCCTGCTGCAGTTCGGTCAGCACCTTGGTATCGGCCGAGGCATCGCTGCGCAGCATGATCTCCATGGTCTTGCGCAGGCGCTCATCTTCGGACAGCTCGATGAACGAGTGGATCATCACCGCGCGCAGGTCATGCACCGGGGTGTCGCGCTGGTCGGTGGAGGTGCGCTCCAGTTCCTGCATGAAGGGCAGGTGCACGCGCTCGACGATCGCGGCCAGCACCTCGCCCTTGTTCTTGAAGTGCCAGTAGACCGCGCCACGGGTATAGCCGGCGCGGGCACCGATCATCTCCAGCGTGGTACGGGCCACGCCGTGTTCATGGAAGCAGGCTTCGGCGGCGTCAAGGATGCCTTCCCGGGTTGCCTGGGTGTCCTCTTTGGTCTTACGGGCCATGGGTGGGTACGAGTGCGGGTGAAACGTGGCTGAATTGTACCGGTTTACAAACAAATACGCATGTATGTATATTTCCGTCCCATCGTTCCCGCCGTGTGCGTGGCAGGCCGTTGCCGGCTGCTGCTCCCCGCCGGTGAGCGTTGCCTGCTGGCGCTTTCGGCCCGTATCAGCGCGTTTTGAGATTCCTTCCCCTGAGAGCCTTTCCGTCATGTTGCTGAGCCGAATCCGACCCATCGCGCTGTCGCTGGCCATCGCCGCGGCCGTGGCTGCCTGCGGCGGCCAACCCCAGGCCCCCGAGCAGGGCCCGGGCGACGTCACCGTGGTCACGCTGAAGTCCGAGACCGTGGGCCTGACCCGCGAACTGCCGGGCCGCACCAACGCCTTCCTGGTCGCCGAAGTGCGCCCGCAGGTCAACGGTATCGTCGCCAAGCGCCTGTTCACCGAAGGCGGCATGGTCAAGGCCGGCGAGCCGCTGTACCAGATCGAGGACGCCAGCTACCGCGCTCAGGCCAACAGCGCCCGTGCCCAGCTGGCCCGCGCCGAAGCCACCGCCAACGCCGCCCGCCTGAGCGCCAAGCGCATCACCGAGCTGGCCAAGGTCGATGCGGTCAGCCAGCAGGACCTGGAAAACGCCGTGGCCGCGCAGAAGCAGGCCGAAGCCGACGTCGGCGCCGCCAAGGCCTCGCTGGATGCGGCCAACGTCACCCTCGGTTACGCCCGCATCACTGCCCCGATCAGCGGCCGCATCGGCAAGTCCAGCGTCACCCAGGGTGCGCTGGTCAGCGCAGGCCAGGCCACGGCACTGGCCACCGTGCAGCAGCTGGACCCGATCTATGTCGACCTGACCCAGTCCTCGGCCGAGCTGCTGCAGCTGCGCCGTGAACTGGCCGCCGGTCGCCTGCAGGACAACCAGACGCTGCCGGTCAGCATCCTGATGGAAGACGGCAGCACCTTCGAGCACAAGGGCTCGCTGGAGTTCTCCGAAGTCAGCGTCGATCCGGCCACCGGCAGCTTCGCGCTGCGCGTGAAGGTGGACAACCCGGACGGCCTGCTGATGCCGGGCATGTACGTTCGTGCGGTGATCGGCGGCGGCGTGCGCAGCGACGCCGTGCTGGTACCGATGCAGGGCATCGCGCGCGATCCGAAGGGCGACACCACCGCGATGGTGGTCGGCAAGGACAACAAGGTCGAAGTGCGCCCGGTCAAGGTCAGCCGCACGGTCGGCGACAAGTGGCTGGTCGAGGACGGCCTGAAGGCCGGCGACAAGGTCATCGTCGAAGGCCTGCAGAAGATCGGCCCTGGCATGCCGGTCAAGGCCACCGAGAAGGGCACAGCACCGGCCAAGCCGGCTGCCGCCGCCCAGCCTGCCGCCCCGGCCGGCGACGCGAAGTAAGCGGAGAACCCCATGGCACGCTTTTTCATCGATCGACCCATCTTCGCGTGGGTCATCGCCATCATCATCATGCTCGCCGGCGGCCTGGCCCTGTTCAAGCTGCCGGTCTCGATGTACCCCAACGTCGCACCGCCGGCGGTGGAAATCAGCGCCACCTACCCGGGTGCATCGGCCAAGGTGGTCGAGGACTCGGTGACGCAGATCATCGAGCAGAACATGAAGGGCCTTGATGGCCTGATCTACTTCTCCTCCAACAGCTCGTCCAACGGCCAGGCCACCATTACCCTGACCTTCGAGAGCGGCACCAACCCGGACATCGCCCAGGTGCAGGTGCAGAACAAGCTGCAGCTGGCCATGCCGCTGCTGCCGCAGGAAGTGCAGCGGCAGGGCATCAACGTGGCCAAGTCCAGCTCGGGCTTCCTGAACGTCATCGCGTTCGTGTCCGAGGACGGCAGCATGGACGCCAACGACATCGCCGACTATGTCGGTTCCAATGTCGTTGATCGTCTGAGCCGCGTGCCGGGCGTGGGCAACATCCAGGTGTTCGGCGGCAAGTACGCCATGCGCATCTGGCTGGACCCGAACAAGCTGCACACCTACGGCCTGTCCGTTGCCGAAGTGACCGCCGCGGTGCAGGCGCAGAATGCCCAGGTAGCGATCGGCCAGCTCGGCGGTGCGCCGTCGGTGAAGGGCCAGCAGCTCAACGCCACCATCAACGCGCAGTCGCGCCTGCAGACCCCCGAACAGTTCCGCAACATCATCCTGCGCGGCGCGCAGGACGGTGCCGAGCTGCGCCTGGGTGACGTGGCCCGCGTCGAGCTGGGTGCCGAATCCTACGACTTCGTCACCCGCTACAACGGCCAGCCGGCCAGCGGCCTGGCCGTCACCCTGGCCACCGGCGCCAACGCGCTGGATACCGCCGCCGGCGTTGACGCCGCGCTGGAAGACATGAAGAGCTTCTTCCCGGCCGGGCTGAAGGCGGAGATTCCATACGACACCACGCCGTTCGTGCGCGTGTCGATCAAGGGCGTGGTGCAGACCCTGATCGAAGCGATCGTGCTGGTGTTCGTGGTGATGTACCTGTTCCTGCAGAACTTCCGCGCCACCCTGATCCCGACCATCGCCGTACCGGTGGTGCTGCTGGGTACCTTCGGCGTGCTGGCCATGCTCGGCTTCTCGGTGAACATGCTGACCATGTTCGCGATGGTGCTGGCCATCGGCCTGCTGGTGGACGATGCCATCGTGGTGGTGGAGAACGTCGAGCGCATCATGTCCGAGGAAGGACTGTCGCCGCTGGAGGCCACCCGCAAGTCGATGGGCCAGATCACCGGCGCGCTGGTGGGCATCGGCCTGGTGCTGTCGGCGGTGTTCGTGCCGATGGCCTTCATGAGCGGCTCCACCGGCGTGATCTACCGGCAGTTCTCGGCCACGATCGTCTCGGCGATGGCACTGTCGGTGCTGGTGGCGATCGTGCTGACCCCGGCGCTGTGCGCGACCATGCTCAAGCCGCTGAAGAAGGGCGAGCACCACGTCGCCCACCGTGGCCTGGCCGGCCGCTTCTTCAACGGCTTCAATCGCGGCTTCGACCGCACCAGCGAAAGCTACCAGCGCGGCGTGCGCGGCATCATCCACCGTCCGTGGCGGTTCATGGGCATCGTGGCGGCGCTGTTCGTGCTGATGGGCGTGCTGTTCGTGCGCCTGCCCAGCTCGTTCCTGCCCAACGAAGACCAGGGCGTGCTGATGGCGCTGGTGCAGGCACCGGTCGGTGCCACCCAGGAACGCACGCTGGAGTCGATCCAGGCACTGGAAAACCACTTCCTGCAGAACGAAAAGGATGCGGTGGATTCGGTGTTCTCGGTGCAGGGCTTCAGCTTCGCCGGCATGGGCCAGAACGCGGGTATGGCCTTCGTCAAGCTCAAGGACTGGAGCGAGCGTGACGCCGACAACGGCGTGATGCCGATCACCGGTCGCGCGATGGCGGCGCTGGGCCAGATCAAGGATGCCTTCATCTTCGCCTTCCCGCCGCCGGCCATTCCGGAGCTGGGTACCGCTTCGGGTTACACCTTCTTCCTGAAGGACAACAGTGGCCAGGGGCACGAGGCGCTGGTGGCTGCGCGCAACCAGCTGCTCGGCCTCGCCGCCGGCAGCAAGAAGCTGGCCAACGTGCGCCCGAACGGCCAGGAAGACACGCCGCAGTTCCGTATCGATATCGATGCGGCCAAGGCGACCTCGCTAGGGCTGTCGATCGACCAGATCAACGGCACCCTGGCCGCCGCGTGGGGCAGCTCGTACATCGATGACTTCGTCGATCGCGGCCGCGTCAAGCGCGTGTTCGTGCAGGCCGACCAGCCGTTCCGCATGGTGCCGGAGGACTTCGATCTCTGGTCGGTGAAGAACGACAAGGGCGAGATGGTGCCGTTCAGTGCGTTCGCCAGCAAGCGCTGGGACTACGGTTCGCCGCGCCTGGAACGCTACAACGGTGTGTCGGCGATGGAAATCCAGGGCGAACCGGCCCCGGGTGTCGCCTCCGGTGATGCCATGGCCGAGATCGAACAGCTGGCCAAGCAGCTGCCGGCAGGCTTCGGCATCGAGTGGACGGCGATGTCCTACCAGGAACGCCAGGCCGGCTCGCAGACGCCGCTGCTGTACACGCTGTCGCTGATGATCGTGTTCCTGTGCCTGGCCGCGATGTACGAAAGCTGGAGCGTGCCGACCGCGGTGCTGCTGGCCGCTCCGCTGGGTATTCTCGGCGCGGTGCTGGCCAACACCTTCAAGGGCCTGGAACGCGACATCTACTTCCAGGTGGCCATGCTGACCACGGTGGGCCTGACCAGCAAGAACGCGATCCTGATCGTCGAGTTCGCCAAGGAAAACCTGGAGAAGGGCGCTGGCCTGATCGAATCGATCATGCATGCCGTGCGCGACCGCCTGCGTCCGATCGTGATGACCTCGCTGGCCTTCGGCATGGGCGTGGTTCCGCTGGCGATCTCCACCGGTGCCGGCTCCGGCGCCAAGCAGGCGATCGGCACCGGCGTGCTCGGCGGCATGATCGTCGGCACCGTGCTCGGCGTGTTCTTCGTGCCGCTGTTCTTCGTGGTGGTGCAACGCGTGTTCAAGCGCAAATCCACGACGTAATCGAAACGGTCGCGCCGGCCCCGGGCTGGCGTTATCGAAACGGTAGTGCCGGCCGCTGGCCGGCATCACCTCCTGCCTTCCGGCAGTACCGATGGAAGTCATTCCCATGAAAAGTGCATCCCTGTTCCTTTCCATCACCGCCGCGCTCACGCTGGCCGGCTGCTCCACCCTGGTGCCGAAAGACACCGCCGTCGCCCCGGCGATTCCGGCGCAGTGGCCGGCTGAAGCTGCGCAGGGCCAGGTGGCCGATGTCGCCACCGTCGGCTGGCGCGACTTCTTCACCGATGCGCGCCTGCAGCAGGTGATCGACCAGTCGCTGCAGAACAATCGCGATCTGCGCGTGGCCGTGCTCAATGTCGAGCGCGCGCGTGGCCAGTACCGCGTGCAGCGCGCCGACCGTGTGCCCGGCGTGGCAGTGACCGGCCAGATGCAGCGGCAGGGCACCGACGCCGGGGTCACCGAGCAGTTCAGCGCCGGTGTCGGCGTGGCCGAGTTCGAGCTGGACCTGTTCGGTCGCGTGCGCAACCTCAGCGAGGCCGCTCTGCAGCAGTATTTCGCCGTGGCCGCCAACCGCCGCAACGCGCAGCTGAGCCTGGTGGCCGAGACCGCCACCGCGTGGCTGACCTACGGGGCCGACGCGCAGCAGCTGAAGATCGCCGAGGCCACGCTGAAGACCTACGAGGACTCGCTGCGCCTGGCCGAAGCCCGCCACGAACGCGGTGGCAGTTCAGCGCTGGAGCTGACCCAGACCCGCACGCTGGTGGAAACCGCGCGCACGGATGCCGCGCGCCTGCGCGGGCAACTGGCCCAGGACCGCAATGCGCTGGCCCTGCTGGCCGGTGGCCAGCTCGACCCGGCGCTGCTGCCGGACAGCATCGAGCCGCAACTGCTGGCGTTGGCACCGCCGCCGGCCGGCCTGCCCAGCGACGTGCTGCTGCAGCGCCCGGACATCATGGCGGCCGAACACCAGCTGCTGGCGGCCAACGCCAACATCGGTGCGGCGCGCGCGGCGTTCTTCCCGAGCATCTCGCTGACCGGCAGCATCGGCAGCGGCTCCAATGAACTGTCCAACCTGTTCGACAGCGGCACGCGCGTGTGGAGTTTCCTGCCGAAGATCACGTTGCCGATCTTCCAGGGCGGCAAGCTGCGCGCCAACCTGGCCATCGCCAACGCCGATCGTGATATCGCGCTGGCACAGTATGAGAAGGCGATCCAGGTCGGTTTCCGCGAGACCGCCGATGCACTCGCGTTGAACGTCAGCCTGGACGAGCAGGTGGGGGCCCAGGCGCGTCTGGTCGACGCGGCCGAGCAGGCCAACCGTCTGTCGCAGGCGCGTTACGACGCCGGCCTGGACAGCTTCGTGACCCTGCTCGATGCACGGCGTACCGCCTACAGCGCGCAGCAGACGCAGCTGCAGGCGAAGCTGGCGCAGCAGGCCAACCGCATCACCCTGTACAAGGTGCTGGGCGGCGGCTGGCACGAACGCGGGTAGTGCCGGCCGCTGGCTGGCAACGCGTTGGATCATCGGAGATCGTGCATCTGCCGGCCAGCGGCCGGCACTACCGGCTGGTAGGTTTACACCGCTTCATCATCGCGCGGGGCCGCCCGGCAGGCGCGCACGCGATCCAGTGCGTCGCCGGCTTCGCGCGCCATGCGCTCGTACTCGGCGCGGATCTCCTCCAGCCGCTCCTCGTCCATCTCTTCCAGGTCCAGCAGCTCGTTGTTGGCTTCGGCAGTGGCCCGGATCAACTCGTCCAGCTTGATCTGCATCGCCGCGGTATCGGAGTTCTGCGTGTGCTGGATCAGGAACACCATCAGGAAGGTGATGATGGTGGTGCCGGTAT
This sequence comes from Stenotrophomonas maltophilia, assembly GCF_023518235.1. Taxonomy (NCBI): domain Bacteria; kingdom Pseudomonadati; phylum Pseudomonadota; class Gammaproteobacteria; order Lysobacterales; family Lysobacteraceae; genus Stenotrophomonas; species Stenotrophomonas maltophilia. The sequence continues at coordinate 3,968,740 of NZ_CP090423.1, forward strand.
TGATCACCAGCTGCCAGGTGTCGTTGAAGTGGAACAGCGGGCCGGTCACGCCCCACACCACCACGATCGCCACCGCCGCCAGGAAGGTCCATGGCGAACCGGTGGCGCTTGCCGCCTTCTTGGCGATCGTGTTGAACAGGTTCCTTGCTTTCATCGTCGTCGTCCCACTCAGGTGACGAGGATGATCGTCAGTGCCTCGTGCAGAAGCCGTGCAGTCTCGGGCGAGACTCAGGCGCGCAGGCGCGGGGCGTCCTGCAGGCGCACGCGGCTGGTCTGGTACACATGCTGCCAGCAGCGGTCGACGAACTCGCGTGCCTGGGCTTCGCTCAGCCGCGGCATGATCTGCAGCGCGTACTGGGTCTGGAACATCTCATCGCGCTGGGCATTGCTGGCGCGGGGTTGGGTAATCAGCGAATCGCAGGCGAACTTGATCCACGGCACGTAGGAACCGAACGAGTTGTGCGGCAGCGCGCCGTCGGCATGCTGGCGGCGCCAGTGGTCAAGTTCGGCGTCGACATTGATGACCGGGGGAATGGCGGGAACTTCAGCGTGCATGACGATCCAATCGGTTGAGGTGGATGGGAATGGGGGTGATCGCAGTGTGGCGTAGGCACCGGTGCATGCCGCGTCAGCGCGGCGTGCAGCCGGTGTTGTCATTGATCAGCTGGGCCTGCGGCACCGCGCCGAGCTCCTGGGCGATGTCGGCCATCGCGTTGCACAGCCGCACGTGTTCGCGCGGGTGATCGCGGGTGACTTCTTCCTGCATGCCCTGGAACGCATTCCAGAAGGCGGCGCTGCTGCGATACAGGACGAACTGCTGCATCAATCGTTCGCGGATGCCGGCCAGGGCCGACTCGGGCAGGGGACAGACGGCGTGCGCGCACATGGGCTGGCTCCACCGGGACAGGGGGCCCCGGTCACCTCACCGTAGGCGTCCCCGGCGGGTGGCATGTTAGCGGTGCGTGTGCAACGCCTGCAGATGACTGTGCGCTGGCGCACATCACCGGGCGAAGACGCTGCCGGCACAAGGCTGTGCCGGCGCTGAAGGGTTCATTAAGCGGATTCAACAGCACACTGCGCGGTGCTCATTCGCCGATGTCTTCGTTCCAGATCTCCGGATGCTGCGCAATGAAACCGCCGAGCAGATCGACACATTCCTGGCTGTCCAGGTCGATCACGTTGACACCGTTGCCACGCAGCCAGTCGATGCCGCCCTGGAAGGTGCGCGATTCGCCCACCACCACGGTGCCGATGTTGAACTGGCGCACCAGGCCCGAGCAGTACCAGCACGGCGCCAGCGTGGTGACCATGATGGTGTCCTGGTAGCGGCGCTGGCGGCCGGCCTTGCGGAAGGCATCGGTTTCGCCGTGCACCGATGGGTCGCCTTCCTGCACGCGGCGGTTGTGGCCGCAGCCGAGCAGGCGGCCGTCGTTGTGGTACAGCGCCGCGCCGATCGGCACGCCGCCTTCGGCCAGGCCCTGGCGGGCTTCGGCAATGGCGGTCTGCAGCAGGGCCTGGTAGTCGGGCGTGGTGATCATGCGGGGCTCCGGTAAGTCGTGGCTGGCCATGATACGGGCAGGGGGTGCCGCTGGCTCCCGGCGGTGCGATAATCGGTCCATGAGCGAATCCCCCTACAAAGCCGGTACCACCCATTTCGGGTTCCGCGACGTCGCCGCCAAGGACAAGCAGAAGCTGGTCGGGCAGGTGTTCACCTCGGTCGCGCGCAACTACGACCTGATGAACGACCTGATGAGCTTGGGCGTGCACCGGGCGTGGAAGCGCTATTACGTGGCCACCGCGCAGGTGAAGCCGGGCGACCGCGTGCTCGACCTGGCCGGCGGCACCGGTGACATCGCCGCGCTGCTGAAGGAGCGCGTCGGCGCCGAGGGCTCGGTGGTGCTGGGCGACATCAACGCCGGCATGCTGTCGGTCGGCCGCGACCGCCTGACCAACCGCGGCCTGGTGCTCGGCCTGGACTACGTGCAGTGCAATGCCGAAGCCCTGCCGTTCCCGGACAACAGCTTCGATCTGGTCACCATCGCCTTCGGCCTGCGCAACGTGACCGACAAGGACGCCGGCCTGCGCGAGATGTACCGCGTGCTGAAGGTGGGCGGCCAGGCCCGCGTGCTGGAGTTCTCCGAGGTCACTGCCGACTGGTTCAAGCCGATCTACGACTTCCACTCGTTCAGGATCCTGCCGAAGCTGGGCAAGCTGTTTGCCAACGATTCGGACAGCTACCAGTACCTGGCCGAGAGCATCCGCAAGCACCCGCCGCAGGACGAACTGAAGGCGATGATGGGGCAGGCCGGGTTCGAGCGCTGCCACTACAAGAACCTGACCGGCGGCATCGTTTCGATCCACTCCGGCTACAAGCTGTAATCCCGGTGTTCCGGTAGTGCCGGCCGCTGGCCGGCATCTGCACGGCCAATTACCGGGCGACGGGGTTGCCGGCCAGCGACCGGCACTACCGGCGCTGTGCCCGGCATTACCCCGCACCGCGCAACGCCTGCGGGGCCGGACGGAGGTACCATTGGGGTTTGATCCCCGTAACGGTCCCGATTCATGCGTAATCCGCTGATCCTCCTTCCGCTGGCCGTGGCCCTGGCCGCCGGCTGCTCCCAGGAGGCGGCCGCGCCCGCCGCCGCTCCGACTGCCGAAAAGGCCCCTGCCGCCCCCGTGAACGCCGAGAACCGCAGCCACGACGAGAGCTCGTACGCCGAGCCGGACAAGGTCGTCATCAAGGACATCGCGCTGGATCTGAAGCTGGACTTCGACCAGAAGCAGATCGGCGGCACCGCCACCTACACCCTGGAATGGAAGCAGAAGGACGCCAAGCAGCTGGTGCTCGACACCCGCGAGCTGACCGTGTCCAAGGTCGAGGCCGTCGCCGCCGATGGCGCGCGCAGCCCGCTGAAGTTCGAGCTGGCCCCGGTCGACAAGGTGTTCGGCAGCAAGCTGACCATCGAGGCCCCGGAACAGCCGGCCAAGGTGGAAGTGAGCTACCACACCGCGCCGACCGCCTCGGGCCTGCAGTGGCTGGCGCCGTCGATGACCGAGGGCAAGAAGCTGCCCTTCATGTTCAGCCAGTCGCAGGCCATCCACGCCCGTTCGTGGGTGCCGCTGCAGGACACCCCGAGCGTGCGCTTCACCTACAGCGCGCACGTGGTCTCGCGCCCGGACGTGATGGTGCTGATGAGCGCCGACAACGATCCCAAGGCCGCGCGTGACGGTGACTACACCTTCAAGATGCCGCAGCCGATTCCGTCGTACCTGCTGGCCATCGCCGCCGGTGACCTGGTGTTCGAGCCGATCTCCGGCCGTTCCGGCGTCTGGGCCGAGCCGACCATGGTCAACAAGGCGGCCAAGGAATTCGAAGACACCGAAAAGATGATCGGTGCTGCCGAGAAGCTGTACGGCGAATATCGCTGGGGCCGCTACGACATGCTGGTGCTGCCGCCGTCGTTCCCGTTCGGCGGCATGGAAAACCCGCGCCTGACTTTCGCCACCCCGACCGTGATCGTCGGCGACAAGTCGCTGGTTTCGCTGGTCGCCCACGAACTGGCGCACAGCTGGTCGGGCAACCTGGTGACCAACGCCAGCTGGAAGGACATCTGGTTGAACGAAGGCTTCACCACCTACGTCCAGGGCCGCATCACCGAAGCCCTGTACGGCAAGGAGATGGCCGAGATGGAAAAGCAGATCGATCAGACCGATCTGCTGGCCGAAGTGAAGGACATGAGCCCGGCCGACCAGGCGCTGGCGCTGCCGCCGCTGAACGAGCGCGACCCCGACGAAGTTCTCAGCCAGGTGGCCTACGTCAAGGGTTCGTGGTTCCTGGAGTTCCTGGAACAGCGCTTCGGCCGCGAGACCTTCGACCCGTTCCTGCGTGGCTGGTTCGATGACCATGCCTTCCAGAGCGCGAACACCGACCAGTTCGTCGACTACATGAAGAAGAACCTGCTGCCGAAGAACCCGTCGGCAGTGACCGAGGCCGAACTGAAGGCGTGGCTGGACGAGCCGGGCATCCCGGCGTTTGCGGCCAAGGCGCAGTCGCGCAACTTCAGCAGCGTCGATACCGCGCGCATCGCCTTTGCCAGCGCCGGCACCGTGCCCAGCAGCCAGGTCATCGCCGACTGGAGCACCCAGGAATGGGTGCGCTTCATCGACGGCCTGGGCGCGACCCAGCCGCTGGACAAGCTGGCCACGCTGGACAAGGCGTTCCACTTCACCGGCACCCCGAATGGCGAAATCGCCATGCGCTGGTACCCGCTGGCGATCCGCAGCGGCTACGAGCAGGCCAATGAAGGGGCGGCTGCATTCATCGAGCGCGTCGGCCGTCGCAAGCTGATCATGCCGATCTACGCCGAACTGGTGAAGACCCCGAAGGGTCTGGAGCTGGCCAAGCAGGCCTTCGAAAAGGCCAAGCCGGGCTACCACCCGATCACCACCGCCTCGGTGCAGGACATGCTGGCCAAGGCTGAAGCCAAGTAAACGGTAGTGCCGGCCGCTGGCCGGCAACCTGGCATTGCTTCACCATCAGCGGCGGGGAAACCCGCCGTTGCTGTATCCGCTTTTCGCTGCCGATAGAATCGGGATGCACCCGTAAAGGACTCCCCGATGAAACGACTGATCCTGCTCACCGCCTGTACCCTGGCCCTGGCCGCCTGCAGCAACCCCGAGGAAGAGCGCAAAGCGCAGGAAGCCGCCGCGGCCGCTGCACAGGCGCAGAAGGAAGCCAAGGCCGAAGACGTGGCCAGGCAGTACGACATGGCTGTGGCCGCGCAGGACTGGGAGCGCGCGCGCCTGCATGGCGCCTCGTTGCTGGACCAGTACAAGGACACCGCCGTCGCCGAGCGCATCGCCGCGGGCTTCGACGAGGTCAAGGCCAAGGGCGATGCCGCGCGCGACCTGCGGCGCATGCAGGGGCTGTGGCAGTACAACCAGATTCCGGTGGGCAACAAGGGCCACCAGATCTCGGCGCAGATCTTCAGCAAGGAGCGCGTGGATGTGGATGGCAGCGGTGCCAAACCGGTGCAGCTGGTGTTCCGCGACCATCCGGAGTGGAAGCGGCACGCCTACCTGGTGCTGCAGGCCGGCGATTTCCGCTGCCCACAGTGCACGGTGAAGGTGACCGTGGACGATGGCAAGCCGGTGTCGATGGCGGCCTGGCGCCCGAAGACCGATGAAGCCATCGCGCTGTTCATCACCGACCAGAAAGCGCTGTGGAAGCTGGCGCGCAAGGGCAAGTCGATCAGCATCGAATTCCCGGTCAAGGCCGGTGGTACCCGCACGGCGGTGTTCGAGACCGGTGGCGTCGACGCCAGTCGCATGCCGCAGTGGTGGCAGTAATGGCGGCGGCGGGCAGCGCAGTGCACGCGTTGTCCGCGATCCGCCACTGGGTGTTCGACATGGACGGCACGCTTACCATCGCCGTGCATGATTTCGCCGCGATCCGCCGCGCGCTGCAGATCGCCGCCGAGGAAGACATCCTCGACCATATCGCGGCGTTGCCGGACGCACCGGCGCAGGCCAAGCGCGCGTGGCTGCTGGATCATGAGCGCGCGCTGGCCGAGGACGCGCTGCCGGCGCCGGGCGCGGTGAAGCTGCTGCGCGCGCTGGCGGCCGCGGGCTGCCGACTGGGCATCCTCACCCGCAACGACCACGCGCTGGCGAAACTGACGCTGGAGGCAATCGGGGTGGGCGCGCTGTTCGACGACGCCGACATCATCGGCCGCGACGAAGCGGTGCCCAAGCCGTCACCGGATGGCCTGCAGCAGCACCTGCGGCGCTGGGGCGTGGCAGCGGCGGAGGCGGTGATGGTGGGTGACCACGCCTACGATCTGGAATGCGGCCGCGCGGCGGGCACGCATACCGTGCTGGTCAACCTGCCGGAGAACCCGTGGCCGGGCAGCGCCGATTGGCATTTCGCCGATTGCCGCGCGCTGCAGGCGGCGTGGCAGGCCGCATGACCGTGTAGAGCCGAGCCCACGCTCGGCTGCTCTGCGGTCAGATCGCGCCGGCGCGTGCCAGCCGAGCGCGGGCTCGGCTCTACAGAGCGCAGGCAACGTGCCGGTCGAAGGTTCCGGTAGTGCCGGCCGCTGGCCGGCAGTGTCGACCCAGGTCGACACCTACCAACAGCATTCCCCGCAGCGCATCGGCTGGAAAGCCCTTTTGTTGTTCAAGGGGGCGCGCCGAAGGCGCGGGGACAAGGTGGAATGCGCGGGCAGTTCGGCTTACGCGCCCAGCGCGTAACCGAACTGCTGCTTGAACTGCTCGTTGAACTCATCAAAGGTGAAGCGCTGGTTCTGGGTGCCCGGGTGCTCGACCTTCAGTGCGCCCATCAGGTTGCCCATGCGGCCGATGGTCAGCCAGTCGTAGCCCTTCTGGATGCCGTAGATCAGGCCGGCGCGGAAGGCGTCGCCACAACCGGTCGGGTCGACCACGCGGCGCTCGTGCGCCGGCGGAATGTCGTAGCTCTTTTCCGGGGTGTGGATGACCGCGCCCTTCGGGCCGCGGGTGGTGATGTAGGCCTTCACCCGGCTGACGATTTCCTGTTCGTCCCAGCCGGTGCGCTCCTGCAGCAGGTTCGACTCGTAGTCGTTGACCACCACGTAGTCGGCCTGTTCGATGAAGGCGCGCAGCTCCGGGCCGTTGAACAGCGGCATGGCCTGGCCCGGGTCGAAGATGAACGGAATACCGTCCTCGTGGAATTCCAGCGCGTTCTGGATCATGCCCTCGCGGCCGTCCGGGCCGACCAGGCCCAGGGTCACGCCCGGCACGCCGCGCACGTGGTTTTCGTAGGAACGCATCATCGCGCCCGGGTGGAAGGCGGTGATCTGGTTGTTGTCGTGGTCGGTGGTGATGAACGCCTGCGGGGTGAACAGCTCATCGATCACCCGCACGCGCGACAGGTCGATGCCCAGGCCTTCGAAGTACTCGCGATACGGGCCGAAGTCCGAACCCACGGTGCCCATCGGGATCGGCTGGCCGCCCAGCAGGTGCAGGTTGTAGGCGATGTTGCCGGCGCAGCCGCCGAACTCGCGGCGCATGCGCGGGACCAGGAAGGACACGTTCAGGATGTGCACCTTGTCCGGCAGGATGTGATTCTTGAACTGGTCCGGGAACACCATGATGGTGTCGAAGGCAAGAGAACCACAGATCAGAGCGGACATCGATGTAAGCCTATGCGGTGAATTTTGGGGTGGGCCGGCCCGGTTCAGCAGGCAAGCAAACGGCGCCCTTGGGCGCCCGACGGCGCAAAGGTTACCCGCTGGTGCCGCTCAGGGCCAGAACCGGGTGATGCCCGATCCGGCCGAAAGCCTGTCAAGACGCGGGTTCAGCTAGTTTTTTCCTTGCTCGGCGGCAGGCGGGTTGCTAGGCTTGTCGGCCTCGAATTCTGCCCATTTTTTCGCCATCCCGCGGCGGGCACGACACCCCTCAGGACTCCTTCCTCAGATGTTCAAGAAACTCCGTGGCATGTTCTCCAACGACCTGTCCATTGACCTGGGCACGGCCAACACCCTCATCTACGTGCGCGGGCAGGGGATCGTGCTGAACGAGCCGTCGGTCGTGGCCGTGCGCCAGGACCGTGCCATCGGTGGCACCCGCTCGGTGGCAGCCGTAGGCGCCGAAGCCAAGCAGATGCTGGGCCGTACCCCGGGCCACATCACCACCATCCGCCCGATGAAGGACGGCGTCATCGCCGACTTCACCTACACCGAGGCGATGCTCAAGCACTTCATCAAGAAGGTGCACAAGTCGCGCGTGCTGCGCCCGAGCCCGCGCGTGCTGGTCTGCGTGCCGGCCGGTTCGACCCAGGTCGAGCGCCGCGCGATCAAGGAATCGGCCGAGGAAGCCGGTGCCCGTGACGTGTACCTGATCGAAGAGCCGATGGCCGCCGCGATCGGCGCCGGCATGCCGGTTACCGAAGCCCGTGGTTCGATGGTCATCGACATCGGCGGCGGCACCACCGAAGTGGCGGTGATCTCGCTCAACGGCATCGTCTATTCGGCCTCGGTCCGCATCGGCGGCGACCGCTTCGACGAGTCGATCACCAACTATGTGCGCCGCAACCACGGCATGCTGATCGGTGAAGCCACCGCCGAGCGCATCAAGGTCGAACTGGGCTGTGCCTACCCGCAGGCCGAAGTGCAGGAACTGGAAATCTCTGGCCGCAACCTCGCCGAGGGCGTGCCGAAGATGATCAAGATCAGCTCCAACGAGGTGCTCGAGGCCCTGCACGAACCGCTGTCGGGCATCGTCAGCGCGGTCAAGCTGGCGCTGGAGCAGACCCCGCCGGAACTGTGCGCCGACGTCGCCGAGCGCGGCATCGTGCTGACCGGTGGCGGCGCCCTGCTGCGTGACCTGGACCGCCTGATCTCCGAGGAAACCGGCCTGCACGTGCAGGTGGCCGACGATCCGCTGACCTGCGTGGCCCGCGGTGGCGGTCGTGCGCTGGAGCTGGTGGACATGCACGGCAACGAGTTCTTTGCGCCGGAATAAGCCGTCCCGGCCGTTCCTGCCCGCCGCGCCCTTCCGGGGTGCGGCCCGCCGTCATGGCGGGCCGGCACCGGCGGGGCGTCCGCGTGTTTCCCCTCCGCCTCCTGCCAGTTGAATCGTTGCCGTGCCGCCCTACGCCGGTCCTCCCGTCGCCTCCCGATCCGGTGATGCCGCCAGCCCCCTGCGCTTGCTGGCCTACCTCGCACTGGCCATCACCCTGATCGTCCTCGACGACCAGGCCGGCTGGCTGGCGCGCCTGCGCGAGCAGGCCAACAGCCTGGTGCAGCCGGTATGGGCGCTGGCCGGCCTGCCCGGCAAGCTCGGCAACCAGGTCAAGGATTCCGCCGCCAGCCACACCCAGCTGGTCAGCGAGAACCGTGAACTGCGCAACCAGCTGCTGCTGGCCAATGCCCGCCTGACCCGCCTGCAGACCGCCGCGCTGGACAACGCCCAGCTGCGCGAACTGCTGAACGTGGCCGAGCGCAGTGGCCTGGACGTGCAGCTGGCGCCGATCCTGGACATCGACCTGGACCCGGTGAAGCAGCGCCTGGTGCTCGACGCCGGCAGCCGCGAAGGCGTGCACGTCGGCCAGGCGGTGATCGATGCCGGCGGTCTGATGGGCCAGGTGATCAGCGTCACCGGCGGCACCTCTACCGTGCTGCTGCTGACCGATCCCGACCATGCGGTGCCGGTGACCGTGGCCCGCAACGGCGTGCGCCTGATCGTCTATGGCCGCGGCGATACGCTGGAGCTGCGCGACATCCCGCTCAGCGCGGGGGTGGAAGTGGGCGATGAGATTGTCACCTCCGGCCTCGGCGGCCGCTTCCCGGCCGGCTTCCCGGTCGGAACCATCACCGGCCTGCGTCCGGACGATACCCACGCCTTCCTGGTCGGCGAACTGAAGCCGGCGGCACAGCTCGACCGCGGCCGCGACGTGCTGCTGCTGCGCCCGGGTGCGGCGATCCGGATTCCGCCGGAGTTGCGCCTGCAGCTGGAAGCGCCCGCTCCAGGTGGGCCCGCCGATGGCGCGACGCTGCCGGCGCAGACCGCCACCGCGCCGGCGGCCTCGGCCCCGGCTGCATCCACCTCCCCGGCAACGGCTCCTGCAACCCCGGCAGCGGCTCCTCTCCGCCGGCCGGCGGCGACCGCACCGGCGGCAACGCCAGCGGCGCTGGATCCGTCGGCGGAACCACACGCACCACAACCGGTCGAGCCGACCCCGGTCATTCCGGAGGCCCAGCGATGAGCCGCCTGCGCGACAACCCGTGGGTGCTGCCGGCCAGCCTGGTCATTGCGCTGCTGTTGGGCCTGCTGCCGCTGCCGGCGCTGCTGCAACCGCTGCGCCCGTACTGGCTGGCGCTGGTGCTGGCCTACTGGGTGATCGAAGCCCCCGAACGGGTGGGCCTGGGCATTGCCTTCGCCAGCGGCGTCATCGCCGACCTGCTGTACGGCGGGGTGCTCGGCGAACAGGCGCTGCGGCTGGTGATGCTGGCCTTCATCCTGCAGCGTTTCCGTGCCCGCATCCGCTTCTTCCCGATGTCGCAGCAGATGCTGGCCATCGGCGGCCTGCTGTTCAACGACCGCATCGTCAGCGCGCTGGTCCACATCGTGGTGGATGAGCCGACCCTGCCGTGGTCGTACTGGTGGGCGCCGCTGCTGGGCATGGGCCTGTGGCCGCTGGTGTTCGTGCTGCTGGACGCGGTGCGCTTCGGCAAGCGCGGGCGCTGAGCCATGATCCCGCGCCGTCAGGTCAAGAACCCGCACGCCGAAGCCGAACAGTTCCGCCGCCGCGCGGCGCTGGGTTTCCTGGGCGTACTGGTGTGCCTGCTGGGCCTGGGCGGCTGGTACTTCAAGCTGCAGGTGTTGGACCACGATGTCTACGCCACGCGCTCGGAAGCCAACCGCATCAAGCCGCGGCCGGTGGTGCCCGGGCGCGGCATGATCTACGACCGCAACGGCCGCCTGCTGGCCGAGAACGTGCCGGCGTTTCGCCTGGACGTGACCCCGGACAAGGTCAAGGACATGGATGCCACCCTGGAAGGGCTGGCGAAGATCATCAGCATCAGCCCGGAAGAGCTGGAAGCGTTCAACAAGTCGCGCAAGGCGCGCCGCAAGTTCCTGCCGGTCACGCTGAAGCTGCGCATGAGCGACGAGGAGATGGCCCGCTTCGCCGTCGATCGTTGGCGCTTCCCCGGCGTCGAGCTTGAGCCTTACCTGACCCGGCGCTACCCGTACGGCGATCTGTTTGCGCACATCATCGGCTACGTCGGCCGCGTCGACGACAAGGATCTGGAGATCCTCGGCGAGGGCAATGCCGCGCTGACCCACATCGGCAAGTCCGGCCTGGAGCGCTATTACGAGCAGCAGCTGCGCGGCAAGGTCGGCTACGAGCAGGTCGAGACCAACGTGCAGGGCCGTGCGATCCGCACCATCGGCCGTGTCGCTGCGCAGTCCGGCGCCGACCTGCGGCTGTCGATCGATGCCGACCTGCAGCGCGCCATGGTGGCCGCCTTCGGCGACCAGGAAGGCTCGGCGGTGGCGATGGACCCGCGCACCGGCGAGGTGCTGGCGATGGTCAGCCTGCCGTCCTACGACCCCAACCTGTTCGTCAACGGCATTTCCCATGCCGACTTCAAGGCGCTGAACGAAAACCCATCGCGGCCGCAGTTCAACCGCCTGGTACTCGGTGGTGTCGCCCCCGGTTCCACGTTGAAACCGCTGATCGGCCTGGCCGGCCTGGACTCGGGCGTGCGCCGTCCGGAAGACAAGGTGCTGTCCACCGGCATGTTCTACCTGCCCGGCACCAGCCGCGGCTGGGGTGATGCGCATCGCGGCGGCCACGGCTGGACCGACCTGCGCAAGTCCATCGCCGAATCGGTCAACACCTATTACTACCGGCTGGCGCTGGATCTGGGCATCGAGCGCTTCGACCACTACATGGAGTACTACGGCTTCGGCCAGCCGACCGGCATCGACCTGACCGGCGAGATCGGCGGCATCCTGCCGTCGCCGGCCTACAAGCGGAAGAGCCGCAAGGAAGCCTGGTACCCCGGTGATACGGTCAACATCAGCATCGGCCAGGGCGACTGGAAGGTCACCCCGCTGCAGCTGGCGCGCGGCGTCAGCGGCCTGGCCGACGGCCAGCTGCGCACCCCGCACCTGGTGATCCAGCAGCGCGACGGCTTCGACAGCGACTGGACCGCGACGCCGCCGGGCGAAAGCAAGCCGGTCAGCCCCAACCCCAACAACGTGCAGGCAGTGCGCGAAGGCATGATGGCGACCATGCGGCCCGGCGGCAGCGGCTGGCGCGTGGCGGTCGGTGCGCCCTACGTGATGGCCGGCAAGACCGGTACCGCGCAGGTCATCAGCCGCAAGGGCACCGCAGCCGTGAACCCGAAGAGCCTGCCGATGCACCTGCGCCACCGCGCGCTGTTTGTCGGCTTCGCGCCGGTCGAAAACCCGGTGATCGCCATCGCCGTGGCGGTGGAAGGCGGCGGTTACGGTGGTTCGGCCGCCGCGCCGATCGCGCGCAAGGTGTTCGATGCCTACCTGCTGGGCAAGATGCCCGAGGGCATGCAGCCGCTGGACAGCGAGCGTGGCACCACCGCCATCGGTGCCACCGCGTTCGACAACGAAGACGCCGGCGCGCGGCAGGCCGGGGATCTGGGCGCCGCGCAGCTGGGCGAACACCCGGTGCAGGTGGGGGTGCCGACGCCCGCACCGGCACCTGCGCCGACCACGCCGGCTGCCGCCGCACTGCCGGCCACGCCGCGCCCGACGGCTGTGGAGCCTGCACGATGAAAGTTTTCCTGCGCTGGGCCGGCGACATGCTGCGCCGCTTCTTCAGCACGCTGGACTGGGTGCTGTGCCTGGCGTTGGGCGCGCTGATGGTGATTGGCCTGGCCACCTTGAAGAGCGCGGGTGGCGACAGCCTGGTGATGGCCCAGGGCGCACGTTTCGCGGTGGGCATGGCGGCGCTGTGGGGCATCTCGCGCGTGCCGATCCTGCGCATCCGCTCGGCGACTCCGCTCATCTATGCGATCTCGATGATCCCGCTGCTGGCGGTGTTCGTGCTCGGCACCGGCAAGTACGGCCGGCAATGGCTGGACCTGAAGTTCTTCTACCTGCAGCCGGCCGAACTGCTGAAAGTCAGCCTGCCGATGATGGTGGCCTGGTACCTGCACAAGATGCCGTTGCCGCCGCGCTTGAGCACCGTGCTGACCGCACTGGTCATCATCGGCGTGCCGACCGGGCTGGTGATGCTGCAGCCTGACTTCGGCACCGGCGTGCTGATCGCCGCCAGCGGGGTGTTCGTGCTGCTGCTGGCCGGCCTGCCGTGGTGGTGGGTGGGGTTGGGCGTGGGCGGCGTGGCCGCAGTCGCGCCGTTGGCCTGGTTCTGGCTGCTGCGGCCGTACCAGAAGGATCGCATCATGATGTTCCTGGACCCGGAGATGGACGCGCTGGGTGCGGGCTGGAACATCATCCAGTCGAAGATCGCGATCGGTTCCGGCGGCTTCGATGGCAAGGGCTGGGGCGAAGGCTCGCAGTCACACCTGAACTTCATTCCCGAGCAGACCACCGACTTCGCGTTCTCGGTGCTGAGCGAGGAATTCGGCTGGATCGGCGTGGCCACCGTGCTGGCGCTGTACCTGGTGGTGATCGGGCGTTGCCTGTGGATTGCCAGCCAGTCGCGCGACTCGTACTCGCGCCTGCTGGCCGGTGCCACCGGTCTGGCGTTCTTCGTCTACGTGCTGGTCAACGGCGGCATGATTTCCGGCCTGCTGCCGGTGGTGGGTGTGCCGATGCCGCTGATCAGCTACGGCGGCACCTCGGCAGTGTCGCTTCTGGCCGGCTTCGGCCTGGTGATGGCGGTACGCAGCCACAACCCGGTGCACGGCGGCTACGGCTAGCCGTCGCACTTCCTGCTCCTTGTAGAGCCGAGCCATGCTCGGCTGCCCTTCGTACAGCACACCCGGGCCCAAGCCGAGCATGGCTCGGCGCCACAGGTGCACATGTGCCCCTGACAGCTTCACGCAAGCACGCATTGCTACCGTGCCCATGTGGAATGGAAACGACTGCTTGGCCTCTGCCATGAGGCGGTGCGCACGATAGACCTGCCGTTGCTGGCCGCGCTGTTGATCCTGATGGGCGCCGGCCTGGCGGTGCTGCACAGCGTGTCCGGGCCGGTGGTCGGGCAGGCGGCGCGCTTCGCCGCTGGCCTGGTCGCGATGTGGCTGTTGTCGCGCGTCCCGCTGCTGCGCCTGCGCGCGTGGACGCCGGCGATCTACGCACTGTCGATGCTGCCGCTGATGGCGGTGTACGTGATCGGCACCGGCAAGTATGGGCAGCGCTGGCTCAACCTGGGCGTGTTCTACCTGCAGCCGTCCGAGCTGCTCAAGCTCAGCCTGCCGCTGATGATGGCCTGGTACCTGCACCGGCAGCCGCTGCCCCCGTCGCCGCGCACGGTGCTGACCGCCGCCGTGCTGATCGGCGTACCCGCGGTGTTGATCCTGCTGCAGCCCAACCTCGGCACCGCCACGCTGGTCACCGCCAGCGGGGTGTTCGCGCTGCTGCTGGCCGGGTTGCACTGGGGCTGGGTGGCGACCGGCGCGACGGGCCTGGCCGTAGCCGCACCGCTGGCCTGGTTCGGCCTGTTGCGGCAATACCAGAAGGATCGCGTGCTGACTTTCCTCGACCCGGCGGCCGATCCACTCGGCACCGGCTGGAACATCCTGCAGTCGCGCATCGCGATCGGTTCCGGTGGCTGGGACGGGCGCGGCTGGGGGCAGGGCACGCAGGCCACCCTGGATTTCCTGCCCGAGTACACCACGGACTTTGCGTTCTCGGTGCTGGCCGAGGAGTTCGGCTGGATCGGCGTGGCCAGCGTGTTCGCGCTGTACCTGTTCGTGGTCGGGCGCTGCCTGTGGATCGCGGTGCATGCGCGCGACACGCACGCACGGTTGCTGGCCGGCAGCCTGGGCTTGGCGTTCTTCGTCTATGTGCTGGTCAATGGCGGGATGATTTCCGGCCTGCTGCCGGTGGTAGGCATTCCAATGCCGTTGATCAGCTACGGCGGGACCTCGGCGGTGTCGCTGCTGGCCGGTATCGGGTTGGTGATGGCGGTGCGGGGGCACCGGCCCGTGCACGGCGGATAGGTTTCCAGCCAACGGCGCAGCCCCTCGTGGGTGGAGGTGGTCGCGGAAAGCAAAAGCCGCGGGTGGGCCGGTCGGGTTGGGTACGCGGGGGACGCCGTGAATCCGTCCCTGGAGGCTTGGCAGCCGCATCCATGCGGCTGACACCCCCGCGTACCCGACCCGACCGCCCTCTGACAGATTTTGGCGGTCTGCCACCCACGGAGAAGAAAGAGAAGATCAAAAGCAAAAGCAAAAAAAACCAGCTAGGCCGGTTGCATCATTGCTTCCTGTAAAGCCGAGCCATGCTCGGCTCTCGAGCAAGCGCAGCGCGCGACCCGCTCTTGACCTTCTTTTTCCTCTCCGTGGGTGGACGCACCCGAAAACTGTCAGCGACCGGGTGGGTGGGCAGCGCGGGGTGTCCGCGGCATGGATGCCGCGGCCAAGCCCCCATGGATGGGTTCACGGCGTCCCCTCGCTGCCCACCCACCCGGCCAGCCCTCAGCAATCCGGCTTTCACCGACCACCTCCACCCACGCGGGGTTGCGCCGTTGGCTGGAACCTTCCTGACTCTGCGCAACGCCTGTTGTGGAAGCGTTCTCACAACAACGCGTGGAGGCCCGCCCACTGACCAAAGGCCAGAAAAATTGTTAAGGGGTTCACACTTTTACGCCGCGTTGATCTTGATCAATGGACTTGTCGTAATCGGCCTGCACAATGGCGGCCCGTTCGGCACGGCGCGCCGTCAATCGTTGCAGCGCGAGGGGGCGTCGGGCGGGAGCAGTACTGATCCAACAGGTACAGGGAGCGCGGAGCACTGCCACTGGGGAGCGGCAGCCGCGCAGGTACCGACCGGATCCGGTCGCCGGTTGCGTCTGCGGGGATGGGGACGCAACCGGCCACCTCTCACTGAATGGGGCAGGCGGATCACGACGCCTTCACATTTCCCGCTGAACGCGGGCAAATCGTTGTGATTCATGGTGTTAGGGGTTTTAATTCATCCATGACCTGCTAACCTGCGACGATGATTCGACGCACTCTGGCCTGCATGCTCACCCTCGGCCTGGTCGCCTGCGCGACCCAGCCAAAGTCCCCACCGTCTTCGCCCCAGGCCAGCAGTACGCCGCGCCAGCCCGCCGCCAAGGCCCACGGTCCGGCCGAGGCCGCACCCGAAGCCACCGCCGCCAGCGCGCCGCCGGTCGATCTCACCCCGGTGCCGTTCGAGGTTGCGCGGGCTCGTTTCATTGCCGATACCGCCAAGCGCTATGGCCTGAAGCCGGAGCAGATCCGCAACGTGCTCGACCAGGCGCAGGTGCGCCAGCCGATCATCGCCGCGATGTCGCGCCCGGCCGAGCGGGTCAAGCCGTGGAACGAATACCGGCCGATGTTCATCAGCAAGGCACGTATCGACGGTGGTCGCGCGTTCCTGGCCGAACACCGCGCCGAACTGGATCGCGTGCAGCAGCGCACCGGCGTGCCGGCCGAAGTGATCGTGGCGATCATCGGCGTGGAAACCAGCTACGGCAGGAACGCCGGCAGCCATCGCGTGCTCGATGCGCTGTACACGCTGGCCTTCTATTACCCGCGCAGCGGCGACCCGGCCAAGCTGGAGCGCGAAGTGCGCCGTGAGCTGTTCTTCCGCGATGAGCTGGCCAAGCTGTTCGAGCTGGGCCGCGAAGAAAAGCTCGACATCACCACGCTCAAGGGCAGCTATGCCGGTGCGATGGGCATGGGCCAGTTCATGCCGTCCAGCTACCTCGATTACGCGGTGGACGGCAACGGCGATGGCCGTCGCGACCTGTTCAACAGCTACGACGACGTGTTCTCGTCCATCGCCAATTACTTCGTGAAGAAGGGCGGCTGGGTGCGCGGTGGCCAGGTGGCCGTGCCGGCCACGCTGGCGCCGGGCCGCGAGGAGTTCAACCCGACCGAGTGGATGCCCACCTGGTCGCTGGCCGACCTGGCACAGCGCGGCTACCAGCCCAGCGCGCCGGTGCAGCCGGGCGCCACCGCCACCCCGATCACCCTGGAAGGCAGCACCGGCAAGCAGTACTGGCTGGGCTTCCAGAACTACTACGCGATCACCCGCTACAACCTCTCGAAGATGTACGCGATGGCCGTGTTCCAGTTGTCCCAGGCCATCGCCGGACAGGAGCTGCCCCCGGCATGAACATCAGATGGCTGGTCCCGAGCTTGATCGTCCTCGCGCTGGCAGCGTGCAGCAGCGCGCCGAAGAAGCCGGCCACCGCCGGCCATGCTGGCAAGTCCAGCGGAACGCTGGTGCAGGGCCGCGGTTCGCGCCCGGCGCACTGTCCGGAAGGTTCGCCCTACGCGGCGGCCAAGGAAGACCTCAGCACCCGCGGCAACTACACCGCCGGTGGCCTGTACAAGCCCGGGGTGAAGGACAGCACGCCTACCTACATTCCGAACGTGGCCTGCATTCCCGAGCCGGAAGTGACCGCCGAGGAGCGCTCGGCGATCGGCAACAAGTCGCCGTACGTGGTGCTGGGCAAGTCGTACAAGGTGCTCGACGACACCCATGATTACGTCGAGCGCGGCACCGCCTCCTACTACGGCGCCAAGTTCCATGGCCGCCTGACCTCCAACCGCGAGGTCTACGACATGTACCAGTTCACCGCCGCGCACAAGACGTTGCCGCTGCCCAGCTTCGCCCGCGTGACGAACCTGGACAACGGCGAATCGGTGATCGTGCGTGTCAACGATCGCGGCCCGTTCCATGATGGCCGCGTGGTCGATCTCAGCTACGCCGCCGCCGTGCGGCTGGGCATCACCCAGCGCGGCACCGGCAATGTGGAAGTGCGTGCGCTGCAGCCGGGCGAGAGCAACCTGCTGGCGCAGAAACCCTCGCGCCGTGAGCGTCGTGCCGCCGAAGCAGCCGCCGCCACCGCCATGGCCAGCACGCGGTCGGCACCGGCCGCACGTGCGCCGGCCGACAGTGACATTGATCGCCTGGTCAATCGCCTGCCGACCGACGGTGCACCGTCGCGCGGCCAGCCGGCCACCACCCAGGGCGTGGCCAGTACGGCGCCGGACGTGGCGGTCAGCAGCCTGCCGCCGAGCGCACCGCCGGTGCGCAGCACGGCACCTGCGCCGGCCGTGGTGGCCAGCACGGCGCCGCGTACGGTGGCACCGGCACCGGTGCGTAGCACCCCGGCCACGCCCAGCCTGTCGCAACAGGTGGTCGGCGCGGTGATGGTACAGGTCGCCAGCTTCTCCAGCCGCGACAATGCCAACCGCGCGATGGGCCAGCTCAACGCTGCCGGCATCGTCGGGGCCACCATCAGCGATATCGCCGCCGGTGGCCGTACCCTGTTCCGCCTGCGTGTTCCCGCCAACGACCATGCCAGTGCCGCGGAACTTGTCGGCCGCATCGCCGGTCTGGGGCTGGGTTCGCCGCAGATCGTCAAGGATTGATCCGCCCGGGCCGGTGCTGCCGGCCCACGCTCCCCCGGCCTTACAATGGCCGTTACGTTCCACCCTCCATTCCCGGCCGTCCCCTGGAGCCTGCTGTCCAATGAATTTCCGTTCCGCCGCCACCGCCCTGGCCGCCACCCTGGTGGTGGGCCTGGCTTCCGCCCAGACGCCGCTGCCGACTCCGGCCACGCCGGCGCCCGCCGCTGCCGCTGCCGCCCCGGCCACCGTCGCCACTCCGCCGGCCCCGGCGCCGAGCGTGTCCAAGGCCTGGGTACTGATGGATTACGCCACCGGCCAGGTACTGGCCGGCGAAAACGTCCACGAGCAGCTGGCCCCGGCCAGCATCACCAAGGTGATGACGTCCTACGTGATCGCCGCCGAGGTCAAGAACGGCAAGGTCCGTGCAGATGACCAGGTGATGATGAGCGAGCGCGCCTGGCGTGAAGGTGGCGCCGGCACCGACGGCAGCTACAGCGGTTTCCCGGTCAACCAGACCGCACGCCTGGAAGACATGGAAAAGGGCATGGCGATCCAGTCCGGCAACGACGCCGCGATCGCCCTGGCCGAACACGTGGCCGGTAGCGAAGAGGCCTTCGCCTCGCTGATGAACAGCTACGCCGCCAAGATCGGCATGAAGGATTCGCACTTCGTCAACGCCCACGGCCTGACCGCGCAAGGCCATCACAGCACCGCCTACGACCTGGCGCTGCTGGGCCGGGCGATGGTGCGCGACTACCCGGAAACCTACGCGTACAACAAGATCAAGGAATTCCAGGTCGGCAACATCAAGCAGCCCAACCGCAACCTGCTGCTGTGGCGCGATGGCAGCGTGGACGGCATCAAGACCGGCCACACTTCCGAGGCCGGCTACTGCCTGATGAGCTCGGCCCAGCGCGGCGATCAGCGCCTGATCGCGGTGGTGCTGGGGGGGGCATCGGAGAAGCAGCGTGCCGATGACAGCCTGGCCCTGCTGAACTGGGGCTTCCGCTTCTTCGAGACCCACCGCCTGTACGAGCCGGGCAAGGCCGTGGCCGAGCACAAGGTCTGGAAGGGCACCACCGACAAGGTGCAGCTGGGCGTGGCCCAGCCGATGCTGGTGAGCGTGCCGCGCGGCCGCTACAACGACCTGAAGCCGAGCATCGACGTGCCCAAGACCCTGGAAGCACCGTTCACCGCCGGCCAGCAGATCGGCACCGTGAAGGTGACCCTGGATGGCAAGGTCGTTGCCGAAGCACCGCTGGTGGCGGTGGCTGCCGTCGAGCAGGCCGGCTTCTTCAAGCGCCTGTGGGACAGCTTCTGGATGTGGTGGGAATCGGAATGATCCACGCATCTGCGTGGTGAAGGAAAAGGCCGGCGAATGCCGGCCTTTTTCGTTTCGGGATGGCGGTTGCGGGTCCTGCCGGCCGCTGGTCGGCCCCCATGAACCCCTCCGGGATATGCCCGCAGCCGACCAACGGTCGGCACCTACAGCGAGCGGCTGATGGTGAAGCTGCCGAACACCGGTGACTGGCGCTGGCCGCTGAACTCTCGGGTGCTGTGGTAGCGCGCCATCGCGAACTTCCAGCGTCCACGCATCACGGCGATGCCGTAGCCGGCCTGGGCGACCACGTGGCGCTTGTCCACGCTGTGGCTGCTGCGGAAGGTGTTGCCGTCCAGCGTGATATCGCGGATCACCCACGCCGCATCGGTGGTGGCGAACAGGTGCCAGGACCAGCCGCTGGGACGGCCACCGCGCGTGGGCGCAGTGTTCTCACCGGCCGGGCGCAGCGGCGTGCTGCCGAAGTCGTCGGGCAGCTTCCAGCCGAAGCGCACTTCGCCGCCGGCATTGGCCTTGGTTTCCAGGTTGCCGATCGAGCCGCCGTAGTGGCTGATTGCATCCCAGCCCCAGCCGCCGGCATTGATGCTGGCATCGGCCGGCCAGCGCCGCATGCGCTCGTGGGTCAGCATGAACACCGGTTCGTTGTGCAGCTGGTTGTCCCAGCCCTCGAACTTCTTGTCACCCAGCAGGCTGTGCACCGCATCCTGCACCTGCTTGCCCTGTGCCCACGGCCCGACCACGCCCAGCGCCAGCTGGGTGGTCTGCAGGCGGTCGCCGCTGCGCGCGTTGAAACCGAAGCTGGCCAGCAGTACGCCGGCATACGGGCGATCCTCCTCGATCAGATCGCGCCGGGCCGGGTCTGTCGGGGTGAAGATGCCCTGGCCGATGCTGAAGATCATGTTCTGCTGCTCGAACTTGCCCGGATGCAGCCCTTCCAGGTACTGGTTCACCCAGCGCGCCATGCGCGGCAGACAGGGGTCATCGGTGTAGTCGACCAGGTTCGGCGAAACCAGGGTCAGCTGCGCGCCGTTGGTATAGCCCTGGTCCTGGTGGCGGCCACCGAACAGGTCGTTGTCGACGCGGAAGTTGACCTGGGGCGGGTGGTCGCGCATCGCGTCCGGGCCGCATTGTTCAGCGGCCTGGGCGGCAAGAGGGAGGGCGGCGGCCAACAGGCCGGACAGCCCGAGGGCTGCGACGCTACGCATGGATGGAATGCTCATGGGGAAGGGGGCACGGGTTTGTCGTTATCTGCAACAACACGGTACTCGTGCGCCTGTGACGGAACGAGCGCTTTCCGCTCACTTGTCTGTTCCGAAAACAACATTGTCCGGACGACACAATCCGTTACAGGTGCCCGGCCAAGCCACGGGCCGGGCCGCCCTGGGCCATGCCGGTGTCAGTCAGCTGGCGTTGGGGTGGCCGGCGGGTGCCGCCGCTGCCTGCAACGCAGCAGCCCGCAGGTGCCGCCTTTGACTTTGATGAATACTCTTGGGTTTGTTGCCCTGCGGCCCGATAATGGGGCCATGGAAATCAAGTCCGACAACCCCGACCACGGCTTCCAGTTCCCCGGCCAGTTCGAGCTCAGCGCCATGGGCCCGGCCAACCGCGGCCTGGAACATGAGCTCCCCCGCCTGCTGCTGGCCGCCGGCATCGATGTCGTCAATGAACGCATCAGCTGGAAGCATTCGTCCAACGGCAAGTACGTGTCCGTCCGCATCGTGTTCAAGGCCGAAAGCCGCGAACAGTACGACCTGGCCCACCAGGCGCTGCGCGACCACCCGGAAGTGAAGTGGACGCTGTAGCCGACAGCTGCCCTGCCGCGGCCGCCCCGGAAGACCGCGCGCCGCGACCGGCGGTGGTCCGCGACCTCGGCCGCCAGCCGTACGAGCCCGTGTGGCGCGCCATGCAGCGCTTCACCGACCAGCGCAGCGACGCCGATGCCGACGAGCTGTGGGTGGTCGAGCACGACCCGGTGTTCACCCTGGGCCAGGCCGGCAAGGACGAACACGTGCTGGCGCCGGGCGATATCCCGGTGCTGCATGTGGACCGTGGCGGCCAGGTGACCTATCACGGCCCCGGCCAGCTCGTGGTCTATCCGCTGCTACGCCTGCCGCGGCTGGGCATCGGTGTGCGCGACTACGTGTGCCGCATCGAACAGGCCCTCATCGATACCCTGGGCGAGTGGAACATCGGCGCCGAACGCCGCGAGGGCGCCCCGGGCGTCTATGTCGGTGGCGCCAAGATTGCTGCGCTGGGCATCCGCGTGCGCCGCGGCTGCACCTTCCACGGCCTGGCCTTCAATGTGTCGATGGACCTGGAACCCTTCCACCGCATCAATCCCTGTGGCTACCAGGGGTTGCAGGTGACCTCGGTGGTAGACTTGGGCGGCCCCTCCGGGATGGATGCCGTCAAGCCGGTGCTGCTGGACCACCTGGCCCGCCAGTTCGGCCTGCTGCTGCAGCACACGCCGGAACTGCCTGATCTTTCTGCGGCCGCCTGACCGCCCCCCGGAACTGCCATGACTGAAACCACCGCCCGTTCCATTCCCCTGCAGATCGTGCAGGGCGACTCTCCGTCCGCCGCGCCGTTGCAGGCCGGGGTCAAGCAGCTGGGCGGTGACAAGATCAACCGCTCGCCGGTGCAGTTCGCCGACGCGCCGGTGCTGCGCAAGCCGTCCTGGATCCGCGTGCGCATTCCTTCGGGCAATGCCGTGCAGAACCTGAAGGCCAAGCTGCGCGAGAACCGCCTGGTGACCGTGTGCGAGGAAGCCAGCTGCCCGAACATCCACGAGTGCTTCGGCCACGGCACCGCCACTTTCATGATCCTGGGTGAAGTCTGCACCCGCCGCTGCTCGTTCTGCGACGTGGCCCACGGCCGCCCGAAGCCGCCCGATGCCAACGAGCCGGCCAGCCTCGGCCAGACCGTGGCCGACATGGGCCTGAAGTACGTGGTGGTGACCAGCGTCGACCGCGATGACCTGCGCGACGGCGGTGCCCAGCACTTCGTCGACTGCATCACCGCCATCCGCGAGAAGTCGCCGGGTACCCGCATCGAAGTGCTGACCCCGGACTTCCGCGGCAAGGGCCGCATGGAGCGCGCGCTGGAGATCCTGGCGCAGAACCCGCCGGATGTGTTCAACCACAACATCGAAACCGTACCGGACCTGTACCGCAACGTGCGCCCGGGCGCGGACTACCAGTGGTCGCTGAACCTGCTGAAGAACTTCAAGGCGCAGCACCCGGAGGTGCCGACCAAGAGCGGCATCATGCTGGGCCTGGGCGAAGACTTCGAACAGATCAAGGCGACCATGCGTGATCTGCGCGCGCATGACGTGGACATGATCACCATCGGCCAGTACCTGCAGCCGACCGCGCACCACCACCCAGTGCTGAAGTACTGGACCCCGGACGATTACAAGGCGCTGGAAGACTACGGCTACGAGCTGGGCTTCAGCCACGTGGCCTCCGGCCCGATGGTGCGCTCCTCGTACCACGCCGACGTGCAGGCCAAGGGCGCCGGCGTCCGGTAAGCGGTTGCGCGATGCGCGCTACCGCTTCCCACGATGCGCTGCGCACACCGTGGGCCCCGGCTTACCACCACCCACACCCCCGCCGCTTCGCGGCCGCCCCCTGACTCAGGGGGCTTGCAACCCGATGCCCTCCGCAACCGGACAGACGGCACCTCCGGCTGTCCTGCTCTTCAGCCATTCACAATTTGCTACACCGGCCCCGCTAGGCTGGTTTTCCGCCGGATGTGGGCGGGTGACAAACCCGGCAACTTTCGGCACTGTCGGGGTGTCTGAACACCCTGCAGTCTCCCCCTTGGCAAGGCGCCTTCGAGCACGTCAATGAAATTCAAAGCCCCCGCATTCCTGTTGGCCCTGGCGCTGGTTGCGCCGTTGGCGCTGGCGGCCAAGGCCGACTCGCCCGCTTTGCCTGCGGCGGCGACCGCCGATCAGGTCACCACCTCCAAGCTGGTGTACGGCCTGTTGTCCGACAGCCGCTACGCCTACCGCCCGCGCGCGCTGGACGAGGCCACCTCCAAGGACGTGTTCAAGCGCTACCTGGAGACGCTGGACGGCGGCAAGCAGTACTTCACCCAGGCCGACGTGGCCCGTTTCGCACCGTTTGAAGCCAACATCGCCTCGGCCATCCGCGGCGGCGAGCTTGAGCCGTCGTTCCAGGTGTTCGCCGTCTACAAGCAGCGCGTCGGCGAGCGCGTGGCCTATGCGCGCAAGCTGCTCAAGCAGGAGCCGGACTTCACCACCGACGAGCGCTTCGAATACGACCGCAAGAAGGTGCCGTGGGCGGCCAGCAGTGCCGAGCTCGACGAGCTGTGGCGCAAGTCGGTCAAGAACGATTGGCTGCGCCTGAAGCTGGCCGGCAAGAAGCCCGATGACATCCGCAAGACGCTGGACAAGCGCTACGCGACGCTGGAGAAGTCGGTCAATGAACTGAAGGGCGAGGACGTCTTCCAGTTCTTCATGAACGCCTATACCAGCGCGGTCGACCCGCACACCGATTACTTCACCCCGCGTACCGCCGAGAACTTCAACCAGGCGATGTCGCTGTCGCTGGAAGGCATCGGTGCGCAGCTGCAGCGCCAGGACGATGTGGTGGTGATCCGCGAGATCATCGCCGGTGGCCCGGCCGCGGTGGACGGCACGCTGAAGCCGGGTGACCGCATCGTCGGCGTCGGCCAGGGCAAGTCCGGCCAGGTCGAGGACGTGATCGGCTGGCGCATCGATGACGTCGTGGCCAAGATCCGCGGTGCCAAGGACACCCAGGTCAAGCTGGAATTCATCCCCGCCGCCGAAGGCGCCGACGGCAAGCACCACACGCTGGTGCTGACCCGGCAGAAGGTGCGCCTGGCCGAACAGGCCGCCAAGGGCGAGACCATGACCATTCCTGCCGCCAATGGCGAACCGGCGCGCAAGGTCGGCGTGATCAAGCTGCCGACCTTCTACCAGGACTTCGAAGGCCGTCGCCGCAATGCGGCCGACTATGCCTCGGCCACCCGCGACGTGGCCAAGCTGCTGGCCGGCTTCAAGAACGACAAGCTGGACGGCGTGGTGCTGGACCTGCGCAACAACGGCGGCGGTTCGCTGGATGAGGCGATCGAACTGACCGGCCTGTTCATTGAGCAGGGCCCGGTGGTGCAGGTGCGCGAGTCCGGTGGCCGCGTCACCGTCAACAGCGACCGCAACCAGGGCGTGGCGTGGGACGGCCCGCTGGCCGTGCTGATCAACCGTGGTTCGGCCTCGGCGTCGGAAATCTTCGCCGGCGCCATCCAGGACTACGGCCGTGGCCTGGTGATCGGTGAGACCAGCTTCGGCAAGGGCACCGTGCAGAACATCGTCGACCTCGACCGTTGGCCGAGTGGCGAAACCCAGCGCTTTGGACAGGTGAAGCTGACCATCGCCCAGTTCTTCCGTATCAGCGGCAGCAGCACCCAGCACAAGGGCGTGGTGCCGGACCTGGCCTTCCCGGCCAGCGTCGATGCCACCGAGTTCGGCGAAAGCACCTACGACAACGCGCTGCCGTGGACCCGCATCGCGGCCGTGCCGCACACCCAGTACGGCAACTTCGCGCCGCTGCTGCCGAAGCTGGAGACCCGCCACGACGCGCGTATCGCCACCGACAAGGAATTCCAGTGGTGGAACGAGGATGTGGAGCAGTTCCGCACCGAAGCGGCGAAGAAGTACATCTCGCTGAACGAAGCCACCCGCCGCGCCGAGCGTGAGCGCCAGGACACCCAGCGCAAGGAGCGCCAGCTGCAGCGCAAGGAACTGGGCCTGGCCCTGGACCCGCTGGCCGATGACAGCAGCGATGACGGCCTGACCGGCAACGAGCGTGACATCGTCAAGGATGCCGCGCGCGAGAAGGCCGCCGAGAAGCGTCCGGACCCGCTGCTGCGTGAATCGGCCTCGATCCTGGCCGATGCAGTGAACCTTCTGGAGGCTGATCGCCCGCTGTCGGCGCAGGTGCTGCCGCAGTCCACCGGTGCCGGTCGCTGGGCGGACTGAGCGGCTCAGCGGGTGAGAGACCCGAGGGGCCGGCATTGCCGGCCCTTCTTTGTCTGAGGAACTGTTTCCCGGTGGCGCCGGGCCATGCCCGGCGGATGAACCGGGACCAACGTGGGGGCCGGTTTCGACCTGCCGCACACGAGGGCAGGGCTACCCTTGGCGGTACCCTCCTCGCAGGAGTACCCATGCGGGCCTCCCGTCTTTCCAGCGTTGTCGTGGCGCTGTCCAGCGCCCTGATCCTGTCGGCCTGCGGTGGTCGCGCCGCCGACAGCACCGTACTGCGCGAGTCCTTTGATTCGGGCGATACCTTCTCGCGCACGGTCGAGGGTCGCCCCGGCGAGGCCTGCGAGGCGGCACGCCGTACCCTGCTCAGCCAAGGCTATGCCATCGCCCGCGCCGACGACACCCAGGTGGAAGGGAACAAGAATTTCCAGCCACGCGAAGATGATCACGAGCAGCTGGTGCTGCGCATCTCCTGCGCGCCGCGCGGCAGCCAGGCGCTGGTGTTCGTCAGTGCCGTGCAGGACCGCTACGCGCTGAAGAAGAGTCCGACCTCGGCCAGTGTCGGCGTCGGTGCGCTGGGTTCGGTATCGCTGCCGTTCGGCAGCAATGACGACTCGCTGGTGAAAGTGGCCAGCAGCACGGTCACCGATGCCGAGTTCTATCGACGCTTCTTCCAGCGCCTGCAACAGTACCTGCCAGCAGACTCCGGCAAACCACCGCCACCGCCACCGCCACCGCCACCGCCGGCCCCTGAACCCGCACCGGCGGCCACGGACCAGGGTTGAGCGTGCGTGGCAGGCTGATGGGCGTGGCGCTGCTGCTGGTGCCTGCGCTGGGCGCCGCGTCCACGCCCACCGACTGCGTGCAGGGCCTGTTGCAGCGACTGGGCTGGCGCTTCGAAGACGCGCCGGTTGCCGCGCCCGAGGTGCAGGGCGGCCCGGTGTGCACGCGTGCCTCGCTGGCGGCGGCGCAGGCAGCAGGTGACCTGCACGTGCGCTGGCCTGTGGATCTGCCGGCTGCATCGCGCCAGGCGCTGTTGCAGCAGCTGTTGGACGATCCGGCCACGGTCTGCGCCTATGCCTTCGAACTGGGCGCGGCCACCGGCCGTGCAACGGCCGCATTGCAGGGCAACACAGGCTTCCGCTTCTCCGGCCTGCAGATGGGGTGGATCGGTTTCGGCCTGCAGGGCGCGCCTTCGCAGGGCTGGCAGCGCACGCGCAGTTTCGGTCGTGGTTTTGTGCCCAGCGACGGCAACAGCCGCGCGTTGCAGGCGTTCTACAGCGGCCGCGTGCGCACCGAGTGCGGAGTGGGCCGCCAGGTCGCGCAGCTGGCGACCCAGCGCGAACTGTATGGCGATGCTGCATTCGATGCGGAGTTCAAACCCGCCGAACTGTCGATCGGCACGTTCCTGGCGCTGCATGACACCGACAGCATCCTGCTCGGCGCGCATGCGGGCGACTTCTTCGCCGATGGCAAGGCGGTGCGCACGTCGGCGATGGGGCGGCAGGCCTTCGTCGGTGTCCCCGGCTTCATCGAGCACGTGTACGACAAGGGCAGCCTGGATGACCTGAGCAACCAGGCCGAGAACTTCGTCGTGGTCGAGGTGGGCGAGGGCGCCGCGCAGGCACTGGCCCTGCACGGCGGCTTGGCCTGGTACGACCAGCGCAATGCCGAGCTGTGGCGGCTGGCGCAGGGCATGCCGCGCGTCGGCATGCGTTATTTCGAGCGTCTGCTGTTCGAGCGCGATGCGCAACTGCGCGCCGCACTGGCGCCGCGCCATCGCGCCACGCTGGCGCGCATGGACCAGCTGCTGGACGATCCGTTCTACCAGCAGCTCGTGATCTATGTGCATCCACGCGGTATACGTCCCATCGGATACCACATCGCCCGCCTGCTCGATCGCAACCCCCGCACGCCGTTTTCGATCGACCTGGCGGTGCACAATCTGCATACCACGCTCTACCGGCGTTGGCGCGAGGCGCAGCTGCGCCACTGCGCGGCTACCGGCAGGCCAGGCAGCCTGACCCTAGACCCCAACTGAAGGTGAAACAATGGATATTGCAATGATCGGCCTCGGCCGCATGGGCGCCAACATGGCCCAGCGCCTGCATCGCGGCGGCCACCGCGTGGTCGGCTACGACCCGGGCGAAGGTGCACGCCAGCGCGCTGCCGAGGCCGGCCTGGAGGTGGTTGATTCGCTGGCCGCCGCCGTGGCCGCACTGCCGGTGCCGCGCGTGCTGTGGCTGATGGTGCCGGCCGGCGAAACGGTCGACCAGACCCTGGGCCAGCTGACCCCGCACCTGGCCGAGGGTGACATCGTCATCGACGGTGGCAACTCCAACTACCAGGACTCGATCCGCCGCGCCAAGGCGCTGGCCGAGGACGATCTGGGCTACGTCGACTGCGGCACCAGCGGTGGCGTGTGGGGCCTGCAGGAGGGCTACAGCCTGATGGTCGGTGGCGAGGCGTCGGTGGTGGAACAGATCGCGCCGCTGCTGCGCACGCTGGCACCGGCCGAAGATCGCGGCTGGGCGCGTGTCGGTCCGTCCGGCGCCGGTCACTTCACCAAGATGGTCCACAACGGCATCGAGTACGGAATGATGCAGGCCTATGCCGAAGGCTTCGCACTGATGGAGCGCAAGCAGGAGATGGAGCTGGACCTGGCGCAGGTGGCCGAGGTGTGGCGCCACGGCAGCGTGGTGCGTTCGTGGCTGCTGGACCTGAGCACCGAGGCGCTCAAGCGCAACCCATCGCTGGACGGCATCGCACCGTACGTGGAGGATTCCGGTGAAGGCCGCTGGACGGTGGCCGAAGCCATCGCGCTGGACGTGCCGGCACCGGTGATCACCCTTTCGCTGCTGGAACGGCTGCGCTCGCGCGAATCCAATTCGTTCACCGACCGCCTGCTGTCGGCGATGCGCAACGAGTTCGGCGGCCACGCGATCAAGAAGTCGTAAGCCGCGCGACCGGGGTCGGATCCCTTTCCGCGGGAAAGGGCTCTGACCCCATGAAGCCAGTCGATCCCTTCCACGTCATCCACGCATGGCGTGGATGTGTCGACCAAGCTCGACACCTACCAACGGCCGCAGAAATCTGTCGAAGGCGGACCCACTCCGCCATCCCGCGGATAGCCGGCTGTTGCTGTTGCCGGCCAGCGGCCGGCACTACCGCGCATGCAGGGCGCAGCCCTGCCGGTCACCCCAACCGCACCCGCCGCCCTTCGCGCGCGCTGTCCATGCCGGCCTGCAGCAACTGCATCAGCTGCAGTGCCTGCACCGCGCTGACCGTGGGCTCGCCGTCGCCGTGCATCGCTGCTGCGAACTGCGCGTACAGTCGCCGGTAGTCGCCGGGCAGGTTGTCCACGGTACTGCGCTGCACGTTGTCCTCGGCATCGCGGCGCACCAGTTCGCCATGCCGCGGGTCGATGCCCCAGCCCGGCGCACCCGGTGCAACACCGCGCCGCAGCTGCGCTTCCTGCACGTCCAGGCCGTGCTTGATCCAGCTGGCCAGGCTGCTATGCACGCTGAAGTGCGGCGTGGGGGCGGCCACCAGTGAACCGGCATGCACGATCGCGCGATGCCGTGGGTAGTGCAGCACGGCGTGGAAGTAGTCGATGCCGTGGCCACCCTCGCGCTGCACCGCCAGATCGGCATCGATGGCCTGCGGCCAACCGAACAGCACCAGCATCTGGTCCAGCAGGTGCGGGCCCAGGTCGTACCACAGGCCGCTGCCGGGTCCTTCCTGCTCGCGCCAGCGGTCACGCACCTGCGGCCGGTAGCGGTCGAAGTGGGCATGGCACTCGGCCACCTCACCCAGCACGCCATCGGCCAGCAGCGACTGCAGGGTGAGGAAGTCGGCATCGAAGCGCCGGTTCTGGAACACGGTGGCGATGCGCCCGGCATCGTGCGCAGCGGCCAGCACTGCTTCGGCTTCGGCAACGTCGAGTGCAAACGGTTTGTCGACCAGCACATGCTTGCCCGCCGCCAGCGCCGCGATCGCCAGGGGGGCGTGCTGCTGGTTGGGTGTGGCGATCACCACCGCGTCCACTGCGGGGTCGTCGAACACCTCCTGCGGCGTGGCGCGCACGTGCACGTCGCTGAACGCGCGCAGCAGCGTGTCGCGTTGCGAACTGACGATGCTGTGCAGCACCAGCCCGGGCGTGTGCTGGATCAGCGGTGCATGGAAGACACGGCCGGCCAGGCCGTAGCCGATCAGGGCCAGGTGCAGGTCGGGGCGCATGGCAGAGCTCCGGCAGTGGGAAGGGCAGGGTAAACGACGGGCGCTGGCAGGCCAAAACTGAACGGTTGCCGCTGCAGACGTTTCGATTCACAGCAGCATGACCGTGGCGCCACGCCTGCCACACATGCATTTGTCCAGACTGGCAGCACATCCCGAAGGAGTACGACACGATGAGCAATACCACCCGTACGCTGATTGCTTCGGCCCTGACCCTGGGCCTGGCGCTGTCTTCCTCCGCCGCATTCGCCAAGGACCCGGCCGCCAAGAGCCCGCCGACCAGCACGCATCCGGCGACCCATGCCGATCGCCACGACTCCAATGAACCGGTCACCGATACCTGGATCACCACCAAGGTGAAGGCCGACCTGCTGGCCAGCAGCAACGTGCCGGGCACCGAAATCAAGGT
Source organism: Stenotrophomonas maltophilia (assembly GCF_023518235.1). Lineage (NCBI taxonomy): Bacteria > Pseudomonadati > Pseudomonadota > Gammaproteobacteria > Lysobacterales > Lysobacteraceae > Stenotrophomonas > Stenotrophomonas maltophilia. The sequence continues at coordinate 3,998,796 of NZ_CP090423.1, forward strand.
GGAAACGGTGAACGGCGTGGTCAGCCTCAGTGGCGCGGTGGCCAGCCAGGCCGAGAAAGACAAGGCGGTCACCACCGCCAATGGCATCAAGGGCGTGACCCGTGTTGATGCCGCTGCATTGAAGGTCAGCGCCGCGGCCAAGCGCTGAACCCGGTGGGCGCCCCCGCGTGGGGCGCCCGCTGCCGGCCATAGTCGAGCTTTCTCGACTTGCGCCATCGATCAACCCCAGGTCAATGGCACAGCAGTCGAGCAAGCTCGACTCTACGGCCGGGTTCCCATAACCCGTTCAGCCAGCCGCGCCGGAACGCCCGCCCATGTGACCGCCTGCGCTATATTGCCGGTTCCGCCGCCGTCGGGTTCGTCCCGACCTCCGATTCGCGGCTCGGTTGACGAGGAACCATGGCACTGGTTTTCAGTGACGACATCTGGGACCGCTGGCGGTTGCCGGCCCTGGCGCTGGCGGCTGCCGCGATCATCGTGGTGCCGTGGTTGACGCTGCGCAATCTGCAGCAGGACAACGAACAGGCGATGGCCTGGGTCAGCCATACCCAGGCTGTCGGGGTGGCCCTGCAACAGCTGCAGGCCGATGTCCGTGATGTCGAATCGGCGGCTTTGACCCTGTCCAAGGGCATCGACGCGCCCGGCCTGCGCGAACGCATGGCCAAGGCCAACGAGATTCCCGGGCGGCTGGCCGAACTGGGCCGGATGACCCGCGACAATCCCGACCAGCTGATCCGCATCGGCCGCATCGAATCCATGCTGGAAGGCCGGCTGGCGGTGGCCCGCGAACTGGCCCGGTCCAAGCCGGACAGCGACCAGCGCGCGCTGGTGCAGGACCTGAGTACACGCTACCCGATCCGCGGTCTGGTCGAGGAACTGCAGGCCAGCGAGCAGACGCTGTTGACCGCGCGCGCCGAGCAGGCCGCGCGCCAGCGCAAGCAGACCGAACTGGTGTCGTGGAGTTCAATGGTGGTGCAGCTGGCGCTGCTGGGTCTGGTGCTGTGGCTGCTGCAACGGCAGATCGGCCGCCGCCTGCACGCCGAACGGCAGTCGCTGCGCTCGGCCGCGCGCGCCGCCTCGGTGTTGCAGACCGTGCGTGAGCCGATCGTGCTGCTCGACCGCGACCTGCGCGTGCAGCTGCACAACCCGGCCTTCGCCGAGCTTTACGGGCTGCAGGACGAACGTGCCGACGGCCTGTTGCTGGAAGCCGTTGGCGATGGCGCCTGGCAGGATCCGGTGGTGCGCCAGCGGCTGGCCGACGTGCTGCTGCGCGGGCGCGAGCTGTGGGATTTCGAGCACGAGCAGCGCACCGCCGATGGCATCTCGCGTTACATGCTGCTCAACGCGCGCCGCATGCCGCTGCCTGACACCGATGACGAGGTCGTGCTGCTGACCATCAGCGATGTCACCGTGCAGCGTGCCGTACAGCTGCGCGTGGAAGAGTTGAATCGCCAGCTGGAAGGCAAGGTGGCGCAGGTGTCGGAGGTCAACCGCGAACTGGAAGCGTTCAGCTATTCGGTGTCGCACGACCTGCGTGCTCCACTGCGCCATGTGGCCGGCTTCTCCGACAAGCTGTCGCGCCACCTCGGCGAGCAGGCCGACGACAAGAGCCGCCATTATCTGGAGGTGATCTCCAGTTCGGCACGGCGCATGGCAGCGCTGATCGACGACCTGCTGGTCTATTCACGGCTGGGCCGCGCGGCGATGCGCCAGCAGGCTGTGGACATGCAGTCGCTGGTGGCCGATACCCGCGCCATGCTCGATGCTAATCTTCTGGCCGAGGCCGAAAGCACTGGCCACGCCCATCAGGTGGAATGGAGCATCGCACCGCTGCCGATCGTGGTGGCCGATGAGAACATGATCCGGCAGGTCTGGCTGAACCTGCTCGGCAATGCGGTGAAGTACTCGGGCAACCGCGAACCGGCGCGGATCCGCGTGGACTACCGGCAGCAGCCCGACGGTGGTCATCAGTTCACGGTCAGCGACAATGGTGCAGGCTTTGACATGGCCTATGCCGGCAAACTGTTCGGCGTATTCCAGCGCCTGCACAAGGCCAGCGACTACCCCGGCACCGGCATCGGCCTGGCCAGCGTGCGCCGCGTGCTGACCCGCCATGGCGGCCGTATCTGGGCCGAGGCCGAACCGGACGTCGGCGCCACCTTCCACTTCTACCTGCCTCCCGCCATCGACGCGGACAAACAAGGTCCTTCTGCATGACGACTCTGCGCACCATCCTGCTCGCCGAAGACAGCGCGGCCGATGCCGAAATGGCAATCGACGCACTGGAAGAAGCGCGCCTGGCCAACCCCATCGTGCACGTCGAAGACGGCGTGGAAGTGATGGATTACCTGCTGCGCCGTGGCGCCTTCGCCAACCGCGAGGAAGGGTTGCCGGCGGTGCTGCTGCTGGACATCAAGATGCCGCGCATGGATGGCCTGGAAGTGCTGCGGCAGATCCGCGAGCACGATGAACTCAAGCGCCTGCCGGTGGTGATCCTGTCGTCCTCGCGCGAGGAAAGCGATCTGGCCCGCAGCTGGGACATGGGCGTGAATGCCTACGTGGTCAAGCCGGTGGATGTGGACCAGTTCTTCGGCGCGGTGCAGACCCTGGGCAAGTTCTGGGCGTTGATCAACCAGGCACCGGAACTCGAGTGAGCCCATGCCCTTGACCGGTCCCGCCCTGGGGGCGCTGCGCATCCTGCTGGTGGAAGATTCCCCGGAAGATGCCGAGCTGATGTCCGAACAGATGCTCGATGCGGGCCTGCAAGCCCGTTTCGAGCGCGTGGAGAGCGCGGCAGAGCTGCGTCGGGCGCTGGCCGCGTTCCAGCCGGACATCGTGCTGTCCGACCTGAGCATGCCGGGCTTCTCCGGCGACGATGCGCTGCGTATCGTGCGTGAGACCTCGCCGGAAGTGCCCTTCATCTTCGTCTCCGGCACCATGGGCGAGGAGAACGCGGTGGCGGCGCTGCAGAAGGGCGCCAACGACTACATCATCAAGCACCAACCGGCGCGCCTGCCGTCGGCGGTGGCGCGCGCGATCCGCGATGCGCGCAGTACCGTGGAGCGCGCGCGGGTGGAAACCGAACTGATGCGCGCACAACGGCTGGAAAGCCTGTCGCTGCTCGCCGCCGGGCTCAGCCATGACCTGCGCAACATCCTGCAGCCGTTGCTGATCATGCCGGACCTGCTGAAGGCACGCACCGATGATCCGCAGCTGCATCATCTGGCCGATGTCATCGCCGAGTGCGGGCGCCGTGGCCACGAGATGGCGGAGTCGATGCTGTCGTTCGTGCGCGGCTCGCGCAAACCCAGCGAACGCATCGAGATCAACGGCCTGTTCGATGCGGTGGCATTGCTGTTGCGCAGCAACGTGCCCGACGCGGTGCGCCTGGAACTGCAGGTGCAGGATGAGGGCCTGGTGGTCGATGCCAACTACACCGAGCTGCAGCAGGTGATGTTGAACCTGGCGCTCAATGCCATCCAGGCCATGCCCGACGGCGGCCGCCTGAGCCTGACTGCCAACCACGCCGGCCATCGCGACGGGGTGGACTGGATGTGCATCCGCGTGGTCGATGAAGGCATCGGCATGGACGCGGACACGCTCTCGCACCTGTTCAATCCGTTCTTCACCACCAAGGCCGATGGTACCGGCCTGGGCCTGATTTCCTGCAAGCGCATCGTCGAAGGTGCGGGCGGCAGCATTCATGTCAGCAGTGCGCTGGGGCAGGGCACATGTTTTGAGCTGCGCCTGCCGATGCATGAAAGCGTCGATGCCGGTGAGCCGGTCGAGCAGCTGGTGGCGCTGGGCAGTGGCCAGTCGATCCTGGTGGTCGATGGTGAAGCCACGCGCCTGTCGCTGCTGGGCAATGCGCTGTCCAGCCAGGGCTACCAGCTGCAGCTGGCGTCCGACGGCCCGGCTGCGCTGCGCTGGATGCAGCAGGAAGCGCTGCCGGCCCTGGTGATCGCCGATGCCGGTTCCAAGCTGCTGCCGGCCAGCCAGTTGCTGGGCGAGATGGCCGCGCTGGGCTATGGCGGCCCCGCACTGGTGCTTGAGGACGCTGCGGTGGCAGTGCCGGCCGATGCCTTCCCGCCCGGCGTGGAGGTGCACGTGCTGCGCAAGCCGCTGCAGATGCAGCAGGTGTTCCGCGCGGTGGCCGAAGCGCTGGGCTGAGTAAGCGTCGCCGGGCATGGCCCGGCGCTCCCCACCGCCTTCGGTAGCGCCGGGCCGTGCCCGGCGGCAGGTCAGGTCGGTCGATCCACGGTTTCCCACGGGAACCGCGGCAGCGCGTCCACCGCCTGTTCCAGCCGCCGGGACCAGTTCTGGTGGATGTCGGCATACAGCGCCGAATCCGCGCCCAACCGCAGCTGCTGCCCGATGCGCAGTTCACCGTCGCGCAGCAGTGCCAGATCGATCGGCAAACCCACCGACAGATTGGAGCGGATGGTTGAATCCAGCGACACGATCGCGGTGCGCGCGGCATCTTCAAGGCGCGTGGCGGGGCTGAGGATGCGATCCAGGATCGGCTTGCCGTACTTGGATTCGCCGATCTGCAGGTAGGGCGTCTCCGGCGAGGCGGCGATGGCATTGCCCAGCGGATAAATCATGTACAGCCCCGGCCGCTCGCCGGCGATCTGACCGCCGAAGATCAGTGTGGCCTGGGTGTTGACCCCGTCATGGCCATGCTCGCTGTGGTGGCTGTGCACCTGGCTGTCCACCAGCAGTTGGCCGACGTATCCGGCGGCCTCGAACAGGTGGTTCATTTCGCGCAGGTTGGGCGTGCGCCGTTCATCGGCATCACGCCCCAGGCGTGACACCAGCAGCTGGGTGGTGGCCAGGTTGCCAGCCGCCATCAGCACGTAGACTGCCTGGCCGGGGTACTCGAACGCGTGCAGCTTGCGATGCACGCGCACATCGTCCAGCGAGGCATTGGTCCGGGTGTCGGCGGCGAAGACCAGGCCCTGGTCCACCTCGATTCCAACGCAATAGGTCATGTCGGTGCCCTATCATGTGCGTCCCGGAGTGTAGGCAGGCCGCCGTGATGACGGCATGCCCACGTCCCCCCAGAACGCCGCCACCGGAACCGCATGACCACCGTGCTCCTGAGCCTGGGCAGCAACGTCCAGCCCCGCCGCTACCTCCACGCCGCGGTGACGGCCCTGCGCGAGCGCTTCGGCGCGCTGCAGGTCTCGCCGGCCTACCGCACCGCCGCAGTCGGTTTCGAGGGCCCGGCCTTCCTCAACAATGCCGTGGCGATCGACACCGATCTGCCGCTGCAGGAACTGGACCACTGGCTGCATGCGCTGGAAGACGCCCATGGCCGTGACCGCAGCGGGCCGCGCTTCTCCGACCGCACGCTGGACATCGACGTGGTGTTCTACGGCGACCTGGTGGTGGAAGGCCCCGGCCACCTGCGCATCCCACGCCCGGAGCTGAAGCACGCCTTCGTGCTGAAGCCGCTGGCCGACATCGCGCCGGATTTCATCGACCCGGTCAGCGGGCAGGACCTGGCCACGCTGTGGCGTGCGCATGCGCAGTACGGCGCCGCGTTCGAGGTGGTGGACCTGGAATGAGGGAGGTTGCCGGCCAGCGGCCGGCACTACCGGAGTGCCGGCCGCTGGCCGGCAACACCTCAGCTGACCGTACGCCCACCATCCACGCGCAACGTGTGGCCGGTGATGAAACTGGCCTCGGCCACCAGCCAGTACACCGCTTCGGCAATCTCCTCGACCGTACCGGTCCGCGCCAGCGGCGTGCGCGCCAGCAGGGCCTCGCGGGCGAAATCGTCCTTGCCCTGTTCCGGCCACAGGATCGCGCCCGGCGCCACCGCATTCACCCGCACCTTGGGCGCCAGCTCCAGCGCCAGCGAGCGCGTGGCCATTTCCAGCGCGGCCTTGGCCATGGTGTAGGCGATGTGGTCGCGCATCGGGTCGGTGCCGTGCAGGTCGGTCAGGTTGACGATGCAGCCGTGCTGGCGGCGCAGGTAGGGCGCGGCCGCCTGGGACAGCAGCAGCGGTGCGCGCGCGTTGACCGCATACAACTCGTCCATCGCCTCGGCGGTCACCTGGCCGAGCGGGGTCGGGAAGAAGTTGGAGGCATTGTTGACCAGCGCGTCCAGGCGGCCGAAGTGGCTGACGGCCTGTTCAACCAGGTCGGGCAGGGCGTCGGCGTCACGCAGGTCGGCCTGCAGGGCCAGCACGCTGCCCGGGCGCTCGTTGTCGAAGTCGAACGCGGCCTGCTGCAATTCGGCGCTGGAGGTGTTGGCATGCAGCACCACCGACCAGCCGCAGGCGTGGAACTGGCGGGCAATGGCCGCGCCGATCCGGCGTGCGCTGCCGGTGATCAGGACCACGGGGTGGGTGTCGCTCATCGAGGGTCCTCCAAGGCTCGGCTATCCTGTGCACCATTGTCACCGCATTCGAAGACGCCATGCAGCCCACCTTCCCCCTGCCCGAAGCCGATGCCCTGGCCCACAGCGACCAGCTGGCCGCCGCCCTGCGCGCCGAAATCCTTGCCCAGGGCGGGGCGATGCCTTTCTCCCGCTTCATGGAGCTGTGCCTGTACACCCCCGGCTGGGGCTATTACAGCGCCGGTGCCAGCAAGTTCGGTGGCAGTGGCGACTTCACCACCGCGCCCGAGCTCGGCAGCCTGTTCGCCGGCAGCGTGGCCAATGCGCTGGCGCCGGTGTTCGCGCAGCTGAGCGCACAGGCGCGGATGCTGGAACTGGGCGGCGGCACCGGCGCTTTCGCCGAGGCGGTGCTGCTGCGCCTGGCCGAACTGGACGTGCTGCCCTCGCGCTACGCCATCCTCGAGCCCAGTGCCGACCTGCGTGAGCGCCAGCAGCAGCGCCTGCAGCAGAACCTGCCGGCCGAGCTGGCCGCGCGCGTGGAGTGGGTCGACCGCCCGTTCGAGGAAGACTGGGAAGGCGTGGTGTTTGCCAACGAAGTGATCGACGCGCTGCCGACACCGCGCTTCCTGATCCGCGACGGCGAGGTGTATGAGGAAACCGTCGAGCTGGATGGTGACGGCAATTTCATCCGTGGCGCGCAGCCGGCCGACATCCTGCTCAACGGCGCGGTGCGCCACATCGAGCGCTATCTGGAAAAGCCCTTTGCCGAGGGTTACCGCTCCGAAGTGCTGCCGCAGCTGCCGTACTGGCTGCAGGCGGTGGCCGGCGGCCTGCAGCGCGGCGCGCTGCTGTTCGTCGACTACGGTTACAACCGGGGCGAGTTCTACCAGCCCGACCGCGATGATGGCACCGTGCGCGCGTTCTACCGCCACCACGTGCACAACGACGTGCACCGCTGGCCGGGCCTGCAGGACATCACCGCCTCGGTGGATTTCACCGCGATGGCCGAGGCAGGCATGCATGGGGGGTTCGAGCTGGCCGGTTACTGCAGCCAGGCCAGTTTCCTGCTCGGCAACGGCCTGGACCAGGTGCTGCTGCTGGCCGAGGAACGTACCGACGAGGTTGGCCGCATCCAGCTGCGCGACCAGGTGAAGAAGCTGACCCTGCCCACCGAAATGGGCGAGCGCTTCCAGGCCATCGGCCTGCAGCTTGGTGTTGATTTCGAGCCGGCCTTTGCACTGGGCGACCTGAGCTGGCGCCTGTGAGCAGTGCGTTGCCGGTGATCAAGCCGCTGCGCCGGCCGCGGCTGTGGGGCGCGCTGTGGGCGCTGGCGGTGCTGGCGGTGATCGTGGTCTGCCTGATCCCGCCGCCGCCGATCCCGCTGCCGGAAAACAGCGACAAGGGGGAGCACTTCCTCGCCTATTTCATCCTGGCCGGCAGCGCGGTGCAGCTGTTCCGGCGCGGGCGCCCGCTGCTGTGGGTAGGCGTGGGCCTGGTACTGATGGGCATCGGCATCGAGTTCGCGCAGGGCGCATTGACCGATGACCGCGTGGCCGATCCGATGGACGCCATCGCCAACACGGTGGGCGTGCTGGCGGGCCTGGCCACCGCGTTGACTCCGTTGCGCGATCTGCTGCTGCGCTGGCGCGGGTAACCGCGTGCCAACCAAGGTTGGCAACTACCAGGATTGCCTGAGGTGCCGACCCAGGTTGGCACCCACCAGGGCAGATCTGCCGTTATTTCCCCAGCGTCACCTCATCCAGCACCCACATCGCCGGGCGCGTGTCGCCGGTGAAGTTGATGCACAGATCACCGTTCCCCTTCGTGCCCTTAGGCAGTGCCGCGCGCAGGGTCACGAAGCCATCGGCATCCGGCTTGGCCGGCAATGCCACTTCAGCCAGCACCTTGCCGCGGCAATCGCCACGGCGCACCTGCATCTCGCCATGCGCGCGCTTGGCCTTCTCGAAGCGGCGCTTGGATTCGTCGTGGGCCAGCTGGAAGTAGTACGGAATACGCCCCGCACGCACTTCCACGCTGCCGATGCCATCCAGTTGCGCCTGCGGCCAGCGCCAGCACGGCTGGAAGATGTCCACGTTGAACACGGCGCGCTCGCCCTCGCGCGGGCCATCGTCTTCCAGGCGCAGCACCAGGCCCTTCTTGCCCACGCAGCTGAGCAGCTCATCGCTGCGGCGGCTGAGCAGCGACTGCGCGGTGAACGCCGCCACCGTCGGCTTCGCCGCCAGCATCTGCCCCTGGTAGAACGCGGCCGCCTTCACGGTGGCGGGCAGCGTGGCGGTCAGCGGCTGCTGGTACAGCGGCGACTGCGCGCTCACTGGCTGGCCATCGGTGCTGTAGCGCACTTCATAACCCAGCGGATTGGCCAGCGACACGGTCACGGTGTTGGCGGCGCGTTTGTCGGTGTAGTCCACGCCCACTTCAAACGGTGTCTGCGCGTAGGCCAGGCCCCAGGCGCGGTAGCGCTGCAGCTGGGACGGCAGGCGCGCGAGGAAATCGCGGAAGTCGCGATGTTCCGGCGTGCTCCAGCCAGTCTCGGCCACCGCCGCCAGGCGCGGGAACAGGTTGTGCTGCAGGCGCGCGTAGCTGCGCGTGTGCTCGGTGAACATGTTGGCCTGCAGGCCGAGGATGTGCCCGCGCTTGTCGGCGGCCAGTTCGGCCGGCACCGGTTCGAAGTTGTACAGCTTGCCGAGGTTGACCTGGGTCGGGCGGCCCGGCGGTTCATTCGGCGAGGCGGTCTGCAGGTAATCCAGGTACAGGTAGCCGACCGGCGACATGATCACGTCATGGCCGGCGCTGGCCGCCGCCAGTCCGCCTTCGGTGCCCTGCCACGACATCACCGTGGCCTGTGGTGGCAGGCCGCCTTCGAGGATCTCATCCCAGCCGATCAGGCGCCGGTCGTGCTGCTCCAGGAAGGTCTCCAGGCGCTTGATGATGTGGCTCTGCATGGCCATTTCATTGTTGATGCCCAGCGCACGCATGCGCTGCTGCACCGGCTTGGACGCTTCCCACTGGTCCTTCACTGCCTCGTCGCCACCGACGTGCACGTACTTGGCCGGGAACAGGTCGATCACTTCTTCCAGCACGTTCTCCAGGAAGGTGATGGTGCTGTCTTCGGTGTTGAACAGGTTGGGGAACACGCCCCATTCGCTGATCGGCTTCAGCGGTGTATCGATCGTGCCCAGCTCCGGATACGCGGCAATCGCCGCGGTGGCGTGGCCCGGCACATCGATTTCCGGGATCACCTGGATATGCAGCCTGGCCGCATAGGCGATCACCTCGCGGATCTGCTCCTGCGTGTAGAAGCCGCAGTAGGGGTGTTCCTGGCCGCTGACCGGATCGATGCCGCCATCGCCGGCCGGCAGGCGGCAGCTGCCCACCCCGGTCAGCTTCGGGTAGCGCTTGATCTCCATGCGCCAACCCTGGTCATCGGTCAGGTGCCAGTGGAAGGTGTTGAGCTTGTGCGCGGCCATCGCGTCGAGCACGCGCTTGATCTCGTCCAGGCTCTGGAAGTGGCGCGCGGAATCGAGCATGAAACCGCGCCAGCTGAAACGCGGCGCGTCCTGGATCTGCACGGCCGGCAGCACGCCATTGCTGCCGCCGGTGGCGAGCTGGGCCAGGGTGGTGGCGCCATAGAACAGGCCGGTCTCGTTGCCGGCCTGGATCAGCACGCCCTGCGCGGTGCTTTCCAGCGTGTAGCTCTCACCGCTGTCGCGGAAGGTGGGCACGATCTGGAAGTGGATGCTGCCGCTCTTGGCCGCTGTCCTGCCCTTGGCCAGCGCCAGGCGTGGGCCGCCACTGCGGGCCAGCAGGTCGGCAAACTGCGCGGCGACGCGCTGCGCGGCTTCGCCTTCAGCCTGCAGCATGGTGTCAGCGCGCACGGTGATGCCGCGGCCCTGGCCGTGCTGCACGGTGGCCGGTGCAGGAATCAGCATCAGGCTGCCGGCACGCAGCTGCGGGCCGGGGGCTTCAGCGGCGGGCGTGGGATCGGCGGCCAGGGCCGGCAGCGCCGGCAACAGCGCGAGCAGGCTGCCCAGCAGCACTGCGCTGCGCATCCGGGCGCGGGAAGGCTTGAGCATCGGTACGACTCCTTGGAACGGTGCGATGAACGCTATACATGAAAAACGCCGGGCCCGGAATGACCCAGGCCCGGCGTGCGTGCACGACTCGGCGATGTTGCCGCCGCTGGATCAGTACTTGAAGCGGAAGTTGAGGTAGTACTGGCGGCCGTTGCTGTAGAACGAGGTCGGGATGGCCGCGGTCTGGTAGTACTTGTAGGTCGGGTTGTTGAGGTTCAGACCGTCCAGGGTGATGCTCAGCCAGTCGGTGGCCTTGTAGCTCAGCGAGGCCGACAGCGTGCCGAAGTCATCCTGGTAGTACGGGTTGGTACCGGACAGGCTGATCAGGAACGAAGAGCGGCGGGTGTAGCTGACGCGGGCACCGAAGCGTTCGTTCTCGAAGTAGGCACCCACGTTGTAGGTGTTCTTCGAGGTACCCAGCAGGTTGTGCGAACCATCCGACCAGGTGTGCGCGGTGGTGCCGTTGGCGTAGGTGTAGTTGGCGTTGACGCCGAAGTACTCGCCGATCGGCTGCTCGTAGGCCACTTCCACGCCGGTCACCTTGCCGTCGGCATTGATCGGGGTGGAGATCTGGTAGGTCTCGAGCTGGTTGGTCAGTTCGCTGTACAGCTGGCGCGAGACCACGTCGAAGGCGATGTAGTCCTTCAGCTTCATGTGGTACGCCCCCACCGACAGCAGGCCGCGCGGCATGAAGTACCACTCCAGGTTGGCATCCAGATTGCTGGACAGGGTCGGCTTCAGGTTCGGGTTGCCGCCGCCACCGGTCTTGTTCAGATCCGAACCGTAGGAGGAGGCGCCCAGTGCCGAGTAGTCCGGCAGGGTCTGGGTCTGCGAAGCGGCCACGCGCAGGACGAGGTTGTCGTCCAGGTCGAACTTGATGTTGGCGCTGGGCAGCACGCGGTTGCGCTTGTTCTGGAAGGCCATGCGTTCCCACATGCCGAACAGGCTGCTGACATCGGCATCGGCGGCCTTGCTGACGGCGTTGTAGGTGTCGATGTCCTGCTTGATGTTGACGTAGCGCAGGCCGACGTTGCCGCTCCACCAGTCACCACGGAAGTTGGCCTGCACGTAGCCGGCGAAGTTCTTCTCCTGCACCTTCCACTCGGCACCGTAGTTGTGGCGACCGGTCGGGCCATCGTTGCCGGCCAGCCAGGTGGAGTTGTTGGTCACCGCGTCCTTCAGCGCACCCGGGGTGAAGTACCAGATGTTGCGCGGGAAGGTGCCGCCGATATCGCCGGCAAAGCCGCTGGGGTAGTTGGAGGTGGCACCGTTCTTCAGCGCGCTCCAGATATCGCCCGGCGTTGCGCCTTCCGGCGACAGCGCTTCGCGCTTGTGGTCAGCGAAACGCAGGCCGAAATCGATCGAGTTCAACACGCCGCCGTCGTTGAAGTACTGGTTGAAGTCGAGCGTTGCCCACTTCTCCTTGTCCTCGGCAGTGACCTGCTGGTTGCCCCAGGTGCCGAAGCTGGTGACGCCGTTGGGCGAGAGGTCGCCGCCCAGGCTCCAGTCGATCGGCGAGCCGTTGCCGTGGGTGGCCCAGCTGGCGCCACCGCCATTGGCCAGGGTGACTTCGGCGATGTACTGGCGCGGCGTCTCGCCGGTGCCCTTGGTGCTGCCGGCCTGGAACTTGGCGGTCAGGCTGTCGCTGATCTGCCAGTCGGCATCGAAGGTGACGTAGCTCGACTTGGCCGTCGACTCGCGGTAGATCATGTCGTACACCGCGTAGTTGGTGCCCGGCACGCCCGCGTAGGTGGCGTTGGTCAGCACGCCGTCCTTGACCACATAGCCCGGATTCGGCGCCTGCGACTTGGCGAAGCTGTTGCCGAACATCATGAAGTTGCGGTTGTAGTTGTTGGCTTCCAGCTTGGAACTGAAACCGTTCAGGCCCAGGGTAAGCGTGTCGGTCGGCTTGAACTGCAGCGAGACCAGGCCGCCCTTGCGCTCACGGGTCTGTTCGAACAGGGTCGAACCCAGCAGGCCCGGCAGGTTGACGCCGATCAGGTCCGGGTTGGTCTGGGCCACCGGATCGGTCGCGGCGATCTTGAAGAAGCCGCCCGGGATTTCCTGTGCTTCACGGCGCAGCTCGCGCTTCTGGCTGAAGCCCTGCACCATCACGCCGAAGGTGCCTTCGTCGTTCTTGTAGTTGAACAGCGCCGAGTACTGCGGGTCGTTCGACTTGGCCTGGTCCGAGCGCACCATGCCGATCGAGCCTTCGGCGGTGATCTGCTTGGAGAACTCCAGCGGCTTGCGGGTGATGATGTTGACGGTACCGGTGGTGCCGCCGTCCTGCAGCTTGGCCTGCGAGGACTTGTTCACTTCCACCGAGCTGACCAGTTCGGAGGGCAGCAGCGAATAGCTGACGCTGCGGCCGACGTTGTTGCCCTGGCTGAGCACGAACCAGTCGGCCGAGCCGACGGTGTGGCCGTTGATCAGGGTCTGGGTCAGGCTCGGGCTGGTGCCGCGCAGGCTGACACGGTCGGCTTCATCGAAGCCGCCTTCGTCGGCGCTGGACGAGCTGATGTTCACGCCCGGCAGGCGCTGCAGGGTGTCGGCGACGTTGTGCGCCGGCAGCTTGCCGACGTCTTCGGCGGTGACCACTTCCACGCGCGCATTGGCTTCGCGCTTGGTATCGAGCGACTTTTCCATCGAACCACGGATGCCCGTGACCGTCACGGTGTCCAGATCGGTGGCGGTCGGGGCGGCCTGCTGCGCGTGCGCACTGAAGGCGATGCAGCTGACGATGGCGGCCGAAAGCAGGGTCTTGCGGGTGTTCATGATGTCTCTCCTCATCACTCGATTGGATGCCGGCGGCGGTGTTCGGTTACGGTTGCAAAGACATGCGCGGGGTGGCGGCGAAGTCCCGTGCGTTGGCGTGCCACGTACTGCGTGCTGCGATTGCGTTGAAGCCGGTTGCGGTGTCAGGCGGCCGACTGCTGCAGGTACCAGCTGGCAGCGCCGACCACGCCCAGCTGGCCGTGCTCGACCACCTTCACCGGGATGCGTGCCAGCGCCTCGCCCATCGGCCCCTTCTGCAGGTAGCGTTCGACGAAGGTGCTGGCATGCAGGTATTCGCGGATCTGCGGCAGGATGCCGCCGGCCAGGTAGACGCCCCCATGGGCGCCGTAGAACAGGGCCATGTCGCCGATGGTGCTGCCGAGCAGGCCGCAGAACACATCCAGCGCCTGGCGCGCGTGCGCATCGCTGTCGGCCATCGCCGCGGCGGTGACCGCATCGGGGCTGGCCAGCGTCGGCGCCTGCCCCTGCAGCGCGCACACCGCGCGGTACAGGTTCATCAGGCCCGGGCCGGACAGCGCGTGCTCGATCGACACGTGCGCGCGGTCGCGCTGCATGTGGCGCACGATGGCCATTTCCAGTTCGGTGCTGGCCGCCAGGCTCGGCTGCCCAGCTTCGGTGGCCAGCACCACCGGGCCGTGCGCGGTGGGAATCCACAGTGCGGCGCCGAGGCCAGTGCCGGGACCCACCACCAGGGTCGGGCCGCGTGCAGCGGTCTCCGGTCCGCACAGGTGCAGCACGCCACTGGCGTCCACCTGCGCGGCGGCGTAGGCCACCGCTTCGAAGTCGTTGACGATGTAGACCCGCTGCAGGCCGACGTCGGCCTCCACCTGGCGCGCCGACAGCGGCCACGGCAGGTTGGCGGTGATCACCGTGCCATCCTCGCGGGCATAGCCGGCGCTGGCCACCACGCAGTGCGTGGGCCGCGGGCCGTTGCCGAGGAAGTCGTGCAGGATCGCGCTCAGCCCAGCGTGGTCGGCATTGCGGTACTTGCGGTACTCCAGCACCTGCACCGGATGGGCATCATCACCGCTGGCCTGGACCCGGGCCACGCGCACATGGGTGCCACCCACGTCGGCAGCCAGGAACGAGGGCGCAACGCGGGACAGGGCATGGGCCGGGGCGGGGTGGCTGGCGGTCACGCGGGCTCCTGCTGCAGGTGGGGCCGGACCCAGGATCGGGGACGGCGATTGGGGCGGAGTCTGTAACCGCGCTGACAACGATGTCAACGAGTTCGTGACACTTTCGTTGCTGCGCCGCAACGAATGCGACGGACGGTAAACGTTTACATGGCGTGAGTATGGGTTTCACGCGAGAACCGTTGCCGCATGGGCCTCAAGGCCCACTGCGCATTCAGCACACTGCCCCGTGAGCCGGTTGCGCAGTGCAGGATGGGCAGCGCCGCGCTGCATTTGGAAGTTGACAAAGCGCGGTTGTCCATCGAAAGAATGTGACAACGTTGTTCCCAGCCACTCTCCGACGCCGTGTTCTGCGGCCGTCGCCGCAGGAGCCCTCCTGATGTCCGCCGTCCCCGCTGCAAGCGCGCGCCCGAACGTGGCCACCTCCATCGCCATCGTCGGCGTGCTGTTCTTCCTGATCGGCTTCTTCACCTGGCTCAATGGCCCGTTGATCACCTTCGTCAAGCTGGCCTTCGAGCTCAGCGAGGTCGGCGCCTTCCTGGTGCTGATGGTGTTCTACCTGTCCTACTTCTTCCTGGCGCTGCCGTCGTCGTGGATCCTTCGCCGCACCGGCATGAAGAAGGGCCTGAGCCTGAGCCTGCTGGTGATGGCCGGCGGCGCCGCGCTGTTCGGTGAGTTCGCCACCCAGCGCTGGTACCCCGGGGCGCTCGGCGGCCTGTTCGTGATCGGCAGTGGCCTGGCCCTGCTGCAGACCGCGATCAACCCCTACATCTCCATCCTTGGCCCGATCGAAACGGCGGCGCGCCGCATCGCGCTGATGGGCATCTGCAACAAGATCGCCGGCATGCTGGCGCCGGTGCTGATCGGCACCGTGGTGCTGCATGGTATCGGCGACCTGTCGGCCAGCGTGGCCGTTGCCGATGAAGCGACCAAGGCGCAGCTGCTCAACGAGTTCGCCGCCAAGATCCACGCACCGTACCTGGCCATGGCCGGCCTGCTGGTGCTGCTGGCGGTGGCGGTGCTGTTCTCGCCGCTGCCGGAAATCAAGTCCGCCGAAGCCAACGCCACCCCCACCAGCGCCGGTGCGGCCGAGCGCCGCAGCATCTTCCAGTTCCCGCACCTGTGGCTGGGCGTGCTGTGCCTGTTCGTCTACGTGGGCGTGGAGGTGATGGCCGGCGATGCGATCGGTACCTACGGCCACGGCTTCGACCTGCCGCTGGACCAGACCAAGATGTTCACCTCGCTGACCCTGTTTGCCATGCTCATCGGCTACGTGGTCGGCCTGCTGCTGATCCCCAAGGTGGTCTCGCAGTCGCGCTATCTGACCATCTCGGCGGTGCTGGGTGTGGTGTTCTGCCTCGGCGCCTGGGTCACCCACGGCTATGTCTCGGTGGGCTTCGTGGCCGCACTGGGCTTTGCCAACGCGATGATGTGGCCGGCCATCTTCCCGCTGGCGATCCGTGGCCTGGGCCGCTTCACCGAGACCGGCTCGGCGCTGCTGGTGATGGGCATCGCCGGCGGCGCGATCATTCCGCAGCTGTTCGCCGTGCTCAAGCAGCACATCGACTTCCAGCTGGTGTTCGTGCTGCTGATGGTGCCGTGCTACCTGTACATCCTGTTCTACTCGGTGATCGGCCATCGCGCCGGCCTGCCGCAGGACAAGGCCTGATCGGCGATGATGGACGGCAGCCAACCCCAGGGAAAACCCATGCGCAGAGCGACCATCAAGGACGTTGCGGAGAAGGCCAAGGTCTCGCTGAAGACGGTCTCGCGGGTGATCAACAACGAACCGTCGGTGATGCAGGCCACCCGTGCGCGGGTGCTGCGTGCCATCGCCGAGCTTGACTACGAGCCCGACCCGTCCGCGCGCAACCTGCGCAGCGGCACCACCTTCGTGATCGGGCTGGTCTACGACAACCCCAACCCGTACCACATCATCGGCGTGCAGAACGGCGTGCTGGCCGCCTGCCGCGAGACCGGGTTCGGCCTGCAGATCCATCCCTGCGACTCCAGCTCGCCGCTGCTGGCCGATGAACTGGCCGACTGGGTGCAGCGCTCGCGCCTGGCCGGGCTGGTACTGACCGCGCCGATGTCCGAGCGCCGCGACCTGATCCAGGCGCTGACCGCGCGCGGCATCAAGCTGGTGCGCATCATCGCCGCCACCGAAGACCCGGCCGACGGTGCCTGCGTGTTCGTCGACGACCGCGAGGCCGCCTACGAGATCACCGAGCATCTGATCCAGCTCGGCCACCAGCGCATCGGCTTCCTCTGGGGCGGCATCTCGCACCGTTCCTCGGGCGAACGCTACGCCGGTTACGAGGCCGCGCTGAAGGACTACGGCATGACCGTGGACAAGCACCTGGTGGTGCAGGGCGACTACACCTTCGATGATGGTTTCCGTGGTGCGCGCCGTCTGCTGGCGCTGCGCGAACCGCCCACCGCCATCTTCGGCTCCAACGACGAAATCGCCGCCGGTGTACTGGCCGCGGCCAAGTCGGCCGGCATGAACGTGCCCTACGACCTGTCCATCGCCGGCTTCGAGGACAGCCCGTTCTCGCGCCAGTCGTGGCCGCCGCTGACCACCGCCAAGCAGGCCACCGAGGACATCGCCCGCCATGCCGCGCGCCTGCTGATCGCGCAGCTGCGCAGCGATGCCTACGACGACGCGCCCGCTCCGCTGCACAACCAGGGCTTCGTGCCGCAGCTGGTGGTGCGCGGTTCGACCGCGCCGATGCGCCCGGCCGGCGCACGTCCCCTTCCTTCCGATCCTGCCTGAGCCTGCCATGTCGCTGTCAGACCCCACCGCCACCTTGATGTTCGCCGAGGCCGCTGAAGCGGCCGACGTGGTTGCCCGCCAGTTCTCGCGCAACCACGCCACCATGGAAACCCTGGCCGCCAGCCTGCGCGCGGCGCCGCCGCCGTTCGTGGTCACCTGCGCGCGCGGCAGTTCCGATCACGCCGCCACCTACGGCAAGTACCTGCTGGAAACCCAGCTGGGCCTGGTGGTCGCCTCGGCCTCGCCGTCGGTGGGGTCGGTGTATGCCGCGCCGCTGCAGCTGCGCGGCGCGCTGTTCATCGTCATCTCGCAGTCGGGCAAGAGCCCGGACCTGCTGCGCAACGCCGAAGCCGCCAAGGCCGCCGGCGCGCGCGTGGTTGCGCTGGTCAATGTCGAGGATTCACCGCTGGCGCAGCTGGCCGACACGGTCATCCCGCTGCATGCCGGTGCCGAAAAGAGTGTGGCCGCCACCAAGAGCTACCTGGCCTCGCTGGCCGCGCTGCTGCAGCTGGCCGCGTACTGGAAGCAGGACAGCAGCCTGCGCAATGCGCTGGACCTGCTGCCCGATGCCATGCGCGAGGCGTGGCAGTGCGACTGGAGCGCAGTGACCGAGGGCCTGGTCGAGGCAACCAATCTGTTCGTGCTGGGCCGTGGCCTGGGCCTGGGCGCGGCGCAGGAAGCGGCGCTGAAGTTCAAGGAAACCTGCAGCCTGCATGCCGAAGCCTACAGCTCGGCCGAAGTGAAGCATGGCCCGATGGCGCTGGTTGACCGCGGCTTCCCGGTGCTGGCTTTCGCCCAGCCGGATGAAACCGGCGCCGGCACCCGTGCAGTGGTCGATGAGTTCACCGCGCGTGGCGCGCGGGTGTGGCTGGCCGGTGCCGGTGGCAACCTGCCGGTCGCGGCCGCACCGCATCCGCTGTGCGCGCCGCTGCTGACCGTGCAGAGCTTCTACCGCGCGATCAACGCGCTGGCCCTGCGTCGCGGCTTCAACCCGGATCTACCGCCGCACCTGAACAAGGTTACGGAGACCGTGTGATGGCCACCGTGCTGCGCAATGCCCGCATCCTGGTCGGGGATGATTTCCGCGATGACCTGGCGGTGGTGATCGAAAACGGGAAGATCACCGCGCTGTTGCCCGACGCCGCGCCGCAGCTCGGCCAGGCCGATGAGCAGATGGACCTGGGCGGTGGCTGGCTGCTGCCCGGCTTCATCGACGTGCAGGTCAACGGCGGAGGCGGCGCGCTGTTCAACAACACGCCGGACGTGGCGGCGCTGCGCACCATCGCGCAGGCGCACCGGCGCTTCGGCACCACCGCAATGCTGCCGACCCTGATCAGCGACGACGTAGCGGTGATGCGCGAGGCCATCGCAGCGCTGCGCGAGGCCATCGCACAGGGCGTGCCGGGCGTGATCGGCATCCACCTGGAAGGCCCGTACATCGCACCGGCGCGCAAGGGCACGCACGACGCCAGCAAGTTCCGCGTACCGGATGAGGAGGAGATCGCGCTGGCGGCCTCGCTCGACAACGGCGTGACCCTGCTGACGCTGGCGCCGGAACGGGTGCCGCTGGAAACCATCCGTGCGCTGGTCGAGCGCGGCGTGATCGTCGCCGCCGGCCACACGGCAGGCACCTACGAAGAGATCCGCGCCGGGCTGGATGCCGGCGTGCGCGGTTTCACCCACCTGTACAACGCGATGTCGCCGCTGCAGGGCCGCGAGCCTGGCGCGGTGGGCGCTGCGCTGGAAGACCGCGACAGCTGGATCGGCATCATCGTCGATGGCGTGCATGTGCATCCGGCCAGCCTGCGCGTGGCGCTGGCGGCCAAGCCGCGCGGCCGCCTGCTGCTGGTCACCGATGCGATGCCGCCAGTCGGTGCCGACGATCCCAGCTACGTGCTGTACGGCGAAACCATCACCGCCATCGACGGCGTGGTGCGCAACGCTGCCGGTTCGCTGGCGGGTTCGGCGCTGGACATGGCCACTGCGGTGCGCAACACCGTGCAGCTGCTCGGTCAGCCGCTGGCCGAAGCGGCACGCATGGCCTCGACCTATCCGGCGCAGTTCCTCAACGTCGATGACCGCCTGGGCCACATCGCCAAAGGCTACCAGGCCGACCTGGTGCTGCTGGACGATGCGCTGCAGGTGCGTGGCACCTGGATCGCCGGACAGTACGAGGCCGCCTGATGAACGCGACGCCGCCACGCCGGCTGGGCTCGATCGATGCCCTGCGCGGCATCACCGTGGCGGCGATGCTGCTGGTCAACAACCCGGGCGACTGGAGTGCGGTGTTCGCACCGCTGCGTCACTCGGAATGGCATGGCTGCACGCCCACCGACCTGGTGTTCCCGTTCTTCCTGTTCCTGGTCGGCGTGTCGATGGCCTTCAGCGTGGCACCACGCGCGCTGGACGTGGCGGCGAGACCCGCACTGGCGCGCGGTGTGCTGGAGCGCGCGCTGCGCATCCTGGTGGCCGGTGCGCTGCTGCATCTGCTGATCTGGTGGGCGCTGGATACGCACCACTTCCGCATCTGGGGCGTGCTCCAGCGCATCGCCGTGTGCGCAGCGCTGGTGGGTGTGCTGGCGGTGTATGCACGACCGCGCGTGCAGGCCGGCGTGCTGGTCGCGCTGCTGGTGGGCTATACCGTGCTGCTGCTCGGTATCGGTGACCTGGCGCCGTGGACCAACCCGGCCAGCCGTCTGGATACCGCGCTGTTCGCGCCGTGGGTCTATCAATGGCACGTCGATACCGGCCTTGGGCATGACCCGGAAGGATTGCTGAGCACACTGGGCGCGCTGGCCAGCACCGTGCTGGGCCTGCTGGCCGGTGGCCTGCTGCGCAACGGGCATGCTGCTGCACTGGCCGGGCTGGGCGCAGCGACCGCCGTGCTCGGCCTGCTGCTGGCCCTCGTGCTGCCGTTGAACAAGCAGCTGTGGACACCCAGCTACGTGCTGTGGACGGGGGGGCTGGCCGCGCTGGCGTTGTGGCTGGGGCACTGGCTGATCGACCAGAAGGGTTGGCCGGCGTTGGGCCGGCGTTTCGGCGTCAACGCGATCACGGCGTACCTGGGCGCCTCGGTGATGTCGGTGGTGCTGCTGGCGACCGGCGCCTGGGGCTGGATCTGGCAGCAGCTGGCCACCGCAATGCCGCAGGCGCTCGAGCTGGCGTCCATGCTGCAGGCGCTGGCGTTCGTTGCATTGTGGTGGGGCGTGGCGTGGTGGCTGGACAGGCGCAGGATCTACCTGAAGATCTGAGCACCCCGGGGTCGGACCCCTTTCCGCAGGAATCGGCTCTGACCCCACCTGCGAGGCTGAACGATTTCAGCCACATAACACCCAGGTGATGATCGTCGGACTTCACATTCAAAATGTGATGTTCAGTGCATAAATTCATCTATCGAAACCATTCACCGCACGGCAGACTGCCAGCGCAGTGCCGCATATCCGCAGTTCCTGTTTCCCCTGTCCAGGAGTGCTGTATGTCCCGTGCCGTCCCGCGCGCGCTTCGCCCGCGCCGCCTCTCCGTTTCCGTGCTGCAGGCCCTGGCGGTCCCCTCCCTGCTGTTGTCCGCCGGCGTTGCATGGGCCGGCTGCGATACCGTTGCCCCGGTCGGCGGCCAGACCGTCACCTGCAACGCCAACGCGCCGAACCCGCAGACGGTGCCCATCACCGCCAGTGGCACGGCCGGCATCACCGTCAACGTCGCCAACGGCGCACAGCTGGAGCAGAGCGGCGGCGCCAGCGCCATCGCGCTGGTCGGCGCCGGTGGGCACCTGCTGTCCAACCTGGGCACGATCAGTTCGGTCGGTGGCGTGGCCGTGCAGCTCGGTGGCGGCAGCCGTGTCGACAACACCGGCAGCATCAGTACCGGCAACACCACGGCCCTGCAGTTCGTCGGTGCCGGTGACAGCGTGCTGGTCAACCGCGGCACGATCAGCGGGCGCACCGGCGTGCAGTTCGATGCCGGCAATGATCGCCTGGAGATGCAGGCAGGCAGTATCACCGGCGGCGTGCTGCAGGGCGTTGGCAGCGATGTGCTGCTGCTCGGCAATGGCACGATCGACAGCGTTGACCAAGGCACGGGCGATGACCAGATGACGGTCAACGGCGGCACCGTCACCGGCGTGGTGGCGCAGGGCAGTGGCCGCGATGATTTCGTCATGACCGCCGGTACCGTGGGCGCGCTGCAGCAGGGCGACAACATCGATACCTTCCGCATGAGCGGGGGCCGCATCGTCGGTGCGTTCGAGGACGGCGACCAGGCCTGGATGACCGGTGGCCGTATCGGCCGCGTCAACATGAAGCTGGACAAGAATCTCTGGGACCAGTCAGGCGGCACTGTGGATGGCAACGTGGTCACCGGTTTCGACACCGATACCATCATCATTTCCGGTACCGCGTACATCGGCGGCAACATCAGCGTCAGCGGCGGCAACGACAGCGTGACCATCACCGATGGCACCGTGCGCGGGCAGGTGCTGCTCAGCACCGGCAACGACACCTTCACCTGGAATGGCGGCGGTATCGTCTACGGCGCGATCGACATGGGCCCGGACAACGACGTCGCCAACCTCAGCAATCTCAACCAGGGCAACCTCGGCGCGGTACCCCTGTTCGAGGGTGGCAGCGGCGTGGACCAGCTCAACCTCAGCAACGTCAAGACCGCAGGCGTCAGCCGCTTCCAGAACTGGGAAGCGATCGGCCTGGCCAACAGTACCGAACTGAGCTTCGACGGCGATCTTGTGCTGGGCGACAGCGCAACCGGCTCCGGCACGCTCACCGTGGATGACACCAGTACCGTGTACGCCGGCAGTGGCGGCCACGCGATCCGCCCGTTCAACAGCGCCGCACTGGTGGACATGGTCAACGCCGGGCGCATCGACCTGACCGGCACCGGTGCCGGCGATGTGTTCACCGTGCGCGGCAACTACCGCGGTGACGGCGGTGGCCTGTACCTGCGCACGGTGCTGGGCGCGGACAACTCGACCAGCGACCGGTTGGTGATCGATGGCGGCGCTGCGACCGGCAGCACCGGCATCGGCATCCTCAATGCCGGCGGCGGCGGTGCGGCCACGCTGGCCGATGGCATCCTGGTGGTGCAGGCGTTGAACGGCGCGAGTACTGCTCCTGGCGCGTTCTCGTTGTTCGCACCGGTAGCGGCCGGTGCCTACGAGTACTTCCTGTTCAAGGGCGGAGTGAGTGCCGGCACCAGCGAGAACTGGTACCTGCGCTCGACCCTGGTGACCGGGCCGACGCCGGCACCGAATGGCAACGGCACCGCCACGCCGCCGCCGTTGACACCGCCGGTGGCCCCGCCGCCACCGATCACCCCGGCCCCGCCGCCGCCGCCGGAGGGCGCCATCGACCCGGACCTGACCGCCGGCGAGACCGCACCGCCGCCGCCGCCGCCGGAACCCGCACCGGTGGGACCACCCAGTGACCCAGCGGTTCCCGATGTACCGGTGGCCGGTGGTGCATTGCCCGGCACCGGCACACCGCCAACCCCCGGCGCGCGTCCGGCCGAAGGCGCGGTGGTGCCGCTGTACCGTGTGGAAACTGCTGCCTATGCGGTGGTGCCGCCACTGCTGCGCGAGACCTCGCTGGCCAGCCTCGGAACGTTCCACGAGCGCCAGGGCGAACAGCGCCTGCTGTACAACCAGGGCGCCTTCCGCACCGCTTGGGGCCGGTTGGTGGGGCAGAGCAGCGAGATCCACTGGAAGGGCGATGCACAGCCCGGCTTCGATGGAGATGTGATGGGACTGCAGGCCGGTCTGGATGTGTGGGCCGCGGCGTCTGACCACCACCGCAACCAGATCGGCGTGTTCGTCGGCCGCACCCGCGCGCAGGGCAAGACCACCGGCCTGGCACTGGGCTGGGAGAACGTACAGGTGGGCCAGAACCGCTTGGACGACAAGCACGTGGGCCTGTACTGGACGTTCACCGACAGCAGCGGGGGCTACATCGACGCCGTGGCGATGCAGAGCCGCTACGACGGCCGCGTGCGTTCCTCGCGCGGGCTCGGCTTCGGCCTGAGCGGTGACGGCACCAGCGTGTCGGTGGAGGCAGGCAAGCCGCTACTGCACTTCGGTCAGTCTGCGTGGTGGCTGGAACCGCAACTGCAGGTGATCTGGCAACGCACAGCGCTGGATGACCGGCGCGATGTGGTGTCGAGCGTAGGCTTCGACAACGACAACGCCTGGACCGGCCGCATCGGCCTGCGCCTGGCCGGTGATTACCAGCTGGCCGACAACGGCTGGCAGCCGTATTTCAAGCTCAACTACTGGCACGGCCGCTCTGGCGAAGATCGCATCCGTTTCGATGAGGATGTGATCGTCAATGCGCAGCGTTCGCGCGCGCTGGAGGCCGGCGTGGGTGTGGTCGGGCGTTTCAACCGCGCCATCAGTGCCTACGCCGTGGCTGATTACACCCGCGAACTGGGCGGCGACCGCAACGAGAAGCGCCGCATCATCGAAGGCAACATCGGCCTGCGCGCGGACTGGTAGCGCCGTCGCGCTCCGGGCGGCCCCCGCTCGGGTAGGTGCCGACCTTGGTCGGCACAGATCCCCCGCGCAGCCGAGCACGGGCTCGGCTCTACAACAACGGTGCGCACGCATCCGGTTCCACCAGCGCCCCGGCATGATCGGCCAACACCACCACCGCATGCAGCAACCCTTCCTCCACCTGCGGCGGACACTGCCCCTGCACATCATCCATCTCGCGTGCGGACTGCGCCGCCAACAACACACCGCCACACGCAACCACCGCCGCCATACAGCGCGTCGCCTCGGCCAGCTCCTGACCGCGTGCCTGGCTTAGTTGCCGCTCGCGCCACGCCTGCCCATCGGCGGCTTGGCCCCGCGCAATGCCACGCAATCGCGCGAAGAACGCCGAGGGCGGCGCGTGTTCATGGGCGTCGGTGAGCGCATCTTCCAACGCTTCGGCGGCAGCATTGGACAGCTGCAGGCCGGGCAGGGCAGCGCCAAGCAGTGCATGCAGGCGTGGATAGGTGGGGTAGGGCGTGTTCATGGCGGCAACCTCACTAGGCGAGGCCACCTGCGGGATGCAAGGTGGCGGGCGGTGCGGGTTGGCGTGCCGGTCAAAATCCAAGGGAAAAAAGCCGACGGATCGCGAGGATCCCCACGCACCGCCCGCCATGGGCGAGCCGGTGCATTGTCGTGATTGCCGCAGTGACGGCAACTCATTCCCTTGGATGTTTGATTCAGGACGCCAATCCCGGCCGGCATAAGAGGCGCCGACGGAGGCCACCTTCTTGCGTTCTACGCAGCGAAGACATGGGCAAAGTTGCAAAGTACTGATCGCATCGAGGCCGTCTTCCCCAGCCTGCGGCGGAGCCAGATACGACAGTTCGCGCATGGCAAAGCGCATCGCCGGCAAGCTATGCTGCGGCCTGAGTCAACGACAAGGAAACGTCGCATGCAGGTTCGCAAGGAAGTGCGTCGCATCGGCGCGCTGATGATCGCGCTGTTGGCTGCCAACGCCCTGGCCGAGGCCCCTACGTCGGTCGAGCTGCCCTCGCCGGAGGCGCAGGTGCAGATCCTCAACCTGCTTGAACGGCAGGCGTTGTATCGCGACCGGGTGGACTGGCCTGCCATGCGCACACGGCTGCAATCGGTGCAGGGAGAGCCTACGCAGCGGCTGGCGTTGCTGCGCGAAGCCATCGCGCTCAGCACGGGCCACCATGGTCTATGGACGACGACCCAGCGCCAGCGCGACTCCCTGGCGCGCGCGCAGCAGGCCGGCGCCGCCGCGGTGGACAGGGCCAAGGTCGCCGATGCGGTGGATGCACGTATCGGCTGGGTGGTCATCGAGGGCTATGCCGCCACGCCCGGCGCGACACCACAGGAAAAATTCCGCCAGGACATCCAGCGCGCTGCGCGGTGGCAGCAGGTGATCCGCAGCAAGGACGACGGCGCGCGCTGTGGCTGGATCGTGGACCTGCGTGACAACGGCGGCGGCACCATGTGGCCGATGCTGCTGGGCATGGCACCGCTGCTGCGCACCTCGGTGCTGAACAACGAGGATGTGGGGAAGTTCGAAACCTCGCACGGGCCGCAGCGCTGGACGTTGACGGCCAGCGCCGTGCAGCTGGCGGGCAAACCCTTGCTGGATTTCGGCCAGTCCGGCCATATGCTGCGGCAGCCCGGCGCGCCGGTGGCGGTGCTGTTCGGGCCGCGCACCGGCAGCTCCGGCGAGGCCTCGGCGCTGGCGTGGCGTGGCCGCGCGCAGACGCGCAGCTTCGGCCAGCCGACGGCAGGCGTCTCGACTGGGAACGTCGTGCACACCCTGGCCGATGGCAGCCGCCTGGTGCTGACCACCAGCGTGATGCAGGATCGCGACGGCCGCGGCGATGGCCTGAAGATCGAACCGGATCAGTACACGGAAGGGGACGCGGCCACGCTGGCGGCGGCTCAGCAGTGGCTGCTGGCCCAGCCCGCCTGCCAGGGCCGCACATGATGCTGCTGATCGGCCAGCAGGAGCGGGTGATGGTGGTGGGCCCCACCGAAGCGCACCACTGCCTGCACTGCCAGACCGAAACCGACTTCGCCGCGCAGCTGCGCTACAGGATGGCGCGCATCGACCTGCTGTTCGGCTTTACCTACCAGCGCCGTTACGAGCTGGCCTGCACCCGTTGCGAACACGGCTGGGTACTGGATACCGACAGCATGGACCAGCAGCTGGGCGGGGTGCCGATTCCGTGGCGGCATCGTTTCGGCCTGCCGCTGATGCTGGTGGGGGTGGCCGCGCTGGCGGTGGCCGGGTGGCTGTGGCGGCACGGATTCATCGGTTGAGGACCGGGCCTGTTAAAGTCTGCCCTGCAATCACGTACCGGAACCGACCATGGACCACGACACCCCGTTCGAACCCCTCAACGACCTCGAGGTAAGCCTGCTGCAGGCCCAGGACGGCACGTTGACCGCATCGCAGTTCCTCGATGGCCTGCTGACCTCGACGGCGTTCGTGCTGCTGGACAAGGCCATCGGTGAGGACGGTGCGTGGGACGAGAGCATCTCGCCGCTGGTGCTGACCAGCGAGAGCGGCGAGCCGATGTTCGCGGTGTTCACTGCGCCCGAGCGCGCCGGCCTGTGGCACGAGCAGTTGCCGCAGTTCGCCCACGCGATGCCGATCGCGGTGCATGCGCTGCTGGCCGGTATCGGCGACGGCGTCGGCCTGGTGCTGAACCCGGGCCTGGACGTGGGCATGGAAATGATCCCCGACGCGGTGACCCAGCTGAAGCAGCGGGCGGCGGCGATTACGCGCGGCATGGCGCATTGATCCAGTGAGGTGGTTGCCGGCCAGCGGCCGGCACTACCGCGGCCTGGTGCCGTGTTCAGGCGGGCCTGCTGGCGGTTGCAGCCGCCCTGGCGCGCCGCTGGCAGCTATTTCGTACTTTTCCTAGCGCGCCCGGCGCCCATGTGGCGCCTGCATTTCACGGTGGCCCTGTCTGCCGTGTCGTCTTTGCCTCTTCATCGGTCCCAATTCCCGCAACACGCTCACGGCCCCTTGGTCCTGCGCGCGTTGCCCCATGGATGGCTCTGTACCTTCTTCGCAATGGATTGCCCTGCGCTCGGCGTTGGCGATGCCCCGGGATGCCCATCGCTTCCTGAGACTGCATACGCCGTGCGGCCCCGATGTGCTGGTCGCCGAAACCCTCGATGGCGTCGAGCAGGTCGACGGCCTCGGCTTCCAGTGGACGATCACCGCCCTGTCGCTGGACGCGGGATTGGCGCTGGCACCGCTGATCGGGCAGGGCGCGCTTCTGCAGCTGCAGCAGGCCGATGGCAGCGTGCGCCCGCTGCATGGCCGCATCACCGCCGCCGAGCGGCTGGGCGGCAACGGCGGGCTGGCCCGCTACCGGCTGCGCCTGCAACCGTGGCTGGCGTTCCTGTCACAGCGGGTGGACAGCTACGTCTTCCACGACAAGACCGTGGTCGAGATCGTCGAAGACCTGTTCGCCGATTACAGCGGGCTGGCCCCGGCCTGGCGCTGGTCGCTGGGTGACGCCAGCCAGTACGCACGACGCAGCCTGACCACCCAGTACCAGGAGAGCGACCTGGCCTTCGTCCAGCGCCTGCTGGCCGAAGAGGGCATCTATTACTGGTTCGAGCATGCCGGCGAGCCCGGCGGCACGGACTTCGGGGCGCACACGTTGGTGCTGGCCGACCACAGCCACGACACCGCCGAACTGGGCAGCGTGCGCTTCCATCGCCGCGACGAAAGCGAGCGCAGTGACAGCGTGCAGCAGTGGTCCACCGCGCACCGCTGGCGACCGGGCAAGGTCGAGCGTGCGACCTGGGACTACCGCACCCTGGAGCGGCGCCAGGCCAGCGCCGAGGCCGCGCAGAGCAACGACCTCGGCATCGTCGACCGCGACACCTGCGGCCCCTACGGCTGGCAGGACAACGCCCGCGGCCAGCGCCGCGCGCAGCAGCATCTGGACGCGCTGCGCGTGCGCGCGCATACCATCGACGGTGCCGGCCAATGGCGGGCACTGGCGCCGGGCGCGCGCTTCGGCCTGTCGCAGCATCCGCAGGTGGGCGAGGACGCGCAGTTCCTGTGCCTGTCGGTGCACCATCAGGCACGCAACAACCTCGATGCCGACGTGTTCGATGCACTGGAGCAGGCACTGGGCCCGTCCAGCGTGGCCGCGCCGGCCCTGCCGGGCGCGCTGTCCGGTCTGGCCAATGGCCAGGCGTCGGGCGAGGTGTCCACCGCGTTCTACGACAACCGCTTCGTCGCCATTCCGGCCGAGGTGAGCTACCGGCCGCAGACCGAGGACGGCCACGGCGCGCATCTGCATCCGCGCCCGACCATCACCGGCACGCTCAGCGCGATCGTGGTCAGTGACGGCGAGCCGCTGCTGTCCGACCGCGACCACCGCATCAAGGTGCAGTTCCCGTGGCAGCGCGGCGGCAACGCCAGCAGCGGGCTGGCCCATCCCGGTGGTGACGACAACGCCCCGGCCAACGGTGGCGCCTGGACCTGGGTGCGGGTGATGACGCCCTGGGCCGGCGACAACTGGGGCGGCGTGGTGCTGCCGCGGCGCGGCCAGGAAGTGCTGGTGGCGTTCCTGGAAAACGACATCGACCGCCCGGTGGTGGTCGGTGCGGTCTACAACGGCCGTGGCCAGCAGGACGCACCGCACAACCAGATCAACGGCGGCGGCGCCAGCGCCACCGGCAACACCGCCGCCTGGTTCGAGGGCAATGACCACGCCGCGGTGTACACCGGCTTCAAGAGCCAGGCGCTGGCCGACAGCCAGGGCGGTACCGGCGGCTACCAGCAGCTGCGCTTCGACGACACGCCCGGGCAGGGCCGCGCGCAGCTGTCCACCACCCAGCACGAGACCACGCTGACCCTGGGCCACCTGAAGGGCGGCCAGGACAACGTGCGCGAGGGCGAGCGCGGCTTTGGCGTGGAGCTGTCCACCCAGGCCCAGGGCGCACTGCGTGCCGGTCGCGGTCTGCTGCTGACCACCGAACAGGGCACGCCACAGATGGCGGCGCCGCAGGCATTGAGCCAGCTGCAGGAAAGCCAGCAGCTGCTGCAGCAGCTGGCCGAATCGGCGGTCAACCAGCAGGCGCAGCTGCCCAACGACCCGACCGAACTGCCGGTGGACGCGACGCTGACCGAATTGCAGGAGACGCTGCGCGCCACCCACAGCGGCAGCGCCGCCGGCAGCATCGCCGGGGGCGATGGCGAAGCGCCGGGCTGGAGCGCGCCGGTACTGCTGGGCAGTGGCGTGGCCGGCGTGCTGAGCCTGACCCCGGCCGACCAGGTGTGGGTGAGCGGCACCCACACCACGCTGGCCAGCGGCGTGGCGCTGAACTGGATGACGCAGGGCTCACTGACGATGGCGGTGTCCGGCGGGCTGGTGCTGTACACCGCCGGCGTGCAGCCCAGCGGTGAAAGCCCGAACCAGGAGCGCGGCATCGCGCTGCACGCCGCGCAGGGCAAGGTGAGTGCGCGCGCGCACAAGCACCAGATGATCGTGGCAGCCAAGACCCAGGTGCGTATCGCCAGCACTGAGGCGGATGTGCAGCTGTCGGCACCGAGCAAGCATCTGCTGGCGACGGCGGCTGGTGCCTACATCCGCATTGAGGGCGACAACATCGAGCTGGGCGCGCCGGGCAAGGTGGAGTTCAAGGCCAGCCAGCGCGATTGGGTGGGGCCGGCGAGTGTGGCGGGGGAGGCGAAGGTGCCTGAAGGGCGCTTCAAGGGCTGTGAGCCGCACTTGAATGCCGCCGTGCGCCGGCAGGAGGCCTTCGCCGATGTCGGTTGAAGCATTGTGCGAACAGCTGGTTGCCATCGACCGCAGCAGTGCGGGGCAATGCCACCTGCTGATGCAGCCGGCGGAAGATCGATGCGAGCGCGATGAGGCCTTCGACGCGTTGCTGGAATCGGTCGGGATAGCGCCGGTTCCCGTCGCCATTCGACAGATACCGAAGGCCCTGTGGCCGTGCCTGATCCCCCTGGACCTGGGCAAAGGCACGCATTCCCTGTTGTCGGGCCAGGCGGTGGAAATGGCGATGGCGCAGCGCTCGGTGTCGTCGTTGCTGGCTGCGCGCCCACAACGTGCGTGTGCGTGGGTATGGACGCCGTTGCTGACACCACAGCTGGCCAGGCAGCTGGCCGAGCGTGCGGTCGCGCACTGCCCGCATGCACAGGGCCGGAAGCGGTGGTTGCGCTTCTACGACCCGATGGTGACGGATCTGTTCCTGCAGTGCTCATCGCGCTCGCAACGGGCGTATCGGTTTGAAGGTGTCACCACGTGGATGTTTCTGGATAGATGGGGGGAGTGGGCTATCAGCAACGCCGTGGCGCCTGCACTGCCCGGTGACCTTGCCGTGTCCTGGCCCGAGCTGGAATCCATCGGTGCATTGAACCAGGCGTGGATCGGCGCGCTGCAAGCCGGAACTGCGCCGGATCGCGCCACGTTCGCGCAGGTGCAGCGCAGTGTCGGAGAAGGACGCCGTAGTGGTGTGTCCAGCGGTACGGATCTGGATCTGTTCGCCGCGCATGCGCTCTCGATCGGGCCTCAGTTCCACAGGGATCCCTCGGTCCAGGCACTGCTGGCGCAGATCGCGCACGGTGAGCGGTACGGCGAACTCGTATTGCGGCTTGAAGACGCGGAGTGGCAGCGCATCCGCGCGGCGTCATCGGCAGACGCATCTGCAATCAAGGGAGGGAAATCCACATGACGACGCACGACGAGGATGGAAACAACGCGAGTGGTTCCTACGCGGGTACCAGCAATAGGGGGATCCGCAGCGAGGCCGGCCAAACGATATCCGACCTTCCTGCTGTAACCGTGGTGCCATCGGAATCGCCGAGCCGCTTGGTTTGCGACATCTGTCGCTCCACTGGACTGGCCATCCTGCCGGTGCGCTACACGGTGGTGCCTGCCAGCTGCAACGTGGGCCTTGGTGGCCTGTCGCCCGCTTACGCCAGCGATGTTGATGTCAGTGCGGCGGGATACACCTACGCGCTCAGAACGTTGCGCCAGGGTCTGCTGTACCTGTACTACGAGCAGGGCCCTTACGGTCCGGAATACTGGGAATGCTACGCCATCGCCGAGAACGGCACCTTGTGGCGGCAACCCACCGCCTACAGTGCCCGCGCGATCGCAGGCGGTGGCCTGCCCAGCTGTGGCCGTAGTGGCCACGATCCGGTGCGCACGGAGTTCATCACCATCCAACGCCCCGATCTGTGCGGAACGGTCTGGCTTGCCTACTCCCAACACCCCTGGACGCCAGCGACACTGGATCGCTATGGAGCTGATCCGGCCCTGCGCGCCGAGCGGATGCAGCCGATCGAGCCAGCCAGGTGGATCACGTCGGCGAGGGCAGAAGGCGATCAAGCGCCATTGAAGGATGCCGCCGGGCTGGCCTCGATCATGGAATATCGATGGCTGGACAACCCCTCAGGTGATCCGCCAGACCTTCCGTACAGCAGTGCGCTCCCGGGTGCCTCCAATCCGGACGGAGCGCTTCGCAAGGCGCGGCTGCACGCGCATGGAACGCGTTACCCCTGGTCACGGCGGGACTATCCTCGCAGCGAAGGTTTCGACCCGCGTCAACAGCGTTTTGAACGCCTGCAGCAACACAGCAGCAACGGGCGCATTGGCAGTGATCGGCAGGAGTACCCGCCCATGCTGCTGGGGCTGTGGGATGCGGTTGGCGTCGTGCACGAGCTCAGCGGCTATTGCAACGACCTGGTTGCCTGCATCAACCAGTTCAAGAGCGAGCGCGAGCTGGAAGTCAGCGCTGTTGACCAGATCGAACAGATCTCGCGCCTGCTGGAGCTCAATGGTGCGGTAATGGCAGGGAACTACGCGGCACAGACGGTGCGCGAAGTGGAGCGTCAGCGCCGCCTCGGCAATCCCTCGCTTCCCCCATGGGATCCCAAGGTAAAGCTTTCCGAGGAGGAGAAGCGGGAACTCGCGCGGGAGTATGAACGCCAGTTCCTGCCGCTCTACCTGAAGGACGCCCAGGACGCGTGGAAAAACAAGTACTGGCCACTGATTGACGAGCCCCGTTTCACCGCGTTCAAGAGGAACATGGACGCGATGACGCAACAGGTACGCGACCGGCTGGGACCGAAGATCTCGGTGCTGGTTGCGTGGCTCCGCCATGATCTTCTGCTCGCAACGCTGGAGGACTTTGATGGTCAATCTGCGGCGCAGGGAGTGTGGTTCGAGGAGATCATTGCCGACGCCATCGCGGTGCTTGGCATGCACGAGATCGGCCGAACGCTGTTGACTGAACTGGCTGGCGATCTGGCTGTGACCGGAAGATCGTCCTTGCTGTGGCGAGTCATTGCGCAGAATCAGGACGCTGCCAGGCTGGAGCTGCAGCAGACGCTCAGGGCGGCTGAGGCTGGGGCCAACACCGTGCTGTCCGCTGCAGGTGCGAGCTGGGCGGCCTTTGTGTCCGGGACGGCGCATCTGAAGACCTTCATCTCCAACTATCGCAAGATTGAGGCTGCGCAGAAGGAGGCAGTGCCATCCACCGCCAGTGCCCGCATCCTCCGCGACAGTGGTGTTGATCGCTTCGTCACCACCACCGGCGCGTTCCTGCTGAATCGATTCCCGATGAAGGGCATCCAGGACACCGCCGGCAATGCCATGGTCCGGTTCGTGCTTCTGACACGGGCGTTGATGGAGCGCGACGAGGCCATCAGCCTGGTGGCCGAAGAACTGAGCAGCGGCCAGCAGGGCAAGCGCTATTTCCTGGAGCGTATCCAGTTCTACCGAACCAAGGGCAGCGCGCTACCGATGCAGTTCGCACTTCGGGACCTGGAGCTGCATCACGGCGCGCTGGCGATGCGCACGCGTTGGCAGGCTGCGGCAGAGAGCAGCCGCAACGTGGTGCGCCTGAACTCGCTGACCGGCGTGCTGGAAATGGTGAACTTCATCCATCTGGCCACGAAGGTGGACAAGCAGACCCGTGACTACGCGACGTTATTGGCTTCTGGAATGTCGCTTGTGGCTGTGTATACCGGTGTGCATGAGGCTGTGGCGAAGGAGTTTTTTGGCGAAGGCAGCGCCAGTGCCATACGGATGAAGGTTTCCGGGAGTGTGATGGCGGGGGCGGGTAGTTTTATTGGGGCGGCTTACAGCTTGGCAGATGCGGAACAAGCCTATGCGTATCCAAACAAGATGGCGTTCGTAGCATATCTTGCCAAGGCCCTGACGCTGGCGACGGTTGGATCATCTCAATTCCTAACCGCGCTCGCCTATTCATCCCCTGTAATCGAGCGCAGCCTTGGGCGGAACGCGTTGACTTTGGGGCTGAGAGGACTGAGGGCTGGACTTGAGGCGGCGGCCACGGAGGGTGGGAATGTCGTTGCGTCGCAGGCGATGAAGCGAGTCGGTGTGTGGATGCTGCGATTGGCAGGATGGGAGGTCGCATTGGTTCTGCTCGGCATTGAAATATTCGTATGGGCCATTAGTCCAAATGACTTGGAGACGTGGTGCATGGCAAATGCGTTCGGAAAGAAGGGGAGCAAGGCCTTAGGGGGAACTCGCATGTCCAGCAACAGCTATGTAAATTCACTAGAGCAGCAACTGGCTTTCGAAAAGGCTATTGGCTCAGTTTCCGTGAGGTCGCAATGAGTATCGAATTCCAAATGAACCGTGCCGAACATGGGTTGCTTGATACTCACGCTGGCATCATCTCTGACTTGAAAGTTCAGCATGTAGTGCAGAACGTCTTCTGGCGGAGAGGAGACCGCGAGGGGATGGCAGCGACCGGCACCATTGCGGCAGCGTTTGGACTCAGCGGTCCGGCCGCAAGTATGGCGATGATGTCCGCTGAGGAAATGGAGGAGCGAGTTACGTGGGTTGAGTTTCGGCTCGGCGCAATCAAAGTAAAAGCAATGCTCTGGAACTGGCCATTTCTGGAGGGCGATGATGTCCGAGTAGTTGGCCGACATGAGGGCGACGGAAACTTCTTCGCCCTTTCAGTTCTGCAAGAACAGAGTAGGCTGATTGTGTCTTATCCGCACGTTAGTGCGGGTACGTGGGCGCATTGGATGACGGTTGCAAAGTACTCCCTGATGTTCTCGGTGCCTTGGTGCGCACTTGTCATCGGTTTTTTTTGGCTGGTTCAGCTTAAGGATAGTGTAGGCAGGAATGAGGGCGGAAGTGTGTTGGTAGCTCAGGCCTATTTGGTCTGCGTTCTGCTCTTCTGCTTCATTGGATACAGAATGGGGCGGCGTTTCACTCGGTTCGCAAAGATGGCTGATGCAATATTCCAGACGCTTGGTTGGCCCAACGCAAAGCGGATAAATCTGCGGCGGATCACCAAGCAGAAGCGACAGCCAGGCGACCATCTTGCCTTGGGCGATACCTACTTCAGGTACTGACTTGAACTGAGTTGCAGTGGCCAGAAGTGGGTGTCCGT
Source organism: Stenotrophomonas maltophilia (assembly GCF_023518235.1). Classification (NCBI taxonomy): domain Bacteria; kingdom Pseudomonadati; phylum Pseudomonadota; class Gammaproteobacteria; order Lysobacterales; family Lysobacteraceae; genus Stenotrophomonas; species Stenotrophomonas maltophilia. The sequence continues at coordinate 4,032,865 of NZ_CP090423.1, forward strand.
TATGGCTACCAAGTGCCGTCAGTATGAATTATCTGTATGCCCGGTCCACGAATTAGAGGCGGCGCAGAAAGAGGTCGCACCCTCCGCCGCCAGTACCCGCATCCTCCGCGACAGTGGCGTTGATCGCTTCGTCACCACCACCGGCGCGTTCCTGCTGAATCGATTCCCGATGAAGGGCATCCAGGATACCGCCGGCAATGCCATGGTCCGGTTCGTGCTTCTGACACGGGCGTTGATGGAGCGCGACGAGGCCATCAGCCTGGTGGCCGAAGAACTGAGCAGCGGCCAGCAGGGCAAGCGCTATTTCCTGGAGCGTATCCAGTTCTACCGAACCAAGGGCAGCGCGCTGCCGATGCAGTTCGCACTTCGGGACCTGGAGCTGCATCACGGCGCGCTGGCGATGCGCAAGCGTTGGCAGGCTGCGGCAGAAAGCAGCCGCAACGTGGTGCGCCTGAACTCGCTGACCGGTGTGCTGGAAATGGTGAACTTCATCCATCTGGCCACGAAGGTGGACAAGCAGACCCGTGACTACGCGACGCTATTGGCCTCTGGAATGTCGCTTGTGGCTGTGTATACCGGTGTGCATGAGGCTGTGGCGAAGGAGTTTTTTGGCGAAGGCAGCGCCAGTGCCATACGGATGAAGGTTTCCGGGAGTGTGATGGCGGGGGCGGGTAGTTCTATTGGGGCCCTTTACAGCCTCGCTGACGCTCTGAGCTCTTTCAGGAATGGCAAATGCGCTCTGTCCACGGTGCTCTTGGTCAAAGGCGGGACAGTTGGGATAAGCGGGTCGGCTCAATTTTTGACGGCGCTTGCTTATTCATCTCCTGTAATCGAGCGGACTCTCGGAAAGAATGCGCTCACCCTAGGATTGAGAAGGCTGCAAGCTGGACTTGAGATCGCTGCCGGACGGGAGGGCGGAAGTATAGTCGCATCGCAAGCTATGAGGCGCGTTGGCGTATGGATTTTGCGATTAAGCGGATGGGAGTTGGCCCTAGCTCTACTGGTCATCGAGGTCCTGATCTGGGCGATCAGCCCAAACGAATTGGAGAAATGGTGTGCGTCAAACTCATTTGGAAAGAGTTCTGGGAAGAGAGGAGGTAGCTTCTACGCAACAGCGCGGGAGCAACGGCTGGCGTTCGAGAAGGCTCTTGGCTCTGTTTCGATGAGGACGCAATGATTACTCAAGAGCAGGTGGGACTTAGGGGCAATGGCCCCCTCGACACTGAGGTCGGTGTAGTCTCCGATCTTCGAGTTCAGCATGCTGTAAAGAATATATTCTGGCGCGATGGTGATAATGAGGGAATGGCGGCAACTGGGGCCTTCGCAGCTGCGCTAGGCCTCAGTGGACCAGCAGCAGGTATGGCGATAATGTCTGCCGAGGAAATGGCCGAGCCGGTTACTAAGGTCGAGTTCCGGCTTGGCGATCTCGCCGTAGAAGGGCTTCTCTGGAACTGGCCGTTTAGCGAAGGCGATCTTGTTCGAGTTGTCGGGACACGGGATAGCGAAGGAAAATTCTTTGCTATCTCAGTTCTTGATGAGCAGAAGAGGTTGATCGTCTCCTGCCCGCACGTTAGTGCTGGCTCGATAGCGCATTGGATTGTCGTACTGAAACTATCACTAATTATATCGATTCCTTGGTGGGGACTTATAATAGGATGGTTTGCCTGGATGACCTCCGCGCCATTTCATTTCTTGGCTCGTTCGTACTTGATTGGTGTTCTCGTCTTTTGTGTAATTGGGTATCGAATCGGTCGTAGATTTGTCAGTTGCGCCAGAATGGCGGATTCAGTTTTTTCTACGCTTGGGTGGAAGGGGGCGAGGCGAATGAATCTCCGTAGAGTGACTAAGAGGAAGCGACAGCCGGGCGACCATCCCGCCCTAGGCGATACCTATTTCAGATATTGAATGGTGTTTGTCAGTGTTGGGGCGATGACCGGGAGGTGCTCGACCGGCTGGGACCGAAGATGTCGGTGCTGGTTGCGTGGCTGCGCCATGATCTTCTCCTCGCAACGCTGGAGGACTTTGATGGTCAATCTGCGGCGCAGGGAGTGTGGTTCGAGGAGATCATCACCGACGCCATCGCGGTGCTTGGCATGCACGAGATCGGCCGAACGCTGTTGACTGAACTGGCTGGCGATCTGGCTGTGACCGGAAGATCGTCCTTGCTGTGGCGAGTCATTGCACAGAACCAGGACGCTGCCCGGCTGGAGCTGCAGCAGACGCTCAAGGCGGCTGAGGCTGGGGCCAACACCGTGCTGTCCGCTGCAGGTGCGAGCTGGGCGGCCTTTGTGTCCGGGACGGCGCATCTGAAGACCTTCATCTCCAACTATCGCAAGATTGAGGCTGCGCAGAAGGAGGCAGTGCCATCCACCGCCAGTGCCCGCATCCTTCGCAACAGCGGCATTGATCGATTTGTCACCACCACCGGCGCGTTCCTGCTGAATCGATTCCCGATGAAGGGCATCCAGGATACCGCCGGCAATGCCATGGTCCGGTTCGTGCTTCTGACGCGGGCGTTGATGGAGCGCGATGAGGCCGTCAGCCTGGTGGCCGAAGAACTGAGCAGCGGCCAGCAGGGCAAGCGTTACTTCCTGGAGCGTATCCAGTTCTATCGCGCCAAGGGCAGCGCGCTGCCGATGCAGTTCGCACTTCGGGACCTGGAGCTGCATCACGGTGCGCTGGCGATGCGCACGCGTTGGCAGGCTGCGGCAGAAAGCAGCCGCAACGTGGTGCGCCTGAACTCGCTGACCGGCGTGCTGGAAATGGTGAACTTCATCCATCTGGCCACGAAGGTGGACAAGCAGACGCGAGACTATGCGACGTTATTGGCTTCTGGAATGTCGCTTGTGGCTGTGTATACCGGTGTACACGAGGCGGTGGCGAAGGAGTTTTTTGGTGTGGGTAGCGCCAGTGCCATACGGATGAAGGTTGCCGGAAGTGTGATGGCCGGGGCGGGTAGTTTTATTGGGGCGTACTACAGTCTGTCGGACTTTAAAGATCGACTTGAGGATGAGCGGCACTGGACTGCTGCGGCTTTGCTGATGAAGGCGGCGCTAACATCGGCGATCGGTACTGCGAATTTTCTCACCGCGCTAGCTTATTCATCTCCCGTAGTTGAGCGCCATTTGGGGCGAAATTCGTTGAGCTTGGGCCTTCGTGGATTGAGGGCTGGGCTAGAGGCTGCCGCCGCGAAGGAAGGGGAGTTCGCTCTGTCTAGTCAGGCTATGAAACGCCTTGGTAGTTGGATATTGCGCCTGAGCGGCTGGGAGATTGCATTGGCATTGATTGTGATTGAGGTGAGGGTGTGGGCTATCAGTCCGAGCGATCTCGAGAAGTGGTGTGAGTCCAACGTATTCGGGAGGGGAGCTAGTAAAGTTCTGGGCACGGGTAGCGGCAGCAGGAACAGACAAGTGGCCGTTCTGAAGCAGAAGGACGCATTTGACAAAGCAATCGGGAAAGTAGCTGCGAGATCGCAGTTGTGAAAGGTGCACAGCACATGGAGGTTCCGAGCAGTAGTCCGCTCGATACGGAGGCTGGTGTGATCTCAGGACTTTTCGTTGAACATGCGTTGGAGGATGTTCTGTCCCGTTCTGACGATCGAGAGCACATGGCCGCAGCAGGTGTAGTTGCAGCTGCGCTCGGGTTGAGTGGGCCATCGGCAGGCATGGCGGTGATGTCAGGCGAAGGGGCGCCGGAGCCAGTGGTGCGAGTCAGGTTCATGCTGGGAGAACTATCGGTATCTGCGCTGCTGTGGAACTGGCCATTCAGGGACGGGCAGAGGGTTCGAGTGGTGGGCAAGCGACGGCCCGATGGAACGTTCTTTGCGATTTCCGTACTGGACGAAGACCAGAGGCTGATCGTTTCCTATCCGCACGTCACGGCGGGCAGTGCCTCGCACTGGCTGCGTGTCTTCTGGGTCTCCTTGGGGATCTCAGTAGTTTGGTGGGGGGGCGCAGCCGCTCTCGCAACTGCCTTTGTCTGGGAAGTTAAATCCGATAGCAAGTTCGAAGTCATTTCTGGCGCCTGCGTTGCCGGAGCCATAATTTTTGGCGTGATCGGATGGAGGATCGGACGTCGCTTATCTAGATTTGCGAGGATGGCAGATATGGTATTCGCTGCGCTGGACTGGAGTAATCCAAAGAAGATAAAACCTTAGAGCCCGACGGTTCGGTCGAGCGCGAGAGGGTGATGGTTCCGGTGTTGGGGATACCTACTTCAGGTACTGAACGTGCGTGGTCATAGAAACCACTGGCGGCTGATGTCTATCGCCCTTGGGAGGCCTGTGCCTTGCGGAGATTGTAGTGAGTACTCAAAGGCGATTGCGGACACCTGGCAAAGTGCTGTTCGAAACAGATGCCGGTGTCATTTCCAACCTGCGGGTCAGACACGTGGTGCAGAACGTCTTCTGGCGCGACGGGGATCGCGAAAAGATGGCGGCCACGGGCGCCGTTGCCGCCGCGCTGGGCCTCAGCGGTCCCGCCGCTGGCATGGCGATGATGTCCAATGAGGAAACGAAAGAGCCCGCCACGAGAGTTGAATTCCGGTTTGGCGAAATGCTGGTGAAGGGGCTGTTCTGGAATTGGCCCTTCAATGAGGGCGACTCCGTGCGGGTGGTCGGGCGTCGGGACAAGGCGGGGAACTTCATTGCCTTGTCTGTGCTCGATGAGCAGAAGAGACTCATCGTCTCTTATCCGTATGTCAGTTCAGGTAGCTGGGCCCACTGGATCGCGGTGGCCAGGTACTCGCTGGCTCTATCTGTACCCTTGTACATGATCTACATCGTGTTTTCCCTGATCAACGCCCTCACGGGAGACGGACTGGCACCCCTGGAGATGATCGCGGATGCGTACTTGATATGCGTTCTGGTTTGCTTCTACCTTGGATCCAGAATTGGCCGCCATTTCACGCGGTTCGCAAAGATGGCCGATGCGATATTCGAAACGCTGGGTTGGCCCAACGCAAAGCGCATCAATCTGAGGCGTATCACCAAGCAGAAGCGTCAGCCGGGCGACCATCCCGCGCTGGGCGATACCTATTTCAGGTACTGACCAGTAGCTCCTCGCACCATCCTCCCCAGCAAACCGCTCGTCCCTACCGAGCCGCCGCAATCGCCTTCACCCGTGCCTTGGCCAGCGCTTCACCAATCGCTGGGCCTTTCAGGTGCGTCGTATCCAGGTCCCGCGCCTGCACCGACATTGCAGCCTGATGCAGGCGCTTGAGCGTTTCACCCTGCGGATAGTCGGCATCCTCAAAGCCCAGCCGGCCGCGTTTGTCGGCCTCGCAGCACAGCGCGATGCGCGCCACCCGCTCCGGGCGGCGCAGTGCATCACAGCGACCCAATAGGTCCAGCACCGTGGCGTCGCGCAGTTCGTCGATGCGATGCACGTTCAGATGCTCGCGGCAGACCGCTTCGGCCAGCTGCTGGTGCTCGGTGGGCACCTTCAGTCGCGCACACAGTGCTTTCAGCGGCTCGATGCCGCGTTGCTCGTGCATGACGTGGCGCGGCCATTCGTCCGGTGGGGTCAGGCCCTTGCCGAGATCGTGGGTGAGTGCGGCAAAGCCGACCAGGTCATCGCCCGGCGCCAGTTTCGCGGCCATGTCGCTGACCATTTCCTGGTGGATGCCGGTGTCGACTTCCGGGTGGAACTCGGCACGCTGCGGCACGCCGTACAGCGCTTCCAGCTCGGGCAGGATCGGGCCCAGCGCATGCGCGTCGTGCAGCGTACGCAGGAACGCCGAGGGCCGTGCGCTGACCAGGGCCTTGCGCAGTTCCTGCCACACCCGCTCTGGCACCAGTGCATCCAGCTCGCCACTGGCGGCGACCTCGCGCATCAGCGCCATCGACTCCGGTGCGACGGTGAAGCCCAGCGGCGCGAAGCGCGCCATGAAGCGCGCCGCGCGCAGCACACGCAGCGGGTCTTCGACGAAGGCCGGGCCGACATGGCGCAGCATGCGCTGCTCAAGATCGCGCACGCCGCCGTAAGGATCGACCAGCGTGCCGGTGTCTTCGTCGCAGGCAATCGCGTTGATGGTGAAGTCGCGGCGCTGCAGATCCTCTTCCAGCGTCACTGCCGGATCGGCATCGACCACGAAGCCGCGATAGCCGCGGCCGGACTTGCGCTCGGTGCGCGCCAGCGCGTATTCCTCACCGCTCTTCGGGTGCAGGAACACCGGGAAATCGCGGCCCACGGCGGTGTAGCCCAGCGCCTCCATCTGCGCGGGCGTGGCGCCGACCACCACCCAGTCGCGGTCGCCGGCAGGACGCTGCAGCAGGCGGTCGCGCACGGCGCCGCCGACAAGATAGATCTTCATGGGCGGGATCATCGCACGACCGCGGTGCGATCAATCCCCGCCCGGGTCGGCGTTGGCGGCGCAGCTGAAGTTCTTGCGCTTGTCCACCAGGCGCCCCATCAGGCGGTCGCTCAGCGGCAGGGCATCGCCGTTGAGGCGCCAGTCGTAGATCACGCTGAAGGCCAGCACGCGGGCCACGTACTCGCGCGTTTCCTTGTAGCTGATGGTTTCGATCCACAGGTCCGGGTCGTAGCCCGGGCGCTGGCTCTGCCACCGCGCGGTCGGGGTCGGGCCGGCGTTGTAGGCGGCAATGGTCACGTACGGCAGGCCGTCGTACTTGTTCATCAGCTGGCGCAGGTAGGCCGTGCCGATGGCTATGTTGGTGTCCGGGTCGTACAGGCTGTCGGCGCCGCCGTAACCGGTCAGGCCGATCGACTTGGCCACGCCGGCGCCGGTGGTCGGCAACACCTGCATCAGGCCCATCGCATTGGCAGGCGAGCGCGCGCGCGGGGTGAAGGTGCTCTCGGCGCGGATCTCGGCGGCCACCCAGGCCGGGTCCAGTGCATTGCGTGCGGCTTCGCGGCGGATGGTGGCATCGTGGTGCAGCGGGAAGCGCAGGTCGTACAGGCGCTGTTCCTGCGGCTGCTTGCCGAGCGCGAACACGGCGCGGTCGAACCAGCCGTTGTCCTGTGCCACGCGCACGGCAAGACGGCGCTGGGTGTCATCGAAGCGCGACAGCGCGCTGTTCCATTCGGCCACGGCCCAGCCGGTGCGGTCGATCTGGTACAGCGCCATCGCCCGCTGGATGGCCGGGTCGCGGGCGATCGTGGCCTGCGCCTGGGCGCTGTCGTTGGGCTTCCACGGACACAGGGTGTAGCCCTGTTGCAGCTTGTCAGCGGCCAGGAAGCCGTGGAAGGTCGGAGCACGGGCGGCGTCGCGGAACAACGGCTGCGCCTGCGATGCCTGGCCGGTCTTTTCCAGCATGCGGCCTTCGAAATAGGACCAGCGCGAATCGCTGCGCTGCTTGCTGCCCATCTTGCGGATCGCGGCCAGCGCTGCCGGCCAGTCGCCGCGCGACATCGCTTCGCGCACACGCCATTCGTGCAGCCGCTCGTCGTAGGCCGATTCCGGTACCGCGTTGAGGCGGCGCGCCGAGTCGGGCAGGTAGGAGGCTACCGTCCACAGTGCGATCTGGTACAGCACCTGGCCCTGCTGCGCAGCGCTCAGGCCCAGCGCCTGCGCGTACTGCGGCAGCTGCTGTTCGGTGGCGCCCGGGTCGGCCTTGGCCAGCTTTTCCAGGCCATCGGTGGCGATGCGCCGGCTGCGCTCGGTGCGCGGCCAGTTCAGCGCGCTGGCATTGGGGGTGTCGACGAAGGCGGCGTAGCTGTTGGCCTGGGCCAGCTCGGCGGCAGGCAGGCCGCGCGCGGCGCTGCGCATTACCGCCGGTTGCTGTGCGTCGGCGGCGGCATCGATGCGTTCCCAGCGCAGGGCATCGCTCAGGCCGCCCTGTGCCTGCAGCACGGCGAACACCGCGTCGCAGCCGTCCGGCAGCGACTTGCCGTTCTTGCGCCACAGATCCTGTGCTTCGCTGATCCACTTCGGATCGACCTTGCCGGTCACCTGGCGGGCCGTGAGCTGCGCGCAGCGCAGGCCCACGTTGTCGGTGGGCGCCCAGTTGGCCAGCAGCGTGGGCCAGTCCTGGCGGCGCGCGAGCGAGGGCAGCCACACGCTGCGGAAGGTCGTGGCCACGGCCTGGCCGTCGTAGCGCTTGAGGAAGGCCTGCGCCTGTGCGCGATCGACGGTGTCGATGTTGCGGCGCAGGTTGGCGTACTCCAGCCAGCCATAGGCGGGATGGCGGCTGAGCGCGGCGGCCTGGCCGGGATCGAACTGGCCACGTTCGGCAGCGGCGATGGCAGCCTTCAGCTGCGCGTTCTGGGCGTCGAGGGACTGGGCATTGGCGCAGCCGATCAGCAGCGTGGTGGCCAAGGGCAGCAGGGACAGGGCGGTCGAAGTGCGTCGGGTCATGGCGCTGAGCATAGCGGGCGTTGGCTGAATTCAGTTTCGCATCGTGTGCACGCCTTGGATGGAATGGGCTGGCGATGGATCTGGCCGGGGAGGTGTCCATGCGGGGGCGGCAGAAGCGACAACCGGTGGCGCTGATTGCAATCGTGCGATGATTCCGGCACAGCGCGGCCCGCCCTGCGTGGGCCGCTGTTTCCGCGAAGGAGCGTGGTATGCGCTATGTGGCTGTGCACACCCGTGCGCTGATGTCCGGCATCAATCTTGCGCCGCTGGTGGATGTACTGCTGGTGGTGTTGGCGCTGGTGATCACCACCTTGCCGATGGCGCAGACGACAGCGTTGCGGCCGTTCGAACAGCGTACGGTATGTCCGCCGGGCCCTGGCCACGCGTTGCCGGCATCGGTTGCACTGCGTCTCGACGCAGCCGGCGGCCTCTACTGGAATGACCAGCCATTGGACGACCCGGCATTGCAGCGTGCCCTGGCCCAGCTCCAGCGGTTGCCACCGGGGCTCCAGCCCTCGCTGCACCTGACCACCGCCGACAGTACCGACTACGGCGACATGGCGCGGGTGCTGCTCGCCATCCAGGACCATGGCCTTCGCGTCACCGCGCAGGGCTACTAGCGCAGGCACCGGCAAGGCCGCTTGATGTCCGCTGGCAAGTCTCGGCGCGTGATGTCGTGCCCGGCATCACACCGCCCGCTTCGAACAGTACCGTCCGGTTTTTAACTGTAGTGATCTGACGCAATTGGTAGGTAATTGCGTCAATTCTGTGTGAAAAAGTGTCGATCATCACGCCGTGATTTTTACCGCTTGTTTACAAAGGAGACGCTGCCGCCATGCAGGGGGGAGCGCGGCAGCCCATGTCCCGACATTCCTTTGGAGAGAGAGCGAATGAATCACCTGCACCACCGCCCGTTGGCGGTTGCCGTTGCGCTGTGCGTGATGGCCCTGGCACCGTTGGGTGCCGCTGCGCAATCCACCACCAATCTGGACGCGGTGGAAGTCACCGGCACCCGCATCAAGCGTGCTGAAGTGGAAGGCCAGGTGCCGATCCAGACCCTGACCCGCGGCGACATCGAGCGCACCGGCCTGAGTTCGATCGGTGAAGTGCTGCAGCAGCTCACCGGTTCCGGCTCGGCGCTCAACGCCAAGTTCAATTCGTCCGGCAACTTCGGTTTCCCGCCTGATGGCAGCGGCGTGGGCGCCGGTTCGGCCCAGGTTGACCTGCGTCATCTCGGTGCCAAGCGCGTGCTGGTGCTGGTCGATGGCATCCGCTGGGTCAACGAGTCCTCGGCGTCGGGCGTGGGCGCGGCCACCGATCTGAACACCATTCCGCTGGCGATCGTCGAACGCATCGAAGTGCTGGAGGACGGCGCATCGTCGCTGTACGGCTCCGATGCCATCGCTGGCGTGGTCAACATCATCACCCGCCGCGAGTTCGATGGCGGCCAGGTCACGTTGAACTACGGCGAGTACAGCAAGGGCGATGGCACGCAGAAGGGCGTGGACCTGGCCTGGGGCACCAGCGGTGACCGCTACAGCCTGTTCCTGGGTGCCAGCTGGACCAAGCAGGACCCGGTGTTTGCCCGCGACCGCGAGCAGTCGCGCTTCCCGATTCCGGGCACCGGCCTGGCCTTCGGCAGCGGCGGCATTCCGCAGGGTCGCTTCGCCTTCGTCGATCCCAACACCGGTGCCGAGCAGGACATCGTGCCCAACACCGGCGTGAGCAACCCGCGCTATGACGGCAGCGCCGGCTGCAACCGCAGCGATGACTACCACTGCTTCACCAGCGCCGACCGCTTCAATTTCGCTGAGTACAACATGGTGCTGACGCCGTCGGAACGCAAAGGCCTGTTCGGCCAGTTCCGCTTCGACATCACCGACAACGTGCAGTGGTACATCAAGGCGTTGGGCAACCGCCGCGAGTCGACCAACCAGGCCGGCCCGGAACCGCTTTTCTTCGGTCCCGACGGCGCTACCGGCAATCCGTTGGCCGACAACATCGTGGTCTCGCGCCTGAACCCGTACAACCCGTTCGGCTTCGACCTGGTGTCCTCGGGCAACATGAGCCTGATCGGCCGGCGTCCGGTGGAAGGCGGCGCACGCGTGTTCAAGCAGGAGGTGAACACCACCTACGTGGCCACCGGCCTGGTCGGTGACTTCCATGCGGCCGACCGCAACTGGTACTGGGACGTCAACGGCATGTACAGCAAGAACAAGGCCGAACAGACCAACTACGGCAGCTACAACATCTACAACGTCAACATGGCCCTGGGTGACCCGGCGGTGTGTGCGGCCACGGCGGGCTGCGTGCCGCTGAACATCTTCGGCGGCGCCGGTTCGATCACCCCGGACATGCTGAAGTGGATCCAGCCGGTGGTGCGCGACCGCAGCCAGAACGAACTGAGCCTGTTCACCGCCAACCTGTCCAGCGAACTGTTCACCTTGCCGGCCGGCGCGGTGTCGTTCGCCAGCGGCTACGAGTACCGCAAGTACAAGGGCTGGTACCAGCCGGATCCGCTGACCGTGATCGGCCACTACAACGGCGTGCCGTCGCAGCCGACCTCCGGTTCGTATGACGTCAACGAGGCCTACCTGGAGCTGAGCGTGCCGATCTTCGCCGACTCCGCGCTGGGCAAGAAGCTGGACCTGAGCCTGGCCGGGCGCTATTCGGACTACTCCACCTTCGGCGGCGAGTTCACCCCCAAGTACGGCCTGCGCTGGCAGGTGACCGATGACTTCGTGCTGCGCACCACCTACGCCGAGGGCTTCCGCGCACCGTCGATCGGTGAGCTGTACGGCTCGGCCGCGCGTGCCGATCTGCAGCTGTTCGATCCGTGCTCGGTGGGCCTGGGTGGCACGCCGCCGCGCGGCAGCGCCGCCAACTGCGCCGCGCTGGGTGTGCCGGCCGGCTTCCAGCAGGCCAACTCGCAGATTTCGGTGACCACCGGCGGCAACCGCGACCTGGAGCCGGAACGTTCCCGCAGCTTCAGCGCCGGCTTCGTGTGGAGCCCGTGGTTCGGCAACAACACCTCGTGGTCGGAGCGCTTCGACGTGGAAGTGACCTTCTACCGCCATGCCATCGATGGTGCGATCCAGGCGATCAACGCGCAGACCCAGCTGGATCTGTGCGTGGATACGCTCGACCCGGTCTACTGCGATGGCATCACGCGCGCCAGCACCGGTGCGGTCAGCAGCTTCAACAACCGCCTGACCAACCTCGGTTCGATCAAGACCGATGGCTGGGATGTGGACCTGTTCTGGACACTGCCGCAGAGCTCGATCGGTCAGTTCAAGCTGGGCTGGAAGAACACCTTCGTCGGTCGTTACGAGGCCACCGGTGCGGCCGGCCAGAGGCAGCCGCAGAAGCCGGGTGTGGAAGTGGCCGACAGCTCGATTCCGGAATGGACCAGCAATGCCAGCATCGCCTGGACCTTGGACCGCTGGAGCGCCAACTGGACGGTGCGGCACATCTCCGAGCTGACCGAGAACTGCGGTGACGCGGTGGCCTTCCCGGTGTGCAGCAACCAGGCGGCGGGCACCAATACGCTCTCGGCCACCACCTTCCACGACCTGCAGGTGGGCTACAAGATCGACTGGATGAAGGGGCTGCAGCTGAGCGCTGGCCTGAACAACGTGTTCGACAAGGATCCGCCGATCTGCCTGTCGTGCTCGTTGAACGGCTACGACGCTTCGACCTACGACATCCCGCGTGGGCGCTACTGGTACCTGCGCGCGGATCTGCGGTTCTGATGGCGGGATGCCGCGCCGGAATTCTCCCGGCGCGGCGCTTGCTTCGCTTGGACCGGGCGGGCGGGAGGCGTGTTGCGCTGGGACCGCACAGGCGGTGTGTTTGCCGTGAATTGGTAGGGTCGAGCTTGCCCGACTGCTTTTCGCAGTTCAGTCGAGCATGGCTCGACTCTACAAGAGCGGGGCAGTCGAGCAAGCTCGACGCTACGGGAAGCGCGGCGCCCGGGTTGCACCGGCGCCGCGTCTGGATCAGAACGACCAGGTGAAGGTCAGCGCGCCGTTGCGGCCATCGCCGAACGCGCCGTAGCCGTTGATCTGCGACAGGTACTGCTTGTCCAGCAGGTTGTTGAGGTTGGCCTGCACGCTGAACTCCGGCGAGATGCGGTAGCGCACGAAGGCGCTGACCAGCGCATAGCCGCTCTGCTCGATGCGACCGTAGGCCGGCACCGGATAGTAGATGCGGTTCTGCCAGTTGGCACCGCCACCGACGGTCAGTGCCTGCAGCGACTGCGGGGTGTAGCTGGTGAACAGCTTCAGCGCGGTCTGCGGCAGGTTGGTATTGATGTCGGCACCATTGATGTCCTTGGCCACGTAGCGCGACGCACCGAAGGTGGCATTCCAGCCCGGGGCCAGTTCACCGTTCAGCTCGAACTCGAAGCCACGGCTGACCGTGCCACGCGCGGCGCGGTAGGCGGTTTCGCCGCCGGTACCGCCGATGACCGGCTCACCGGTGGACTGGCCGACGTTGTCCTGCTCGATGCGGAACACGGCCACCGAAGCATTCAGTCGGTTGTCGAACCAGGCACCCTTGACGCCCACTTCGTAGCTCTTGCCGTCCACCGGATCCAGGTAGCTGCCGTTGCGGTCCTTCAGTGTCTGCGGCTGGAAGATTTCGGTGTAGCTGGCGTAGGTCGAGTAGGTGTCGTTGATGTCGAACACCAGGCCGGCATACGGCGTGGTGACTTTGTGCGCGCGGTCGGCGCCTTCGCCTTCGCTCTTCCAGTCGGTGTAGCGGGCGCCGATGATCAGCTTCAGCGGATCGGCCAGCGACAGGCGTGCGGCGGCGTAGCCGGCCTTCTGGGTGATGGTGCCTTCGCTGGCCAGTGCCAGCGGGTTCCAGTTCGGCTCGTTGATGTTGCCGGTCCAGTTCAGGTAGCTGGCAAACGGGTTCCAGGTCTGGCCGGCGCCGCCGATCTGGTAGTCGCCGTAGTTGGCGTAGTCGCGCTTGTTGTAGCTCAGGCCAGCCATGAACTGATGTTCGCGGCCGAACAGCTGGAACGGACCGTCGACATAGCCGTCCACGCCGGTGACCTTGCGCTCGGTGTTGTAGAAGCCTGCCGAAGGCGAGATGCCCGCGCCAGTGGTCTTGTCGAAGTACGACGCGCCGCTGGTCCAGTCGTTGTAGGCGGGGTAGAACAGCTTGTCGTCGGCCTTGGTCTCATCGTGGGTGGCGCCGACCTTGAACTTCCAGCCATTGCTGAAGGCATGCTGCAGGGTGGCGAAGGCGCGCTTGCTGGTGGTATCCCAGTAGGTCCAGTTCGGGCTGGCGTTGAACGATTCGTCGTAGCCGGTGCGCGAGCCGTCGGAGTACAGCATCGGGAATCCACCCCAGGTGGCGCCGTTGGCGCGCTTCTGCTGGTAGTCGTAGCCCACGCTCAGCTGCGTGTCCGGGGTCAGGTCGGCATCGATCACTGCATAGCCCAGCGTCTTGTGCTGGTTGTAGCGGTCCATCTGCGCGTCGGTGTCCAGATAGCTGCCGATCACGCGGCCGCGCACGGTGCCGCTGGCATTGAGCGCGCTGCCCACATCCACGGTGGTGCGGGTGCGGCCCCAGCTGCCGACGTTGACCGACACGCTGCCGGCCAGCTCGGCGCTGTCGGCGTGCTTGCGGATCAGGTTCACCGATGCGGACGGATTGCCGGCGCCGCTGAGCAGGCCGGTGGCGCCGCGCACCACTTCCACACGGTCATACAGCGCCAGGTCCAGGCCGGAGTCACCGTAGCTCCAGTTCTGCACCATCTGCGTGGGCAGGCCATCGAACTGGTAGGCATCGATGTAGAAACCACGCGCATAGAACTCGGTGCGCTCGCTGTCGGACTGGGTGCTGGTGATGCCGGTGGTGTTGCCCAGCACGTCGATGATGTCGTCCAGGTTCTGATCTTCGATGCGTTGGTGGCTGATGATGCTGACCGACTGCGGAATCTCGCGCGGCGCCAGGTCGAAGCGGGTACCGGCCGAGGTGCGGCGCACCGAGTAACCTTCGGCACGCTCGCCCTTCACCACCACCTTGTCGAGGGTGGTCGGGTCGGCGGCGGTTTCGGCGAAAGCGGCCGGGGCCAGGGCACAGAGTGCAACGAGCACGGCAACGGACAGCCGCTGCGGCTGCGGGGTACGGAAGGTGGGAGCGGTCATGGAGTTCCTGGACGAGCACGCGCGTTCGGCCGGCATCCAGGAGGCGAGGCGCTACGGGTAGGGGAAGGGCGGGCAGGCCGTCCTGGCACCACCGGAAACGAAAGAAATGGTAATACGAACTATTCCTATTTACAAATCATGAACGAACCGGCTGGTTGTTCATGCGGGCAGGTGGGTCAGCGCAGCAGCGGCAGCGGGTCGCGTGCGCCGTCGGCGCCGTAGATGCCCCAGTGCAGGTGGGGCGGCGTGCCCCTGGCGTTGCCGCTGTCGCCGACCTGTCCGAGCAGGTCACCGGCCTGCACCACCTGGCCGCGCGCCAGGCCCTCGGCCCAGTTCTCCAGATGCGCGTAGTAGTAGCGTTCGCGGGCCGGACCGATGACCCACACCTGGCGGCCGCCCAGCCCTCCATCGCGCACATCAGCGATGACGCCGGCCGTGGCACTGCGCACCGGTGTACCGCGCCTGGCGAAGATGTCGATGCCGGCGTGCGAGCGGTCACCACCGCGTGGTGCGCCGAAGGTGTCGGCGATCTGGCTTGGGCGTATGCCGTCCACCGGTACCGGCAGGTGCGTGGCGGCCGGCATCTGCGAAAGCGACCAGAGCATGCGCGGTGCGGCCGCCCACGGGCTGTTCCACAGCGCCACCGCGGCAACGATGGCACTGGCCAGGAACAGGCCGCGCAGCAGCCAGCGGCGCAGGCGACGGGCGGGGGAGGTGGTTGTGCTCATGGCTTTTGATTGTAGAGTCGAGCCATGCTCGATGGCTGTCGCCTTGCGGTCCCACAGCAGTCGAGCAAGCTCGACTCTACGGGTGTGGTAGCAGCGGCACCTCGAAGCTGCGCTTCAGCGTGCCCAGCGCCACCGACGTACGGAAGCGCTCGATGTTGTCATCGGCGCCGAACAGGCGTTCGGTGATCGCCTCGTACTCTTCCATCGACGCGGCTGAAAGCAGCAGCAGGAAGTCGCCATCACCGGTGATCGAGTAGCACTGCTGCACGGCCGGGTCGTCCTGTACGCGGCGCTTGAACGGCGCTACGTGTTCACGCTGCTCGCTGACCACACGCACCTCGACGATGATGGTCAGCGGCCGCCCGACCTTCGCCGCGGCGACCACGGCCACATTGGCGGCGATCACCCCGCTGTCCTGCAGGCGCTTGATCCGCCGTTGCACGGCCGGGGTGGACAGGTGCACGACCTCGGCGATTTCGCGTTGCGGCAGGGTGTTGTCCCGCTGCAGCAGGTCGAGGATGGCGCGGTCGAAACTGTCGAGCAGGGGGGCGGTGGCCATGGTGAGCAGAAGTTGCACGAACAGGCTGTCAATTGAGCCAAGTGCTCGGCCCTGGCGCAATAGACTTTGCGCATGCAGACCTCACGACTTGCGCCGATGTTGCCGGCGCTGGCGGTGCTCGGCTCGGTCACCTCGCTGGCCATCGGCACCTCCTACGCAAAACAGCTGTTTCCGCTGATCGGCGCGCAGGGCACCAGCGCGCTGCGCGTGGGCTTTTCGGCGCTGTTGCTGCTGCTGTTCTGGCGGCCGTGGCGCTGGAAGACCCGCCGCCCGGATGCGATCACCATCCTGCGCTACGGGCTGACCCTGGGCCTGATGAACCTGCTGTTCTACATGGCGCTGCGCACGATTCCGTTCGGCATTGCGGTGGCCATCGAGTTCACCGGGCCGCTGACGGTGGCGATGCTGTCGTCGCGGCGGCCGATCGATTTCCTCTGGGTGGGCTGTGCGGCGGTGGGGCTGCTGTTGCTGCTGCCGATCGGTGGCGGCCCGGCACTGGATCCGGCCGGCGTGCTGTACGCGATGGGCGCGGCGGCCTGCTGGGGGTTGTACATCGTGTTCGGCAAGCGCGCCGGACACCTGCACGCGGGGCATTCGGTGTCGCTGGGCCTGCTGGCGGCCTCGCTGGTGGTGGTGCCGGTGGGCGTGGCGCATGCCGGTGCCGCGTTGCTCGATCCGAAGATCCTGGTGGCCGGCCTGCTGGTGGCGCTGGTCTCCAGCGCGATCCCGATGTCGCTGGAAATGATGGCGCTCAAGCGCCTGCCGAAGGAGACCTTCGGCATCCTGATCAGCATGGAGCCGGCGGTGGCCGCGCTATGGGCGATGCTGCTGCTGCACGAGCACCTGCATGGGCTGCAGTGGCTGGCGATCGGCTGCACGGTGCTGGCCTCGGTGGGCAGCACGATGACAGCAAGGCGGCTAAAGGTGCCGGTCACCACATGAAAAAGGGGACGGAGGGGATTAAGTCGTTTGTGCCACAAACGACTTAATCCCCTCCGTCCCCTTTTTTCAGCGCAGGGCGTTGGCCGGGACGTCGATCGCCATGGCCAGGGCGAGGTGATCGGAGAACGCGGCCGGTACGGCTTCCACGCTGCGGGTCTGCAGGCCGCTGCTGACCAGGATGTGGTCGATGGCGCGGTCCGGGCGCCAGCTGGGGAAAGTCGGCACGATGCAGCCCGGCGGCTGCAGCCGGGTCTTCTGGTACAGCACCTGCATTTCCGGCCGCTCGGCCAGGCAGTTGAAATCGCCCATCAGCACCGCGTTCGGGTGGTCGGACAGCAGCTCGGCGATGAAGCCCAGCTGCGACATCCGCGAGCCCGCACCAAGTGACAGATGCGCCACCGCTACGGCCAGGCCGTCGGCGCCATCGCCGAACCTGGCCAGCAGCACGCCGCGCCCGCCGATGCGGCCGGGCAGGGCGTGGTCCTGCACTTCCACCGGTTCGAGCTTGCTCAGCAGGCCGTTGGCGCTGGAGGCAACCCCGCCCATGCGCCGGTTCGGCTGGTGGCTCCAGTAGTTGAAGCCGGCGCGCTGGGCCAGGTAGTGGGTCTGGTTGGTGAAACCCGAGCGCAGGCTGCCCGGGTCGGCCTCCTGCAGGCCGACGATGTCATGTTCGCGCGCCAGGCTGGCGATCGCGTCCAAGCTGCTGCGCTTGCGCCCCGCCGGCAGCGCATGTGACCAGCTGCGGGTCACATAGTCGCTGTAGCGGCGGGTACTTGAGCCGGCCTGGATGTTGGCCGTCAGCAAGCGCAGGGTCCGTGTACGGGGGGAATTCACGGCCGGGAACAACGTCCTTTGGATCAGTGAGCCTGGGCGGCACCGCGTTCGCGGGCGATCAGGTGGTCGGCAATGCGCAGCATGTCCGGGAAGCTCTTGCCCTTCACCAGGTACTTGCCGTTGACGATGATCGACGGGGTGCCGCTGATCTGGCTGCGCTGGGCGAACTGCTTGGCCGAGTTGGTCTTGGCATTCACCGCGAAGCTGCCCATGGTGGCGGCGAACTGCTTCGGATCCACGCCGTAGGCGCCGTAGAACTTGGCGATGTCGTCAACCGAATCGGTGCCGCGCTCGCCCTTCAGGGTCTTCTGCGAGTGGATGGCGGCATACAGCGCTTCGTGGGTCTTTTCCTGCACGCCCAGGGTCTGCGCGGCGTAGAAGGCACGGGCGTAGTTGTCCCAGGTGCCGCCGAACATGGCCGGCACGTAGACGAAGTTCACGTCGCTCGGCAGGCCGGCCTTCCACGGGCCGACCAGCGGCTGGAACGCGGCACAGGCCGGGCAGACATAGCCGAAGATCTCGACGACTTCGACCTTGCCGGCGGCCGGCTGGAACGGCTGGCCATTCGGAATCAGCTGGTAGTCGGCGCCTTCCACTGGGGCCGGGCCGGTCAGTGCGGTGGTGGTCGGCGCCGGAGCGGCGGCCGGCGCGGCGTCTGCAGCGGCCTTGTCGCCTTCGGCAGCGGCCGGTGCAGCGCCTTCGGCGCCTGCGGCAGGCGCCGCCGGTTCAGTGCTGGCCGGCGCAGCGGCCGGTTCGGCCGGGGCCGCGGTGGTGTTGGCGGTGCCGTCGTCGGCCTTGCAGGCCGCCAGGATCGGCAGCAGCGCTGCGAGGGCGAGGGCGGCGAAACGGGTCTTCATGGAAACGTCTCCAGCATCTGGAAAGGTGGGACCGGCACCGCAGCACCGGCCAAGGGGAAATGATGACACGCGGCGGCGACAGCGCCGTGTCGAGGGTAGGGGTTGGTTCAGCGGCCGCGGGCGGCGCGGGCCTGGGCGATCAGCGCCGAAGCGATGCGCAGCTGGTCGTCGAAGTTGCTGCCACGCACCAGATACTGGCCATTGATGATGATGGCCGGGGTGCCCGGCACCTTGGTGCGCTGGGCGAATGCGCGGGCAGCATCGACCTTCTTCTGCACGGCCTCGCCACGCAGCGCCTGCAGGTAGCGGTCCGGGGTCACACCGTAGGCCTTGTAGAAGGTGGCGAGCTCATCGGCCGAAACGTTCTGCATCGGCAGCGAGCCGTCCTGGTGCAGGGCCTTGAACACGGCGGCATGGCTGCGCTTGGCCACGCCCACTTCGTCAGCGGCGTAATAGGCCAGGGCCCAGGCATCCCAGGGGCCACCAAAGGCGGCCGGGACCGGGGTGAAGCGCACGTCGGCGGGCAGTTTGGCCGCCCAGGCCGCCAGCTGCGGTTCGAAGTGGGCGCAGTGCGGGCAGGTGTACCCGAACACCTCGACCACCTCGATCTTGCCGGCCAGCGGCTGGAACGGGCCGGGCTGGGCGATGCGTTCGTAGTCTTTGCCCTCCACCAGCGGCGCGCTGGCGGGGGCGGCGGTCGCGGCCAGCGGCAGCAGGACCAGCAGGGACAACAGCAGGCGGGAAATCAACCTCATCGACACGCATCTCCGTTGAAAAAAACAACGCCGGCGCAGTCGCCGGCGTGAAGGAAACATACCGCAGGAGCGGGCGCTGGTGGCGGCCCGCGCCGACCAGTGGTGGTCAGGGGGCGGCGACCGGTTGTGCCGGCGTGGCCGCAGCGGCCACATCGTCGGCCTTGTTGTGCAGGCCCTGCAGGTAGCTGGACAGCGCCTGCACTTCCTGTTCGCTCAGCTTCTGCGCCACCGTGGCCATGATCTGGAAGTGGGTCTTGTCGGTCTCGTGGGTCTGCCCGGCCTGGTATTCCTGCAGGCGGCGGGCGACATAGCTGGCGTGCTGGCCGCCGATATGCGGATAGGCTGGGCCCGGATTGCCGGCGCCACTGGGGCCGTGGCACGCCATGCAGGCCGGCAGCCCACGCTTGGCGTCGCCGCCGCGGTACAGCTGCTGGCCGATCTCGTAGAACTTCATGCCCTTGTAGGGGCCGTCGGCGACGACCGTATCGTCGGCGATGCCGGCGGTGGCCTTCTGCGTGGCGAAGAACGCGCCGATATCGCGCATGTCCTGCGGGGTAAGGTTCTGCACGAACGGCACCATCGCCACCGCTGCGCCGGAACTGCGCTGCCCGTTGGCGATCAGGGCCATCTGCTGGGCCACATAGCGCTCGCTCTGGCCGGCGATGGACGGGTACATCTCGACCGTGGAGTTGCCGTCGGCGCCATGGCAGGCCGCGCAGGCCGAGGCCTTGGTCTGGCCGGCCTTGGCATCGCCCCAGTGGGTCTTGCTGAAATCCACTTCCAGCGAGGCGGTGTTGATCGGCCCGTTGTCGGGCAGCGGGGTCAGCGTGGTCTGCGCGAACGCAGCGGCGGCAACGACGACAGCAGTGGCAAGGGCGGATACGGCAAGAACGCGAGCGTGGCGCATGCTAAAGCTCCGTATGGACCGGGCCGGGCGGTGGCCGCCGGCATCGCCCGGATTATCAACGGCGTTTCCGCGCACGGTCAACGCAGCAGTGCAGCAAAATGCCCCGCGCGGCCCCCGGAACGGGCGCGCGGCGCCGCAACATGCGATCCTAGGCATATGTCATTGCTCATCGAACGCGCCCGTTACCACCTTTCGGCCCACAACGCGCGGCAGCTGCCGCCCGATGAAGGGGCCGAGGTCGCCTTCGCCGGCCGCTCCAACGCCGGCAAGTCCAGTGCGCTCAACGCGCTGACCCGCCAGAACGCGCTGGCCCGTGTTTCCAAGACGCCCGGTCGCACCCAGCAGCTGGTGTTCTTCCAGATCACCCCCGAAGCCAGCCTGGTCGACCTGCCCGGTTACGGCTACGCCAAGGTGCCGCTGGAACTGCAGGCGCACTGGCAGGCCTTCATCGACAAGTACTTCCGCACCCGCGAAGCCCTCAAGGGCCTGGTGGTGGTGATGGACATCCGCCATCCGCTGAAGGACTACGACCGGCAGATGCTCTCTTATGCCGTGCAGCGCGGCATGCCGGCGCACGCGCTGCTGACCAAGGCCGACAAGCTCAGCCGCAGCCAGCAGATGCAGACCCTGCAGAAAGTGCGCAAGGAACTGCATTCGGCCTACGGCGACAGCGTCAGCGTGCAGGTGTTCTCCGGCGAGGACCGCACCGGCGTGGACGAAGCCCGCGGCGTGATCGGCGG
Organism: Stenotrophomonas maltophilia; assembly: GCF_023518235.1. Lineage (NCBI taxonomy): Bacteria > Pseudomonadati > Pseudomonadota > Gammaproteobacteria > Lysobacterales > Lysobacteraceae > Stenotrophomonas > Stenotrophomonas maltophilia. The sequence continues at coordinate 4,053,664 of NZ_CP090423.1, forward strand.
CTGGCTGGGTCTGGCGTAAGGCTTCCGGCTTTCCTGTAGAGCCGAGCCCACGCTCGGCTGCCGCGCGCAGCGCGGCCAGGCCCCGGTAGCCGAGCATGGGCTCGGCTCTACGAGGGCTCATCGGCTCATTTCAACGGCGAATACTCCGCCGGCACCCAGGCATACGCCTGCCCTTCGCTGCGCACGTGGCCCAGGCCGGGGAACGGTAGATGCGCACCGGCCACCCACCAACCCTTGGAGGTGGCCTGCTGCAGCAGACTGCGACGGCTGGCGGTGGCCGCCTTGCGGTCCGAGTCCGCTTCGAACGCCGCCTCCGGGTGCGCGAACTGCACCGCATGGAAGTGCAGCACGTCGCCCCACACCAGCAACGACTGGCCCTGGCTGTCGAACCGATAGGAGACGTGGCCAGGCGTGTGGCCGTGGGTATCCATCGCCACCGCGCCGCCGGGCAGGGCATCGCCGGGGCTGAAGGTGCGCAGATGACCGGCGGCCTGGTACGGCGCCACTGCGTTGCGCGCCAACGGGAAGGCGAAGCGCACGCCCTGCGGCGCGCCGGCTTCGCTGGCGGGATCGAGCCAGTAATCGGCATCGGCCTTGGACAGCCAGACTGTGGCATTGGGGTAGGCCGGCTTGCCCTGGGCGTCGAGCACGCCGCACAGATGGTCCGGATGGGCATGGGTGAGCAGCACGTCATCCACCTCGGCCGGGTCCACGCCGGCCGCACGCAGGTTGCCCAGCACCTGGCCCAGGCCAGGGCCGAAGCACTGCGCGGTGCCGGTATCGACCAGGGTCAGGTGGTTGCCCTGACGCACCAGGAAGGCATTGATTGCGGTCTGCAGGCCTTTCTTGTCTTCGGGTACGTAGCGGCCATCGAGCAGGCGGCTGACCAGCGAGGGCGCAACGTCGACCACTTCCTGCCGGCCCAGCGCGACCACGCCGTCGAACAGGGCGGTGACCTGCAGAGCGCCGATGTGCTGGTGGTAGACACCGGGCACCTGCTGGGTGGGGGCGGGCGAGGTGGCTTCGGCCAGTGCGGCCAGTGGCAGCGAGGACAGGGCCAGCAGCAGGGCGGAGCGCAGCGGCAGGTGACGCAGGGTCATGGCGGTTCTCGGTGGACGACGGGTGGTTCCGTTGGCCTAGCGTGCCGTGGCCGGCGCGTGCGTGGCGCTCAAAGCAGTGCGCGGAATGCTCAGGGGGTGTTGCTTGCAGGGCTTGCAGCCCTGCACCCGCAGAATCAACTTCAACGTCAACGGCAACGTCAAGAGCCGAGTTTCCTGTGGGGAGGCGGGGTGGGTCCGGTTGCGGGAGACGCCGTAAACCCGTCCATGGGGGCTTGGCCGCGGCATCCATGCCGCGGACACTCCCGCAACCGGACCCACCCCGCCTTCGACAGATTCCTGCGATCTGTTGGGAATGCCCTTGGGGTCAGATCCGTTTTCCGCAGGAAAACGGATCTGACCCCAGAAATTCATTCGATCTCTGACAGACGTGTCGACCAAGGTCGACACCTACCAACAGCCGAGTGAACCTGTCGAAGGTGGGGCGGTGTCGGAGTGCGGGGTGTCAGCCGCATGGATGCGGCTGCCAAGCCTACAGGGACGTACTTGCGGCGTCCCCGCACTCCGACACCGCCCCGCCCTCCCACGGAATGCACGCTGTTGCTGTTGCTTCGGCTCTTGCTGTTGCCTCGGCGGGTGCAGGGCGCAGCCCTGCCGAACCCCCTCAAATGTCTGTGGGAGCCAGTCCGTACTGCTCGGCGAAGCGCTTGCTGAAGCTCGCCGCAGAGCGGTAGCCCGCACGCGCGGCGACGGTCTTCAGCGGCAGGTCGGTGGTGTACAGCAGCTGCATGCCATGTGCCAGGCGCGCCTCGGTCAGCAGTTGGCGCAGGCTGGTGGCCTCGGCGGCCAGGCGTCGTCGCAGCGTGGCGCCACTCAGTGCGAACTGTTCCTCGACATCGCGTGATTGCCAGTCGCGTGCCGGCTCGGCGGCGATGCGGTCGCGGATCTGTTCGCCCAGGCTCGGTGCATGTGGCAGCAGCAGGTTGCCGTGGCCCTGGCGGCACAGGGTCAGCACCAGCGTGGCCAACGCCAGCCGCGCTTCGCTGTAGCGGCCGTCCTGCAGCGACTGCCGCCATTGCCGCAGTATCGCGCCATGTTCGGCCAATGGCAGTCGCGCCATTGCCGGGCCGGCGCTGGGCAGCTCCTCGTTCCACAGCGTGCGCGCTGCCGCCAGCACTTCGGCGCACAGCGGCACGATCGCGCTGAGGTAGCGGCCGCTGTGTGGATCGGGGCGGTTGACTACATCGATGCGGCAGCGCTGGGTCAGCAGCAGGATGTCGCCGGGCACGAATTCCAGTGACTGGTGCGCGGTACGTACCTGTTTGCGTCCTTCCAGCAGGATCGCGAACTGTGGCTGCGGAATTTCCACCGAGCTGGCGCCATGCTCGCGGCGTGCGGTGATGCAGGCATAGCCTTCGGCGCGTTCGCAGCCGGCCAGGCTGGCCATCTCGGCCAGCAGCGCGGAGGCGGGCGGCAGCATGATGGTCATGACACGTGCGCGCCGAGCAGGCGGCCGACGCCGGCGGCGGCCGCCATCGCCAGCGCGCCCCAGAACATCACCCGGATCGCGCCACGCAAGGGCGGTGCGCCGCCCGCCTGCGCGGCCATCGCGCCGGTCAGGCACAGGCCGAGCAGGGTGCTGGCGGTGGTCATCAGCGCGACCTTGTCCACCGGCGCGAGCAGGGCGGTCAGTACCGGCAGTGCGGCGCCGCAGGTGAACGCCCCAGCCGAGGCCAGCGCCGCCTGCAAGGGACGCGCGCGCAGGGTGTCGGTGATGCCGAGCTCGTCACGCGCGTGCGCACCCAGCGCATCGTGGGCGGTGAGCTGCTGGGCAACCTGGCGGGCCAGCGCCGGGTCCAGGCCGCGGTGGCGGTAGATTGCGCTCAGCTCTTCCAGTTCGCTGTGTGGGTCTTCGTGCAGCTCGCGCTCTTCCATCGCCAGGTCGGCGTCTTCGGTATCGGCCTGGGTCTGTACCGAGACATACTCGCCGGCCGCCATCGACATCGCACCGGCCACCGTGCCGGCGACACCGGTGGCCAGGAGGGTGCTGGCCGAGGCGCCGCTGGCGGCCACGCCGACTACCAGGCCGGCCACCGAGACGATGCCATCGTTGGCCCCCAGCACGGCGGCGCGCAGCCAGCCGACGCGCTCGGAGCGGTGCAGTTCGGGGTGTCGTGAATGGCGGCTCATGACCTTGAGTGTACGGGGGTCAAGAGGGCGTCGGTAGGATGCTGAAACCCGTCACCGTCGCATGACGCAACGAGGTGCCACGCTATAGTGCGCCCTTGCGATGGCGGGCCCTGGGCCCCACATCCCCTGCCACTGTCCAGCGAGTCCTCCCCTTGTCGAGCCCCAGCCACGTCGCCGATACGCCCATTACCGACCGCTCGCAGCTGGTTGCGGAGATCGCCTCCGGCGAGAAGCCCCGTGCGCAGTGGCGCATCGGTACCGAGCACGAGAAGTTCGGGTTCCGTCTGGATGACCTGCGCCCGCCGACCTTCGAAGGCGAGCGCGGCATCGAAGCGCTGCTCAAGGGCCTGGTCCGCTTCGGCTGGCAGCCGGTGCAGGAGAACGGCAACACCATCGCCCTGCTGCGCGATGGCGCCTCGGTGACGCTGGAACCGGCCGGCCAGCTGGAACTGTCCGGCGCGGCGCTGGAAACCATCCACCAGACCTGCGTGGAGACCGGTACCCATCTGAATGAAGTGGCGCAGGTGGCCGGCGAGCTGCAGCTGGGCTTCCTCGGCATGGGCTTCCAGCCCAAGTGGTCGCGCGATGAGATGCCGTGGATGCCGAAGGGCCGCTACAAGATCATGCGCGCCTACATGCCCAAGGTCGGTTCGCTGGGCCTGGACATGATGACCCGCACCTGCACCGTGCAGGTGAACCTGGATTACGCCAGCGAAGCGGACATGGTGAAGAAGTTCCGCGTGTCGCTGGCGCTGCAGCCGATCGCCACCGCGCTGTTTGCCGATTCGCCGTTCACCGAAGGCAAGCCGAACGGCTACCTGAGCTATCGCTCGCACATCTGGACCGACACCGACGCCGACCGTACCGGCATGCTCGACTTCGTGTTCGAGGATGGCTTCGGTTACGAGCGCTATGTCGATTACCTGCTCGACGTGCCGATGTACTTCTCCTACCGCGATGGCATCTACCACGACGCCAGCGGGCAGAGCTTCCGCGACTTCATGCAGGGCAAGCTGCCGGTGCTGCCGGGCGCGTTGCCGACCCTGCGCGACTGGTCGGACCACACCACCACCGCGTTCCCGGAAGTGCGCCTGAAGAAGTACCTGGAAATGCGCGGCGCCGACGGCGGCCCGTGGAGCCGGCTGTGTGCGCTGCCGGCGTTCTGGGTCGGCCTGCTGTACGACGACACCGCGCTGGATGCGGCGTGGGATCTGGTGCGTGACTTCAGCCTGGCCGAGCGCCACGCGCTGCGCGACGGCGTGCCCAGGCATGCGATGAACCTGCCGTTCCGCACCGGCACAGTGCGCGACCTGGCCCGCGAAGCGGTGAAGATTTCGGTGGAAGGCCTCAAGCGTCGTGCCGCGCGCAATGCCGATGGCCAGGACGAGAGCAAGTTCCTGGACGTGCTGCAGGAAATCGTCGAGTCCGGGTTGACCCCGGCCGAGCGCAAGCTGGCGCTGTTCCATGGCCGCTGGCATGGCGATGTGGATCCGGTGTTCCGCGAGTTCGCGTACTGATCGCCCTGCGGTAGTGCCGGCCGCTGGCCGGCAATCCCAGACGAAAAACCCCGGCAATGCCGGGGTTCTTCGTTTCTGCGGCAGCGCGGTCAGGCCGCGTTCTTCATCGTCGCCATGTCGATCACGAAGCGGTAGCGCACATCGTTCTTCGCCATGCGTTCCCAGGCTTCGTTGACGTTCTTGATGTCGATCATCTCGACATCGCTGACGATGCCGTGCTCGGCACAGAAGTCCATCATTTCCTGGGTCTCGGCCATGCCGCCGATCGCCGAGCCGGTCAGGTGCTTGCGGCCGAAGATCACGCTGCCACCGGTCAGCGGCGGGTCCAGTTCGGTCAGTACGCCGACCAGGCACATGGTGGCTTCGCGTTTGAGAAGGCCCATGTACGGGTTGGTGTCATGGCCGACCGGGATGGTGTTGAGCAGGAAGTCGAAGCTGCCGGCGTGGGCCTTCATCTGTGCGGCATCGCGCGAGACCAGCACTTCGTCGGCGCCCAGGCGTGTGGCGTCGGCACCCTTTTCCGGGGTGGTGGTGATCATCACCACGTGCGCGCCGAGCGCCTTGGCGAACTTCACGCCCATGTGGCCGAGGCCACCCAGGCCGATCACGCCGACCTTCTGGCCCGGGCCGACCTTCCAGTGGCGCAGCGGCGACCAGGTGGTGATGCCGGCGCACAGCAGCGGCGCGGCAGCCTTCAGGTCCAGCGTGTCGGACACCTTCACCACGAAGCGCTGCTCGACCACCACGTGGTCGGAATAGCCGCCGTAGGTCGGCGCACCGCTTTCACGCTCGCGGCCGTTGTAGGTCCATGTTGCGCCTTCGGCGCAGTACTGTTCCAGATCGTGCTCACAGGCGTCGCAGTGGCGGCAGGAATCGACCATGCAGCCGACGCCGGCGTGGTCGCCGACCTTGAAGCGGGTGACGTTGCTGCCGACCGCGGTGACGCGGCCGATGATCTCGTGGCCCGGCACCATCGGGTAGATCGAGCCACCCCAGTCGTCGCGGGCCTGGTGCAGGTCGGAGTGGCAGATGCCGCTGTAGAGGATCTCGATGCGCACATCGTCCGGGCCGACCGCGCGGCGTTCGAACTCGTACGGGATCAGCGGGTCGGTATGTGAATGGGCGGCGTAACCACGGGCGAGGGACATGGGGAATCCTTGGCAGGGTTTGTCGAAAGGCGTTTTACAATACGCCCCGCACCCAGCGGCAAGAAGCCCGGATATCGGCATGATTCATCAAGTGGAACTGCACAATCATGGCCACTGACAACTTGACCCACCTGGCCGCCTTCGCCGCGGTCGCCCGCCATCGCAGCTTCCGCCGCGCCGGCGCGGAACTGGCGCTGTCGACCTCGGCGGTGAGCTATGCGATCCGCGCGCTGGAGGAGCGGCTGGGGGTGGGTCTGTTCCATCGCACCACCCGCAGCGTGGCCCTGACCGAGGCCGGGCAGCGCCTGCTGGAACGCCTGCAGCCGGCGCTGGGCCAGGTGCATGACGCATTGGAAGAGATGAACCAGTTCCGCGCCGCCCCGGCCGGCCTGCTGCGCATCAACGCGACGCGCGCGGCGGTGGCGACCCAGCTGGGGCCGAGGCTGGCGCGCTTCCTGCACGCCCACCCCGATGTGCGGGTGGAGCTGACCGAGAACGATGGCCTGGTCGATATCGTCGCCGAAGGCTACGACGCCGGCGTGCGCCTGCACGAGTTCGTACCCGAAGACATGGTGGCGGTGCCGATGGGGCCGCCGCTGCGCGGCTTGATCGTCGGATCGCCGGAGTATCTGCGCCGACGCCCGGCCCCGCAGCATCCGCGTGACCTGGCCGGCCATGAGTGCATCCGCTTCCGCTTCGCCAGCGGGCATCTGTACAAGTGGCAGTTCGAGCGTGATGGGCAGGCGCTGGAAATTGACGTGCCGGGGCGGCTGACGCTGGGCGAGCAGGGCACCGTGGTCGGCGCAGTACTCGATGGCATCGGCCTGGCCTATGTGCTGGAAGACACCGCGCGGCCGTACATCGAATCCGGGCAGATGGTGGCGGTGCTGGAAGACTGGAGCGAGCCGTTCGCCGGGTTTGCACTGTATTACCCGAAGCAGCGGCAGATGCCCGGCGCGCTGCGCGCGTTCGTGGACATGCTGCGGGAGTGAACTGCGGTAGGTGATGCAGTGCCGACCAACAGTCGGCACCCACCATACCCACCACGATCGCTCATTCCACCAGCGCGTCATACCCCAGGCCGACAAACTGGATCAGGCAGAAACCATGCCCGAACGGATCGGCCAGCACCGCGATGCGCCCCCAGCGGCGCTCGCCAACCGGTTGTTCGAGGATCGCACCGGCCGCAACCGCACGCGCCAGCGCGACCTCGATGTCATCCACAACCCAGTCCAGATGCAACGGTGTCCAGTGGCGCTGGTAATCGCGCACGTCGCCGTCTTCGGTGGCAGGGCTGCCGTGGTCGTTCCGCAGCAGGTACAGCGGGGTGGGGCCGCCCAGCAGTTCCACCGCACCGGGCCCGAGGCGGCGGCCGACGCGCAATCCAAAGGCGGCCCCATAGAACGCTTCGGCGGTGGGCAGGTCGGGCACGTCGATGTTGATGATGAAGCTCTGTGCAGGGGAGTGCATGGCAGCGACCCTCGGCAGTCGATGGCCGGCAGTCTAGTCCTGCTGCCGGCTGTTGCCGATTCATCTCCTGCACGGAATCGGGCAAGCTGGGCGACCTCTGTCGACAAGGACTTCCATGAGCGCACTCCCTGACATCGAACAGGCCACCGGGCAGGTCTTCCCCCCTTTGTTCAAGCAACTGCATGCAGCGGGCCGGTTGAGCTGGGGCAGCCCCCACCCGCAATGGTCCGAAGCGGTGTTTCCGTCGCTGCAGGCCGAGCCGCCGGTGCTGCTGTACGCCCAGGACTATGAGCCGCTGGAATCTGACGAGCTGCTGGAGGCGTGGCAGGAGCTGACCGCGGAAGATCACTACAATCCCCTGCGCGCCGACCTGCAGCTGCTGCCGTTCGCGCGAACCGGAGCAGGCGACAGCTACTGCTTCTGGAGCAACGCGCCCGGTGTTGCCGAGCCGCCGGTGGTGCTGGTGTGGCATGACGATGATCGTGCCGATGTGCTGGCCGCCAATTACCAGGACTTCCTGTTCCGCAAGATGGTTGAAGCGGTTGCCGAATACGAGCCGCCGTACTCGCTGCTTTCGCACGGCGACCTGGCCGGGAATCTGCAGCGCTGGTTGCAGACCCACCAGTCGGTTCTGCGCAGTGATCAGCACGCGGCGTTGCAGCACCTGTTTGCTCGCACAGGCGACATTGCAGAAGGAGCCATCAGCGACGACGACGCGCAGGCCATCGTTGCCGAAGTGATCGGCTTCGATCAGTTGGACGCGTCGTTCGCCTACGTGCGCGAGGATGCCTGAAGGCGGGGGTCGGATCCGCGCGCAGCGTGGCGCTGCCCCCTTCTTCGCCGAACAGGGGTCAGAGCCCTTTCCGTTGGAAAGGGATCCGACCCCGTGCGGAATCAGCCTGCGGCCGGGTAATCCAGGTAGCCTTCCTCGCCGCCGCCGTAATAGGTGCTGCGGTCGGGCGTGGCCAGCGCGATGTCGCGGCGCAGGCGCTCGACCAGATCCGGGTTGGCGATGAACGGTTGGCCGAACGCCGCCAGATCGATGGTGCCGGCTTCGACCAGTTGCAGTGCGCGCGCGCGGGTCATGCCGCCGGCCAGGATCAGCGTGCCGCCGTAGGCCTGCTTGAACTGCTGCAGGAACGCCTCACCCAGCACCGATTCGCCCTGCTGCAGGTTGTCGTTGAGGTGCACATAGGCCAGTCCGCGCTTGCCCAGTTCTTCGGCCAGGTACAGGTATGTGGCTTCGTTGTCGTCGTAGAACGGCATGTCGAAGGTGAGATTGTTCGGCGCCAGGCGCACGCCGATGCGGTGCGCACCGATGCGCTGCGCCATCGCATCGACGGTTTCCAGGATCAGCCGCGCACGGTTCGGCAGCGAGCCGCCGTAGCGATCCTCACGCTGGTTGATGAGCGGGTTGAGGAACTGTTCGAACAGATAGCCATTGGCGGCATGCAGCTCGATGCCGTCGAAGCCGGCGGCGATCGCATTCTCGGCGCCGCGCACGAAGTCGTCGACGATTCCGGGAATCTCCGCGGTATCCAGCGCGCGTGCCGGGGTCGGATCGGCATGGCCGCGGCTGCCGTCGGCCAGGTACACGAACGAGGTGTTCTTCGGCGCGCTGGCCACCGGGCGCGTGCCGGCGCTGACCGGCTGCCCGCCATCGGGCTGCAGCGAGCTGTGCGACATACGGCCTACGTGCCAGAGCTGGGCGAAGATCGTGCCCTGCTCGGCATGCACGGCCTCGGTGACGAGCTTCCAGCCGGCCACCTGCTCGGCCGACCAGATGCCCGGCACGTCGATGTAGCCTTGGCCCTGCGGCGAGACCGGCGTGCCTTCGCTGATGATCAGGCCGGCGCTGGCGCGTTGCCGGTAATACTGCGCGGTGAGTGCGTTGGCGACCGTGCCGGGATTGCGGGCACGGGTCATCGGGGCCATCGCGATGCGGTTGCGCAGGGCGGTGCCTGCAAGGTCGAACGGGTGGAACAGGGCGGCAGTCATGTCGGTCGTCTCGGTGCGGGGGAGAGGCGCCAGCGGCGCCATGCAGACAGGATGGAGTTGACATGCGGGCGCATAAAGCGCTTCGATCTCCCTTGGTGCGGGACAATTTGTCCCCAATGGGGTGCGAACGATGCTGCCGCTGGAATCCCTCAATGGCCTGGTGACCTTCGTCACCACCGCCCGTTCGGGCAGCTTCACCGAAGCCGCCGACGCGCTGGGCATCTCGCGTTCGGCGGTGGGCAAGGCCATCGCGCGGCTGGAAGCGCGGCTGGGCGTGCGCCTGTTCCACCGCACCACGCGGCGTATCGCGTTGACCACCGACGGCGAGGCGTACTACGCCTCCTGCGCAGCGGCGCTGGAGGAGATCTCCGCTGCCGAAGCCTGTCTGGGCTCGGCCGGCCTGCCCAGCGGGCGCCTGCGCATCGACATGCCGTCCTCGTTCGGTCGGCTGGTGGTGCTGCCGGTGCTGCTGCGCTTGTGCCGGCAGTACCCGGACCTGCAATTGACGATGACCTTCACCGATCACTTCGTGGACCCGATCGAGGAGGGCATCGACCTGCTGATCCGCTTCGGTGGCCTGCACCAGGCCGAACATCTGGTGGCGCGCCGGCTCGGGCGCCAGCGCCTGGTTACCTGCGCATCGCCGGAGTACCTGCAGGCGCACGGCACTCCGCAGACCGTGGAGGAACTGGCGCAGCACCGCAGCATCGTCGGCTTCCGCCATGGCCAGCCGGTGGCGTGGCGGGTCGGCAGCGATGATGCGGAAGGCACGTTCATCCCCCACGCGACCTACCAGCTCAACGACGGCGACGCGGTGATCGAGGGGGCCATCGCTGGGCTGGGCATCTGCCAGATGCCCATCTCACTGGTGCGCCGTCATCTGGAGTCCGGCGCACTGCACTCGGTGCTGGACGCGCACATGCAGCGGCATATCGACATCCACGCGCTGTGGCCGCCAACCCGGCACCTGCGGCCGAAGGTGCGCTACGTGGTGGATGAGTTGACCCGGCTCGCAGGACAGGGCGTGTTCGATTGACCCCGGCGGATTGAGTGCGGTGGCGGGGTGTGTATACTATCCCCCAGTATAGTTCCAAGGTGGCGCCGCCATGCCGCACTCCCCCGAAGAGAAAAAGAAGGTCCTGGCCCGCGTCCGCCGCATCCGTGGCCAGTGCGACGCGCTGGATCGCGCGCTCGAAGCTGGTGCCGACTGCGGGCCGGTGCTGCAGCAGATCGCCGCCATCCGGGGCGCGGTCAACGGCCTGATGTCCGAGGTGATGGAAGCCCATCTGCGCGAGGAGTTCGGCCAGCCCGCCGCCTCCGACGAACAGCGCGCCGAACGCGTGCGCGACATGAGCGCGTTGATCCGCTCGTACCTGAAATAAACGACGGCGCAACATTGCGCCGCCCATCCTGTTACTGCCTGTCTTTGGAGAAGCCACCATGAAGTCCCGTGCCGCCGTCGCCTTTGGTCCCGGCCAGCCGCTGCAGATCGTCGAGATCGATGTCGCCCCGCCGAAGGCCGGAGAAGTGCTGGTCAAGATCACCCACACCGGTGTCTGCCACACCGATGCGTTCACCCTGTCCGGCGACGATCCGGAAGGCCTGTTCCCGGTGGTGCTGGGCCATGAAGGCGCCGGCATCGTGGTGGAAGTGGGCGAGGGCGTGACCAGCGTCAAACCGGGTGACCACGTGATTCCGCTGTATACCGCCGAGTGCGGCGAGTGCCTGTTCTGCAAGAGCGGCAAGACCAACCTGTGCGTGGCCGTGCGCGCCACCCAGGGCAAGGGCGTGATGCCTGATGGCACCAGCCGCTTCAGCTACAACGGCGAGCCGCTTTACCACTACATGGGCTGCTCGACCTTCAGCGAGTACACCGTGGTGGCCGAAGTGTCGCTGGCCAAGATCAACCCGGACGCGAACCCGGAACACGTCTGCCTGCTCGGCTGCGGCGTCACCACCGGCATCGGCGCGGTGCACAACACCGCCAAGGTGCAGGAAGGCGACAGTGTGGCCGTGTTCGGCCTCGGCGGCATCGGCCTGGCGGTGATCCAGGGTGCGCGCCAGGCCAAGGCTGGCCGCATCATCGCGGTGGACACCAACCCGTCCAAGTTCGAGCTGGCGCGCGAATTCGGCGCCACCGACTGCATCAACCCGAAGGACTTCGACAAGCCGATCCAGCAGGTCATCGTGGAAATGACCACTTGGGGCGTGGACCACAGCTTCGAGTGCATAGGCAACGTCAACGTGATGCGCGCGGCGCTGGAATGCGCACACCGTGGCTGGGGCCAGAGCGTGGTGATCGGCGTGGCCGGGTCGGGCCAGGAAATCTCCACCCGCCCGTTCCAGCTGGTGACCGGCCGCAAGTGGATGGGCACCGCCTTCGGTGGCGTGAAGGGCCGCAGCCAGCTGCCGGGCATGGTCGAGGACGCGATGAAGGGCGATATCGAACTGGCGCCGTTCGTTACCCACACCATGGACCTGGACAAGATCAACGAAGCCTTCGACCTGATGCATGAAGGCAAGTCGATCCGTTCGGTGGTCCACTACTGAGCCGCGGCATGGGCTGGCTCGATGCCCTGCGCAGGCCGCGCGCGGACGATCCGCGCGCGGCCCTGGTCGAACCGATCGAGCAGGCGCTGCGTGCGCTGGGCTGGGTCGAGGGGCCGGTCGGACCGCCGCGTGCGGTGGATTCACCGTTCGGTACCGACGAGATGCCGTTCGAGCACTGGCTGGCGCAGGTGTTCCTGCCCCGCCTGCACGAAGCCCGTGCCGACGGCCAGTGGCCGCCGCGCAGCCAGGCGGCGGTGGCCGCGTACCGCAACCTGGACGGGCAGCCCGGCGTCGAACCGCTGCTGCGCCTGCTGTCGCAGCTGGATGAACTGATCAACAAAGGCATCCACGCCGGGCGTGGATAAGCCGACCAAGGTCGGCACCTACCAGAAGCATGCGTGCGCCGACGCGCCGCGCAGGAGAACATCATGGAACGCATTGAACACCGCGCCTGCTTCGGCGGCTGGCAGGATGTCTACCGCCACACGTCCACCACGCTGGGCTGCGACATGCAGTTCGCCGTGTACCTGCCGCCGCAGGCGGCCACGCAGAAGCTGCCGGTGCTGTACTGGCTGAGCGGCCTGACCTGCACCGAACAGAACGTCATCACCAAGGCCGGCGCGCAGCGGTACGCGGCCGAGCACGGGGTGATCCTGGTCGCGCCCGACACCAGCCCGCGCGGCGACGAGGTGGCCGATGCCGAAGGCTACGACCTGGGCAAGGGCGCTGGCTTCTACCTCAACGCCACCCAGCAGCCGTGGGCCAAGCACTACCGCATGCATGACTATGTGGCGCAGGAACTGCCGGCGCTGATCGAGGCGCACTTCCCGGTGACCGCTGCGCGCGCCATCAGCGGGCACTCGATGGGCGGCCATGGTGCGCTGGTGATTGCCCTGCGCAATCCCGGCCGCTATCGCAGCGTGTCGGCGTTCTCGCCGATTGTTGCGCCCAGCCAGGTGCCGTGGGGACAGAAGGCGTTCACCGCCTATCTGGGCGCCAACCCGGCCGACTGGGCGCAGTGGGATGCCTGCGCGCTGCTGGCCACGGCCGAAGAACGGCTGCCGCTGCTGGTGGATCAGGGCGCCGCCGATGAATTCCTGCAGACCCAGCTGCAGCCCGAGCGCCTGCAGCAGGCCTGCGAGGCCGTTGGCCACCCGCTGACCCTGCGCCTGCAGCCCGGCTACGACCACAGCTACTACTTCATCGCCAGCTTCATCGGCGAGCACATCGCCCATCACGCCCAAGCGCTGAAGCGTTGACCCCGGTAGAGCCGGGCCTACGCTCGGCTTTCCCTTGGGCCTCCGACTGGATGGCAGCCGAGCATGGGCTCGGCTCTACGGTTACACGCCGCCTTTTTAGTGGTGGATCACACCATCGTGGCGCCGCCCCGGGCTATCGTGCGCGCGTACGGCTTTGTGGATCGGGGGATGCATGCCGGTAGTGCTGGCGCTGCTGTATGTGCTCTGCCATGGCCTGGTGCTGACCCTGTGGCCGGGATCGGCGGGTGCGGGGTCCTTCGTTTTCCTGACCGGCGCCCCCGTGCTGGCCGCAGCGGCCTGCCTGTGGCGTGGTCAGCGCGACCGCGCGGCGCTGGGCTGGCGGGCCACGGCGCTGGCCCTGCTGCTGTGGGCCGGCGGCATGGGCGTGAACATGCTCGATGCCCTTGGCGCCGATCGCGCCGACATCACTCCGCGGGTGAGCCTGCTTCTGTATGTGCTGTACGGCGTGCCGCTGGTGTTCATCCTGGCGCGTGCGCGCCGTGAGCGCTGGTCGATCAGCGTGATCGACGGTGGCATGGCGGCGCTGCTGGGCGTGCTGTTCTTCGTGCATACGCAGTCGTTCGCCGACCGCATCGATATCGACAACCAGGCCATGGCGAACATGCAGCGCATGTTCGACATCCAGAACCTGTGCATCGCCGTCTTTGCGGTGGTGCGCTGGCTGGCCGGCGACGTGCCCGAGCGGCGCAGCTTCTTCCGCGCGCTGGCGCTGTATGCGCTGGTCTACCTGGCGGTGGCGTTCTACATCAACCACTACACCGCCGAGCAGTCATTTGGTGCCTACAACGACCTGCTGATCGACCTGCCGTTCCTGCTGTTGGCCGTGCTGGCGCTGCGCCAGGCACCGGCGCCCGGCTTCGTGCTGCACCCCCGCCTTTCGCGGCTGGTCCAGGCCGGCGGGCCGATCATCCTGCCGCTGCTGCTGCTGGTGGTCGGCACCCTGGTGGTGGACCACGCGCGATGGCTGGCGGTGGCCGGCTTCGTGGTCGCCACACTGGGCTTCAGCCTGCGCAGTACCGTGCTGCAGATGGATCTGCTGGAGCGCCAGGCGGGACTGGATGAGCTGGCCCGGCGCGACGGCCTGACCGGGGTGGCCAACCGCCGCGAGTTCGACACGGTGCTGCAGGCCGAATGGAACCGGGCGCGGCGCAACGGCAGCGAACTGGCCCTGCTGCTGGTCGACATCGACCACTTCAAGGCGTTCAACGACCAGCACGGCCATCCGGCCGGCGACCGTTGTCTGCAGGCTGTCGCGGCGGTGCTGAAGACAACGGCCGGCCGCGCCGGCGACAGTGTGGCGCGCTACGGTGGCGAGGAATTCGCGGTGATCGTGTCCGGAAGTGCATTGTCGGGGGTGCTGGCGCTGGCCGAGCGCTTGCGCGAGGCGGTGGAGGCCCTGCCGTTGCCGGAAGGATCGATCAGCATCAGTGTTGGCGTGGGCTATCTGCATCCGCCCGCGCTGGCCAGCGCCGATCAGCTGTTGGCCGATGCAGACGCCGGCCTGTATGCCGCCAAGCGCGCTGGCCGCAACCAGGTGATGCTGCACGCGCACGTTCTCGACGATGAGGGCAACGCGCACGGCACCCTGGACTGCTGAGACCGACCGGCCAGCCCCACACCCGCGCTGGCGCGGGCTCATCGCTGCCGGTGCCAGCCGGCCGGATCCAGCAGCCGCAGCCCGACCGGCGACAGCGAGCGTGGCCGCAGGTGCAGGTTCGCCGCCTGCACCGCCTGGGCGCAGCGCGCCAGCTGCAGACGCAGCGGCGCCAGCGGGTCGTCCGCGCGCGGGCGCGCACGCCGCCACTGGGCGATGCGCAGCAGGCAGACCAGCAGGTCCAGTTCGCTGGCCGCGATGAACGGGGAGCCGGGCCGCAGCAGGTCGATCGGCGCCGAAGGTGTGGTCAGCAGCGGCAACAAGCCCAGAAACGCATCGCAGCCCTGCCGGTCCAGGCCGAGATCGCCAAGGCCGATGAGGCCCTCGGCCCGCAGGCCAGGCTCGCGCAGCTGGCGGATCGCCGCCAGCAGCGCCTGCTCGCCGTGGCCGAACTGACGACCGAAGGCGCGGTAGCTGACCCGGGTGGGGAACAACGGAGCGCGGGAGGCCATGGCCGCTAGCCGTGCCGGTCGCGGGTTTCCACCAGCACCGGGCAGGGCGCGTGGTCGATGGTCCATTGCCCGACCGAAGGTTCGAACAGGCGTTCCAGGCGCGACAGGTGGCGATGGCCGATCACGATCAGGTCGCACTTCAGGCGCCGGGCCTGGTCGCTGATGACTTCGCCGGGTTCGCCGGAGGGGATCTGCGCGATGGCATCGACGCCGCGTTCGCGCAGCTCGGCCAGCGCTTCGGCCAGCACCGCTTCGGCGCGTGAGCGCTGGCGGGCGGCTTCCGGGTACTCGATGCGGTCGGCTTCGCTGGCATCGGCGGCCAGCGTGAATTCGGGGTCGAGCACGCACAGCAGGTGCAGGCGGCTGCGCGGGCCGGCGACGGCTGCGGCCAGGTCCAGCACGCGCGCGTGCTGGGGGCCGCCATCGAGGGCGACCAGCAGGGTGTTGAACATGGGTGTCTCCTTGGCAGGCCGGGGATGGTCGCTCATGCCGCGCCGCGCACCCATGCCGTGTGGTGCAGGCAATGCGTGCATGGTACGCAATCGACTTTGACCGAGAGTGTCGTAGAGTCATTCCACCTGTTGGAGACTGCCATGCCCCTGCCCGACCTCAACCTGCTGCTGGCCCTGGATGTCCTGCTGGACGAAGGCAGTGTCGCCGGGGCGGCCCGGCGCATGAACCTGAGCGCGCCGGCCATGAGCCGCACCCTGGGGCGGATCCGCGACGCGCTGGGCGACCCGGTACTGGTACGCGCCGGCCGCGGCCTGGCGCCGACCCCGCGCGCGCTGGAACTGCGCGAGCAGGTGCGCGACGTGATCGAGCAGGCCCATCGGGTGTTCAACGATGGGCGTGAGGTGGACATCCAGACCCTGGAACATACCTTCAGCATCCGCGCCAACGACGTGTTCATCGGCAGCTACGGTGGCCGCCTGCGCGAAGTGTTCCGCCAGCAGGCGCCACGTTGCACGCTGCGGTTCATGCCCGAAGGTGACTCCGACGATGACGCGATGGTGCAGGGCCGGATCGACCTGTATATCAGCACTGCCGGCAAGCATACGCAGGAAACCAAGGTCCAGAACCTGTTCACCACGGCACTGCTCGGCGCAGCCCGCGAGGATCATCCGCTGTTCGACGGCGATATCACTGCAGAGCGGTTTGCCGCCTGCGACCACATCGCCGTCTCGCGGCGCGGCATCGCGCATGGGCCGATCGACGACGAACTGGCACAGTTGGGCCTGCGGCGGCGGGTCGCGATGGTCATCCCCACCTTCCACGGTGCGATCTTCGCCGCAGCCTCCTCGGACCTGGTGCTGCCGCAGATGCCCAGCGTGATGCTCGATCGGATTGCCTACATGGGACTGCCACTGCGCATGTTCCCGCTGCCGGTGCCAGTACGCACGGTGGCGCTGGTGCAGGCCTGGCATCCGCGCATGGACAACGACCCAGCGCACCGTTGGCTGCGCCGTACGATCAAGAGCATGTGCGACGCCGACGCGTTGTAGCGTCGAGCCTGCCCGACCACTTCTGCTCGACTCCATGAAAAGGCATTCGATGGAGCGCGGGCACGCCGTGCGCCTCGAAGCGGCAATCCATGGAGCGCGGCAACCCGTGCGTCTGGTGCACGACTGGCATTTCACCCACGCCATTTTTCGCAGCTGTGGGCCTGCCTAGACTGCGCTCCCCACATTCACCGAGCGCACGCCATGTCGCTTCATCTGCCGTGCGCTGCACGGATCGGTCCGCACCCATGAGCGCGATCACCCTGCCACAGGCCCCGGCAGTCCCCGCTGCCCCCGCGTTCGATCGCCGCATCGTGGTCGGGCTGTGCGGTGTGCTGCTGGTGGTCTTGCTGTCGGGATTCAACGAGAACGTCACCAAGGTCGCGCTGGCTGACATCCGCGGCGCGATGGGGTTCAGCGTCGATGACGGCAACTGGATCACCGGCATCTACAGCGCCATGTCAGTCAGCGCGATGGCCTTCGCGCCCTGGTGCGCGGCCACCTTCTCGCTGCGCCGCTTCGGCTTGGTGATGATCGGCGCCTTCATGCTGCTGGGTGTGCTGTGCCCGCTGGCGCCGAACCTGCCGACCTTCCTGCTGCTGCGCGCGTTGCAGGGCCTGTCTGGCGGTGCCCTGCCTCCGCTGCTGATGAGCGTGGCGCTGCGCTTCCTGCCCCCGGGTATCAAGCTGTACGGCCTGGCAGGCTATGCGCTCACCGCCACGTTCGGGCCGAGCATGGGCACGCCGCTGGCCGCGCTGTGGGTGGAGCACGCGGGTTGGCAGTTCGCGTTCTGGCAGATCGTGCCGTTCTGCGTGGCCGGCATGGTGATGGTCGGCTGGGGCCTGCCGCAGGACCCGATGCGCCTGGAGCGCTTTGCCCAGTTCAACGGTGTGGGCCTGGCCCTGGGGCTGCCGGCGCTGGTGATGCTGGTGCTGGGCCTGACCCAGGGCGCACGCCTGAACTGGTTCGATTCACCGCTGATCACGGTGTTGCTGGGCGGCGGCAGCGGCCTGCTGGTGTTGTTCTTCATCAATGAATGGTTCCACCCGCTGCCGTTCTTCAAGCTGCAACTGCTGGCCCATCGCAATCTCGGCTATTCGCTGGTCACCTGCGTGGGCGTGCTGTTCGTGCTGCTGGCGGTCATCTCCATCCCCTCCGGGTTCCTGGCCAGCGTGCAGGGCTACCGCCCGTTGCAGACCGCGCCGCTGTTGTTGTGGTTGGCGCTGCCGCAGGTCATTGCGCTGCCGCTGGTGGCTGCCCTGATGAACCTGCGAGTGGTGGACTGCCGCTGGGTGCAGGCGGCCGGGCTGTTGCTGCTGGCGGCGGCGTGCTTCATCGGCGCGCACCTGGATGTGCAGTGGAACCGTGACACCTTCCTGTGGGTGCAGCTGCTGCAGGTCGTGGCGCAGCCGATGGCGGTACTGCCGTTGCTGTTGCTGGCCACCACTGGCCTGGCGCCGCAGGACGGTCCCTATGCCTCGGCCTGGTTCAACACCGTCAAAGGCTTTTCGGCGGTGTTCGCCGGTGGCGTGCTCGATGCGGTCGGGCAGTCACGGCGTCACCTCCATTCGACCGCGCTGGTCGACCACCTGGGCAACCAGCCGTGGTTGCCGGCCAGCGCCGATCTGCCCGCGCGCCTGCACGCCCAGGTGCAGGCGCTGACCTCGGCGGACCTGTACTGGCTGGTGGCGCTGGTAGCTCTGGGCTGCCTGCCGCTGCTGCCGTGGGCAACCCGTGTCCATCCGCCACGTGCTGTGGCCTGACCCTTACCCGCAAGGACTCCCCCATGAGCCTCAACAAGACAATCCTCAACACCGGCCTTGCACTGGGCGTGCTGGCTCTGGCCATCGGCGGCTGGCTGCTGCTGCGCGACGGGCGCTACCAGCGCACCGACAATGCCTACGTCAATGCCGATTTCACCGTGGTCGCACCGAAGGTGGCCGGCTTCGTCAGTACCGTGGATGTGCAGGACAACCAATCGGTAAAGGCCGGCGACGTGCTCGCCCGCATCGACGACCGTGACTACCAGGTGGCACTGCAGGCGGCACGTGCTGACCTCGCCAATGCCCGCGCGCAGCTGGCCAATGCGCAGGCCGCACTGGCCCAGCAGGATTCGCTGATCGAGCAGGCCAGGGCCAGTGTCGATGTCAGCCGTTCCGAACTGACCCTGGCCAGTGCCGACCAGCAGCGTTACCGCGAGCTGGCCCGTGATGGCGCCGGCACCGTGCAGAACGCACAGCAGGCACAGTCGAAGCAGGCAGTGGCCAGTGCGCATCTGCAGCAGGGCCAGGCCGCGCTGTCGACCGCGCGCCAGCGCACCAACATCCTGACGGCCGGTGTGCAGGCCGCGCAGGCTGCCGTGCAGCGCGCGGAAGCGGCGCAGGCTCGCGCCGAACTGGATCTTTCGCACACCGTGCTGCGCGCACCGATCGAAGGCATGGTCGGTCGTCGCGCGGTTCGCGTCGGTGCCTACCTCACGCCGGGCACGCCGGTGGCGGCGGTGGTGCCGCTGCAGCGCGCCTTCGTGGTCGCCAACTTCCAGGAAACGCAGATGACCCGCATGCAGGCCGGCCAGCAGGTCGAGCTGACGGTGGACGTGTTCCCCGGCAAGCCGTTGCGTGGCCACATCGACAGCATCGCCCCGGCCACCGGCGTCACCTTCGCCGCCGTCGCACCGGAGAATGCCACCGGCAACTTCACCAAGGTGGTGCAGCGCATTCCGGTGAAGATCGTGCTGGAGCCGGGCCAGCCGTTGCTGGACAAGCTGCGCGCCGGCATGTCGGTGGAGGCCAGCGTCGACCTGGACAGTCGTGCGCGCGCCCAGAACGCGCAGCGTGCTGCGGGCCCTGCGGCCGGGGAGGGCGCATGAGCGCAGGCCCCGTGTTGCGCATCTTCTTCGCGGCCACCGTGTGCACGGCGCTGGCCGCCTGCACGATGGGCCCGGACTTCGTGCGTCCGCAGGCGCAACTGCCCAGCCACTGGCAGGGTGAGGCGGTGACCGCCAGTGCAATCGATCAGGACGCGGCCTGGTGGGCCGGCTTCGACGATCCACTGCTGGGTCAGCTGGCAGGGCAGGTGTTGCAGGCCAATATCGACCTGCGGCTGGCGGCCAACCGCGTGCAGCAGAGCCGCGCCGCGCGTGGCATCAGCGCTGCCGACCGTCTGCCCAGCGTCAGCGCAACCGCCAGCGGCGCGCGTGCACGCAACAGCGAGGTGGGCCTGAACGATCCCTCCGGCAACGGCGGGCGCGACGACTACGGGCTGTTCCAGGCGGGCATGGGCCTGAGCTGGGAGCTGGATCTGTGGGGGCGCGTGCGGCGCCAGCTGGAAGCGGCCGATGCGCGCGTGCAGATGGCCGAGGAGGATGCGCATGCGGTGCGCATCGCGTTGCTGGCGGAAACCGCGCGTGACTATCTGCAGCTGCGTGCGACGCGGCAGCTGCGGGCGATCACCGAGGACAATCTGAGCATCGCCCACGACATCAAGCGCCTGACCGAAGCACGCCAGCGCCAGGGCGTGGCCAGCACGCTGCAGGTCTCCAGCGCGGCGGCGCAGGTGGCCTCATTGCAGGCACGCATCGCGCCGCTGCGGCATCGCGAATCGCAGCTGCGCAATGCGCTGGCATTCCTGCTGGCGCAACCCCCGCAGGCACTGGATGCGCAGTTGCAGGATGCACGTCGCGACTGGCCGGCGTTGCCGGCGGTGGCGGTGGGTCTGCCCAGCGAACTGGCCGAGCGCCGCCCGGACATCCGGCGCGCAGAAGCGGCACTGCATGCCGCAACGGCGGGTATCGGGGTGGCCAAGGCCAGCTTCCTGCCGCGTATCAGGTTGAATGGCGATGCCGGTTTCCAGGCCAAGCAGCTTGATGACCTCGATGGCTGGAACGCGCATCGCTTCAGCGTCGGGCCGGCGATCAGCCTGCCGATCTTCCAGGGCGGGCGTTTGAAGGCCAATCTCGCGTTGAGCAGGCTGCAGCAGCAGCAGGCGTCGCTGCAGTTCCAGCGCACGGTGCTGCAGGCCTGGCATGAAGTGGATGACGCCATCGATGGCTATGCCACCGAACAGCAGCGCACCGTGCAGTTGCACGTGGCGGTGGAGGAGAGCGAAACCGCGTTGGGTGCGGCGCGTCGGCAGTACCAGGCCGGCGTGGTCGACATGCTGGATGTGCTCAGTACCCAGCGCATCGCGCTGGACAACCAGGCCGCGCTGGCCAACAGCCAGGCCACGGCGGCGATCGCCCGGGTGGAGCTGTACCGCGCGCTGGGCGGCGGCTGGTAATGCCGGCCAGCGGCCGGCACTACCTCGCGCCCGGTAGTTGCCAACCTGGGTTGGCAGCTTTTTGCAGAAGCGCCAACCAAGGTTGGCATCTACCAGAGCATGGTCAGCGCCGGGCCATGCCCGGCGGGCACCTCAACGTACGTCGCGCAGTTCCCAGTGGCTGCCGGCCAGCAGGCGCAGGCGCTGCTTGAACACGTCACTGTCGATGCGGGTGGTGGCCACCAGGTTGATGCGCAGGTCCTTCTGTTCGCCGGTCACGGTGGCGTCCGGATCGGTCACGCCCCACTGCGGTTCCACCGCATCCGGGTCGGGCTGCTTGGCCTTCCAGCGCTCGAACAGCGTGCCGCTGCGCAGGGCGTTCTGCAGTTCCTCGGCGAAGCCGGCGGCGCCCTGCGAATGGAAGGACAGGTCAGGGTCGTTGCCGCGGGCCTTGGACGGGTCGGGCAGGCTGATGTGGTACTGCGCAGGCATGGTGTTCTCCTTGAAGTGCGGCAAGGCTGGCACAGTCGCGGTGGAATCGATGTGCA
Source organism: Stenotrophomonas maltophilia (assembly GCF_023518235.1). NCBI lineage: Bacteria > Pseudomonadati > Pseudomonadota > Gammaproteobacteria > Lysobacterales > Lysobacteraceae > Stenotrophomonas > Stenotrophomonas maltophilia. Next base: position 4,075,285 of record NZ_CP090423.1, read on the forward strand.
GATTCCCGCCGCGGTTGGCCTTCATTCAAACCGATGCGGCCCATCGGCAAAGCCCACGGTGACCGCGCCCTTGCCGACGTTGACCATGCCGGTCAGGCTCATCACCGACTCATACACGCTGACGCCGTGCTCGGCGCAGACCTGCTTCAATGCCGCATAGCCGGGCAGGGCGCGCAGTTCGTCCAGTTCACCGCCGTAGCTGACGCACACCGTCGGTGTCATCAGCCCGGCGCGTACACGCTGGCCCACCACGGCGAACAGCTTCTGTACGGCGTTGTCGAAGCCTTTGATCTTGGCCACCGGCCCGGTCTCGCCGCGGTAGCCGTGCAGCACCGGCTTGATGTCCAGCGCGCTGCCCAGCGCGGCACTGAGCAGGCCGACGCTGCGGTCACCCTTGTGCCGTGCACGTGCGCGCATGTAGTACAGGTCGCGGGTGACCATGTAGCCATGCACGTTGCCGGCCAGTTCCTCCAGCCGCTCGCGGATCTGCTGCACGCTGGCGTTGCTGTCGCGCAGGCGCACGGCCTCGATCGCGGTCACCGCCTGCGCCGCAAACAGGTTCTGGGTGTCGAGCACGCGCAGCGCGAACGGCGAGTTGTAGCCCGCCGCCTGCCGCACCGGCTTGTAGTCGTTGAGGATGGCGAAGCTGGCCTGCAGCGCGTTGTCGTGGATGGGGCTGCGGGTCTTGGTGATGGTCATGCAGAACACGTGGTCGTAGTCGATCACCAGCTGCTGCAGGAACAGGTCGCGGATCTGGTTGACGCTGAAGGGGATGGTTTCCGCTTCAGCGCCATGCTCGGCCACATGGGCGTGCAGGAAACTGAGCGTGGCCTGCTCATCGCGGTGATCGGCCAGCACGGCTTCGCCGATGCGGACGGTGATCGGCAGCAGCACGATGTTGTGTTCGGCGATGAAGTCCTGCGGCAGGTCGCAGGCCGAGTCGACGACGATTCCGATGCGCATCCGCGGCTCCCCCTCCAGGGCGGTTGTAGGTTCGGAAATGTGAAAACTATCTCAAAACCGCGCCCGGCGCGCGAGGGAAATACGCCAGTGCCTGTTCAGCGACTACGCTGCACCGCCACTGGCAGGCTGTCCAGGCGCTGCCACTCGGGCTGCTGCAACAGGCCCGGATCGTCCAGCACGGCGGCGATCAACGGGTGCGCATCGTTGCCCCAGAACAGTTCATCGCCGATGGCCAGGGTCGGCACGCCGAACACACCGGCGCCGATGGCGGCGTCCGTGTTGCGCCGCAGCTGCTCCTTCACCGCCGGATCGGCAATGGCGGTGGCCACATCCTCGATGTCCAGCCGGGCGCCGGGCTCGCGCAGAGCCTCGGCACTGTCGCCGGCGTTGCCCTCGCGCCAGATCCAGTCAAACAGCACGTCCACCGCCTGCGCGCTGGCACCGGCCGCCAGGCACAGGCGCAGCGCCGACAGCGGGTTGAACGGATGGCCCGGTGGGAAACGCAGCGGCGTGCCCTCGGCCTGCGCGGTCCACTGCAGCTGGCGGTACATGAAGCGGCGCTTGGCCGGAATCTCGGCCGGGCCGAGGTTGCCCAGGTGATGCAGCACCGCACCGAAGGCGATCGGCACCGGCTGGATCTGGCCGAACTGCGGCAGCCGCTTCAGCTTCTGCCAGTGCAGGTAGGAATAGGGCGAGACGAAGTCGAAATACCAGCGCAGCGTGGCCATGAGGGTTTCCTTGAAGGCGGTCAGGGCTGCGCGTTGCGCTGCAGGTAGCGGTCGCGCAGTTCGGTCTGGCGCGAGCGCATCGGCATCGCACGGCCGCCCAGCCAGACCTGTTCGGCATAGTGCGCCACATCCAGCGGGTCGCCTTCCCACAGCACCAGGTCGGCGCGCTTGCCCGGCTCGATGCTGCCGATCTGGTCGGCCACGCCGAAGGCCTGTGCCGGAACCCGGGTCAGGCCGGCCAGGCCATCGGCCCAGGGCAGGCCGTTGGCGACCGCGTTGCCGGCCAGCTGGCGCATCTTGCGCGCGTTGTGCGAGGCATCGCCGCGCTGCACGAACGACACCGCCACGCCGGCCCGCTGCAGGCGCGCGGCATTTTCCAGGGTGGCACCGATCTGGTCGAAGCTGGCCGGCAGGTTGGCCAGCACGTCGACGAACACCGGCACATGCGCCGCTGCCAGTTCCGGCGCCAGCTGCCAGGCCTCGCTGCCGCCGGCCAGGGCGATCTTCACTTTCTCGCGCGCGGCCCAGCGCAGCAGCTGGCGGATGTCCGCCGCGCGGTCCACCTCCACCACGATACGGCCCTGGCCGGCCAGGTAGCGGCCCAGCGTGCGCCGCCCGGCCGGGGTCAGCAAGGCATGCGGCGAATCGGCGGGCACCTGGCCGCGGGCCTCATCCACCATCTGCTGCAGCAGCATCCATTGCGCCGCGCGCGAGTGGCCGGTCAGCTCCGATGCTGACGAGCCCAGGCGCAGGAACAGGGCGTGCGGCCCGAGGGGATCGGCGCTGCCGTCCAGCCGGACCACGCCGCCCTGGCCGGCCACGAAGCCGCCTCCGGTGGCCGCACCCAGCGCGGTGAAGCCGATGCCCTCCAGCCGCGCCACCGGGATCAGCACCGAGGCCGGGTTGTAGGCCAGGGTGACGTCGAACTCGGGTCGCAGCGGTTGCTCGCCGATCTTCAGCGTGCTGTCGACCGTGCTCGATTCACCGGAGACTTCTTCGATGCCGATCTCGGTGATGCCACCGAACAGTGCCGGGGTCAGCGGCCGACCATTGGCCTCGACCGCGGTCACCCCGGCCGGTGCCGACAGGCCGGCACCCACCGCGCGGATGATGCCGCCCTGCACCAGTACGTCGGCGTTGTGCAGGCTGCCGCGCGCGCTGGCGGTGTGCACCGTGGCGTTGCGCACCAGCAGGTCCTGCGCCGATGCCGTGGTTGCCAGCAACAGCAATGCCACCACGGTAGCGCCGGGCCATGCCCGGCGACGCTTGTTCAACGCGCCCATCAGCGTACCTCCTGGCCAAGCTGGAAATCTGAGCGCGGCGTGGCCTCGGGCACGCTGCGGTCATACAAGCGCCGGCCATCAATGAAGACCTGTTCGGCCAGCGCATAGGAACT